>NZ_CP036533.1:1044000-1392000 GCF_024585265.1 Bradyrhizobium sp. WBAH42
GCGCTCCGGCACCCGCAAGGAGGAGCTCATCACCGATCCGCAGGTGCTCAAGAAGATGTACGTGCTCCGCCGCATCCTCAATCCGATGGGTACGATGGACGCGATCGACTTCCTGCTCGACAAGCTGCGCTCGACCAAGAGCAATTCGGAGTTCTTCGACTCCATGAACACCTGAGGACACTGCAGCAAAGACTTCGAGGGCGCCTTCGGGCGCCCTTTTTATTGTGCAGCTTTGCTGCAGCGAAGATGCAGCATGGAAGACATCCCGCTGCTCGGATCTTCGACCTTGGATGTCTAGTAATCTGTTGATATTAAAGCTAAATATTTGAAATCGGGTCAGTCCTCCCGTGTGCTTATCAGGCAAAGTGCAGCAAAACGCCCGCAGTTATTGTGCATCGCAATATTCGATTTGCTGCATGATCTTGTGCAGCAAAACACGGTTGGCTCGTCCGGAAAACGGACGTTTGCGTTTTCGGCGGCAGCCGGACAAATAGGCCATGCATCCGCGAGAGCAGACCATTTTTGCGCTGTCATCGGGGCGGGCGCCCAGCGCGATCGCCGTGGTCCGCGTCTCCGGCGCGCAAGCCGGCTTGGCGGTGACGACGCTTGCGGGCCGGTTGCCGGCGCCGCGACAGGCGAGCCGGCGGCTGCTCCGGGACGGCGCAGGCCAGCCGATCGACGATGCGGTCGTGCTCTGGTTTCCGGGACCGGCCAGCGCGACGGGCGAGGACATTGCCGAATTTCACGTCCATGGCGGCCGGGCGGTGCTGGCGGCGCTCTTCGCCGCTTTTTCAGATATTCCGAATACGCGCGCGGCGGAGCCCGGCGAGTTCACCCGGCGCGCCTTCGAGAATGGCAAACTCGACCTGACCGAGGCCGAGGGCCTCGACGACCTCATTCACGCCGACACCGACCGCCAGCGCCGTCAGGCGCTACGCCAGCTGCAGGGCCTGCTCGGCGACCGCGCGCGCGACTGGCGCGAGCGCATCATCGAGGCCTCCGCGCTAATCGAGGCCGGCATCGATTTTTCCGATGAAGGCGACGTGCCCGCGGAGCTGAGGGCGCCGGCGGTGAAAGCGATCAAGTCGCTTCACGACGAAATCACAAAAGTGCTTGCGGCACAGGGACATTCCGAACGGCTGCGCGATGGCCTGGTGGTTGCGATCGCGGGCGAGCCGAATGTCGGCAAGTCGACGCTGATCAACCAGCTGGCGCGCCGCGAGGTCGCGATCGTCTCGCCGCATGCCGGCACCACGCGCGACGTGATCGAGGTGCAGCTCGATCTCGATGGCTATCCGGTTACGGTCATCGACACTGCCGGCATCCGCGAGACCGATGATCCCGTGGAGCAGGAAGGCGTGCGCCGGGCCCGCGCGCGAGCCGAGGACGCCGATCTGGTGTTGTGGTTGGTGGAGGGCGGGCAAGCCCTCGATCTCGACACAATGCGCTCGCGCTGGACATCCGCGGACGGTGGTGCTTCATCCGGCGGCTCGGTCTGGATCGTGCGCAACAAGATCGATCTCGGCGGGGGCGGTGGAGCGGGGCCAAGCGGCGAGTTCGGGATCTCGGCAAGCCGGGGCGACGGCATCCCCGAGCTGGTCGACGCGCTGGTGAGATTCGCTTCCGAGTTCTTCGGGACCACCGAGGGCGCCATGGTGACCCGGGCCCGCCAGCGAGACTTGTTGAGCCGGGCCTCAGACAGCTTGCGCCGAAGTCTGGACCTTGTAGAAGACGGCGAGGAGCTCGCGGCCGAAGAGCTGCGGGCAGCGGCCTATGCCTTGGGCCGGCTCTTGGGCCGCGTGGACGTCGAGGACGTCCTTGGCGCCATCTTCCAGAAATTCTGTATCGGAAAGTAACGCTAGTACTTGATTGTAAAACTAGCCCTTGTTCCATTTCTTCTGTTTCACGTGAAACATGGGCGGGTCCTCGCTTTGTTTACTTGAAACGCCGCTCTCTCCCCGTCATTGCGAGGAGCCCTTGCGACGAAGCAATCCAGACTGCCTCCTCCACGAGATCCTGGATTACTTCGCTGCGTTCGCAATGACGGAGCATGACGCGGTACGTGGCGCCCCCCGACTAGCAGCTAAAGCGGCGCGGTGAGGGCATGTGACCGGATGTCTGGTCGAGCATCGCTCGGCCTAGGAGGCCATATTTGTTTCACGTGAAACACCAGATGGATCAATGCACATCCTACTGTGCATGGGCTTGTTTTTCGCGAAAATGGTTCCGACTTGGGGCTTGCGCCTGTTTCACGTGAAACGCCGCTCCCGAGTTTCCACTTCCGGCTTTCCCAGCTCTGAGCTAGAAGTCCGTCCATGCGAACAGAGCGAGAGAGTTTCGACGTCATCGTCATTGGCGGCGGCCACGCCGGCTGTGAAGCCGCGGCTGCCGCTGCCCGGATGGGTGCGGCGACCACTCTGGTGACGCACCGTTTCTCCACGGTCGGCGCGATGTCCTGCAATCCCGCCATCGGCGGGCTCGGCAAGGGCCATCTGGTCCGGGAGGTGGATGCGCTCGACGGTCTGATGGGCCGTGTCGGCGATGCCGGCGGCATCCAGTTTCGCGTTCTCAATCGCCGTAAGGGCCCCGCTGTGCGTGGCCCCCGGGCTCAGGCAGACCGAAAGCTCTACGCGGCGGCGATGCAGGCGGCGATCCGGGAGACCGAAGGCCTCTCCGTCATCGAGGGTGAGGCCGACGAGCTGATCGTGGTCGATAACCGGGTGACCGGACTGCGCCTAGCGGACGGCCGGGAGCTTCGGGCAGGGGCCGTTGTCGTGACCACCGGCACCTTTCTCCGTGGGCTGATTCATCTCGGTGAGAAGAACTGGCCCGCCGGCCGGGTCGGCGAGGCGCCTGCAATGGGCCTTTCCAGCTCTTTCGAGCGCGCTGGCTTTACCCTCGGACGTCTCAAGACCGGCACTCCGCCGCGTCTCGACGGCACCACGATCGACTGGTCGGCGGTCGAGATGCAGCCCGGCGACGAGCCGCCGGAGCCGTTTTCGGTGATGACCGAGCGGATCACGACGCCGCAGATCCAGTGCGGGATCACCCGGACCACGCCGGCGACCCATGAGGTGATCCGGGCCAATGTCCATCGCTCCCCGATGTACTCCGGCCAGATCAAGAGCTCCGGGCCGCGTTATTGCCCCTCGATCGAGGACAAGATCGTCCGCTTCGGCGACCGCGACGGCCACCAGATCTTCCTGGAGCCGGAAGGGCTCGACGATACGACCGTCTATCCCAACGGCATTTCGACCTCGCTGCCGGAGGAGGTGCAGCTTGCGATCCTTGCCAGCATTCCCGGCTTGGAGCGGGTGAAGATGGTTCGCCCCGGCTATGCCATCGAATACGACCACATCGATCCGCGCGAGCTCGATCCGACCCTGCAGACCAAGCGTCTGCGCGGGTTGTTCCTGGCCGGGCAGATCAACGGCACCACCGGATATGAGGAAGCCGCCGGGCAGGGCATTGTTGCCGGCCTGAATGCGGCGCTTTCCGCCAGCGGTGCCGCGCTCACCGTGTTCGATCGTGCCGACGGCTATCTCGGCGTGATGATCGACGACCTCGTCACCCGCGGGATCAGCGAGCCCTATCGCATGTTCACCTCGAGGGCCGAGTACCGGCTGACCCTGCGGGCCGACAATGCCGATCAGCGTCTGACCGAGAAGGGCATCGCCCTGGGGTGCGTCGGCAGCGCCAGAACCCGCCATCATCGCGCCAAGATGGATGCGTTGAACGCCGCCAGGACGCTCTCGAAGTCCCTGACCATCACCCCGAACGAGGCGATCAAGCACGGGCTGTCGCTGAACCGGGATGGCCAGCGCCGTTCGGCCTTCGAGCTGATGGCCTATCCGGAGATCGGCTGGAGCCAGGTCCGCGCGATCTGGCCGGAGCTGTCGGCCATCGATCCCGTCATCGCCACCCATCTCGAGATCGACGCCAAGTACGACGTCTATCTGGAGCGCCAGAGCGCCGACGTCGAAGCCTTCCGCCGCGACGAGGGCATGGTGCTGGCGGACGTCGATTACCATCTCGTTCCCGGTCTCTCCAATGAAGTGCGTACCAAGCTGGAGAAGGCACGACCCTTCACCGTCGGCCAGGCCGGCCGCATTGACGGTATGACGCCGGCGGCGCTCGGCATTCTCGCGGCCTATCTGCGCCGCGAGGCACGAAAGACTTCCAAAGCAATCGCATAAAGCCAATCGCATAGGCGTTTCACGTGAAACAGCGCGGATCGGGCGGGGATCGACCGCCAACGCGACGACCCCAAGCGGGCGAGGGCGCTGGGCGCCGAATGGAGGCGGGACCGGTCAGCCCAACGGCCAGTAAGGCCGTTGCCAACGACAAGGCGCTCGATTCCATCATCGCCGCTGACAAGATCGCTGCCCTCAAGCTGGCTCCCGTTTCACGTGAAACCGAGGAGCGGCTCGATCGCTACATTGCGCTGCTGCGGGAGTGGCAGGCCAAGACCAATCTGGTCGCGCCCTCGACCTTGCCGCAGCTCTGGACCCGGCACATCGCCGACTCGCTTCAGCTGATCGATCTCGCGCCGGCCGCAAAGCGCTGGGCCGATCTCGGCAGCGGTGGCGGATTTCCCGGGGTCGTGCTCGCCTGCGCCATGGCCGGCACACTTGGCGCGAGCGTCCATCTCGTCGAGCGAATCGCCAAGAAGGCCGCCTTTTTGCGCGAAGCGATCCGCGTCACCACATCTCCGGGAGTCGTACATCTCGCTGAGATCGGGGATAATGTGGATAGAATCACCGGCCCCGTCGATTGCGTCACCGCGCGTGCACTGGCTCCGCTACATCAACTCATCGGCTTTGCGGAGCCGCTGATGCGCCAGGGCGCAAAGGCGTTATTTCTCAAGGGTCAAGATGTAGAGGCTGAATTGACCGAAGCCGCTAAATATTGGAATATTCGGCCGCAGCTCCACCAAAGCCGCACGGGCGACGGGTGGATCGTGGAGCTCAATGCCGCCGAACGGCGCGGCTGAGGGGTGAGTGGGGAATCGCGATGAGCGTGATTGACGAACCGCAGCAAGAACAGACGGCCCAAAAGTCCGATGAGGTCCCCCATGGCCATCCGCGCATTCTCGCGCTGGCGAATCAAAAGGGCGGCGTGGGAAAGACAACCACAGCGATCAACCTCGGCACGGCGCTCGCTGCGATCGGCGAGCGCGTCCTGATCGTCGATCTCGATCCGCAGGGCAACGCCTCGACCGGCCTCGGCATCGATCGCCGCAACCGCTCCTGCTCGACCTATGACGTGCTGATCGGTGAAGCGCCTCTGCGTGAAGCCGTGGTCTCGACCGCGGTGCCTCGGCTGCACATCGCACCCTCGACCATGGACCTCTCCGGCCTCGAGCTCGAGCTCGGCACCACGCCCGGTCGCGCCTTCAAGTTGCGCGACGCGATCGGCGCGCTCAACAACAACGTCTCGCCTGACGCCGACTACACCTACGTGCTGATCGACTGCCCCCCCTCGCTCAACCTGCTCACGGTCAACGCGATGGCGGCGTCGGATGCGATCCTGGTGCCGCTGCAGTGCGAGTTCTTCGCGCTCGAAGGTCTGTCGCAACTCTTGCAGACCGTCGAGCAGGTGCGCTCGACGCTCAATCCGAACCTGTCGATCCACGGCATCGTGCTGACCATGTTCGACTCGCGCAACAACCTGTCGAACCAGGTCGTCGCCGACGTCCGCCAGTTCATGGGCGAGAAGGTCTACAAGACCATGATCCCGCGCAACGTGCGCATCTCGGAAGCGCCGTCCTACGGCAAGCCGGTGCTGGTCTATGATCTCAAATGCGTCGGCAGCGAAGCGTATTTGCGGCTCGCGACCGAAGTGATCCAGCGCGAGCGCGAGCTGCGCACGACGCATTGACGCTCCCGTAGGGTGGGCAAAGGCGTTTTCCGCGCCCACCGTCCTCCGCACACAATCGGTGGGCACGCTTCGCTTTGCCCACCCTACGATAATTCAGTTCTGGAGTGCTGCACCGTGAATCCAAGGGAGCTGGCGATGGCCGATGAAGCGCGTTCGCGACTGGGCCGGGGTCTTGCAAGTCTGATCGGTGACGTCGGCGGCGAGGCCCAGCATGTCGATCGTCCGCGCGCGCAGCGCAAGGTGCCGATCGAATTCATCAAGGCCAATCCGCGCAACCCGCGCCGCACGTTTTCGGACACCGAGCTGAAGGAGCTCTCCGACTCCATCAGGCAGCATGGCGTGATCCAGCCGATCGTGGTGCGGCCCGTGAAGGGCGCGCAGGATCGCTACGAGATCATCGCCGGCGAACGACGCTGGCGCGCCTCGCAAATGGCCGGCCTGCACGAAGTGCCGATCGTGCCGGTCGACATCAGCGACAGCGACGCGCTGGAATTCGCGATCGTCGAGAACGTCCAGCGCGAGGACCTCAACCCGATGGAGGAGGCGCAGGGCTATCACGCGCTCGCCAACGAGTTCAAACGCAGCCAGGACGACATTGCCAAGGTCGTCGGCAAGAGCCGCAGCCACGTCGCCAACATGATGCGGCTGACCAAGCTGCCGGCGGAGGTGCAGGCCTTCATCGCGACCGGCGAGCTGACGGCCGGCCACGCCCGCGCGTTGATCGGCGTGCCCGATCCGCTCGCTGCCGCCAAGCGCATCGTCGAGGAAGGTCTCAACGTCCGCCAGGCCGAGGCGCTCGCGCACGAAGAGGGCGTGCCAGAGCGCAAGCCGCAGAAGGCGCGCGCCAACGGGGGCAAGGAAAAGGACCCCGACACGATCGATCTGGAGAAGCGCGTCAGCGACGCGCTCGGCCTCAAGGTCACCGTCAACCACCGCGATCCCGGCGGCTCCGTGCAGATCAACTACCGCAACCTCGATCAGCTCGACGAGGTGATGAAGCGGCTGGCCAAGGGCGCGCTGTAGACCGAATCCTCGGGCGTCGTTCCCACGTTCGAGGACGTCAGGGCGTGCGTGGGCGCGCAACTATTTCCACATCGTCATTGCGAGCGCAGCGAAGCAATCCAGAGTCCCACTGCGGAACGATTCTGGATTGCTTCGCTCCGCTCGCAATGACGGGTGGAGACAGCTGCGCTCGCAATGACGTGGCGAGAGAGCGGGGGCCTATCCCCGCCGCTTCGCGTTCGCGGCGATCGCCATCAGCGCGCGCTGGGCGATGGCGGCGGCGAGGGTGGACTGCTTGCGGGTGTCGAGCGCGGCGGTCGCGAGCTGCTCGATCACAGCGGCGAGCCGCGCCGGGCTGAAATTGCGCAGCGCGGTTTCGACTGCAGGCTTTCGAGAAAAATGCAGGCGCGGATAGCCGCCCTCGAGCACGGCGGAGGCTGGCGTGCCGTCGGCGATGGCGAGCGCGGATTTGTGCAGCCACGCGGCCTGGCGCTGGGCGGCCGAGATGATCACGCCGGGGTAGGTCCCGGCGATCATCGCCTTGGCAAACTCGGTCTCGACGATGTCGGGCCGCCCGGCGAAGGCGCCGTCGACGATCGGATCGAGCTTCAGCTCGGAGGCATCGGCGACCACGGCCATGACGTCATCCAGCGTGACCTCACCCTTGCCGTGGGCGTAGAGCGTCAGCTTGCGCAGCTCGTTGCGCGAGGCCTGGCGGTCGCCGCCGAGGAACGACATCAGCGCCGCGCGGGCGTCCTGCGCGATGCGCAAATTCGCGATGCGCAGCTCGTCGTCCATCAGTTTGGCAAGATCGCGCTCGGTGTCGGGATAGCAGCCGATCGCGACCGCCGTTTTGGCTTTCTCGCAGGTCTTGCGCAGCGGCGATTCCGGGCGGAGCTCGCCGGCCTCGATCACGATGCGGCAATCCTTCACGTTCATCTCGGCCAGCGTCTCGATGCCGCTGGCAAAGCTGCGCGAGCCGGCGCGAACGCGGATGGCGCGGCGGCCGCCGAACAGCGGCACCGTCATCGCCTCGTCGACGAGGCGCGACGGCTCGGCGGAGAGCTCGTCGCCGTCGAGCTTGACCAGCGAGAACGGGTCGTTGGGATCGTCGACGCTGGACGCGATCAGCGCATCGGCGCGCTCGCGCACCAGACCGGCATCAGGACCGTAGAGCAGGATGATCGGACGGCCCGCATCAGGGCGGGCGAGGAAGGCGTCGATCTCTTTTCCACGCAGTGCGACCATTGGGGCTAACCGTCGTTCCGGGCGCGCGTGGCGCGAACTACGGTGCGCAATTGCGCACCAGAGAATCCAGAGGTTTGGGATCGAGATTCCGGGCTCACGCTTCGCGTGCCCCGGAACGACGGGAGCGAACTACGTGCCCGCAGTGAAGAACGAGGCGAGCCGGGTCGTGATGTTCTCGGCGATCTCGTTGGCGGCGCGATCCTCGGCATCGCGTACGGCGCGGGTGCGCGAGAAGCGCTGATAGGAGCCGGGCATGTCGTAGGACACGCGCGAGAACGTCGAGCCGTTCATCACCGACCGGCCGGTCGCGACGTCGATCAGATTGTACTGGGCGTCGATGCCGAGATTTTCGCTGGTCGGCAGTCCGGTCATGGAGCTGACGATCAGCGAGGAGCGGCTGGTGGTGAAGCGGATGTCGAGCCGGTGGGTCGGCGGCATGCCCGTCGCGGTGCCATAAAGCTTGAAGGCCAGCGCGTTGCGGATCTCGACGCCGACGCGGGCCTCGCGGGAGGCATTGGACTTGTTGATCGGGGGCAGCTCGACCCCCATCAGCTTCTCGCGCAGGCCTGGGGTGCCGTCGCTGCGCTCGGCATACATCGGCTGGAAGCAGCCGGCCGTCAGCGCCGCCAGCGCGGCGACTGCCAGCAAGCGGGCTGCGATACGGATCCTAGCCGACAACATTCACGATCCTCTTGGGGACGATGATCACCTTGCGGACGGGCTTGCCGTCCAGGGCCAGCTTTACCGCATCGAGGGCCAAAACGGCAGCCTCGATTTCCGGATTTTGGGCCGCTGTTGCAACTGTGACCTCACCCCGCTTCTTGCCGTTGACCTGGACCACCAGGGTCACGCTGTCTTCAACCAGCAAATCGCGTTCGATTTGGGGCCAATCGGCCTCCGAAACCAGCCCCTTTCGGCCAAGACCATTCTTGAAAAGCACCTGCCAGCACTCCTCGGCCAGATGCGGCATCATCGGCGAGAAAAGCTGGACCAGGATCTGGCTGGCCTCCTGGATCGCCCAGGCGAGATCAGGGGCGGGCTGGCCGGGCCGCTGGAGCACCTCCGAGAATGCATTGGTGAATTCGCGGATATGGGCCAGGCAAACGTTGAAATGCAACCGCTCGATGCCGGTGGTGACCTTGTCCAGCGCGCCGTGGGCGGCCTTGCGCAAAGCGGTGGCGTCCGGGCCGAAGCTGGCCGGCCGGGCCGCGGGCGCAGCCTTGCCGAGTTCGACGGCATCGTTCACCAGCCGCCACAGCCGCTGCACGAAGCGCGAGGCGCCCTGGACGCGCTCGTCGCTCCAGATCACGTCGCGGTCGGGCGGGGAGTCCGATAGCATGAACCAGCGGGCGACGTCGGCGCCATAGGTCTCGATGATGTCGTCGGGGTCGACCGTGTTCTTCTTCGACTTGGACATCTTCTCGATCGGGCCGATCGCGATGTCTTCGCCCGTCGTCAGCAGCGTGGCGCGCCGTCCGTTGCCGCCGACCTCGACCTTCACCTCGGCCGGCTGCACATAGGTGCCGTCGGCCTTCTGGTAGGTCTCGTGCACCACCATGCCTTGCGTGAACATGCCGGCGAACGGCTCGTCCAGCGCGATGTGCCCCGTCGCCTTCATCGCGCGGGTGAAGAAGCGGCTGTAGAGCAGATGCAGGATCGCGTGCTCGACGCCGCCGATATATTGGTCGACCGGCAGCATCCGGTTTGCGACATCAGGCGTCGTCGGCGAAGCCTCGTTCCAGGGATCGGTGAAGCGCGCGAAGTACCAGGACGAATCCACGAAGGTGTCCATGGTGTCGGTTTCGCGTTGGGCCTTGCCTCCGCATTGCGGGCAGGTGACGTGCTTCCAGGTCGGATGATGATCGAGCGCGTTGCCCGGTCTGTCGAAGGTCGCATCGTCGGGCAGCTTCACGGGCAGGTCGGCATCCGGCACCGGCACCACGTCGCACTTCGGACAGTGAATGATCGGAATCGGGCAGCCCCAATAGCGCTGGCGTGAAATGCCCCAGTCGCGCAGGCGGAAATTGACCTGACGTTCGCCGACCGGCGCGTTGCCGCGCAGCTCGGTCTCGAGCCGTTTCGCCACCTCTTCCTTGGCCTCGTCGATGGTCATGCCGTCGAGGAAGCGCGAATTGATCATGCGGCCGTCACCGTCATAGGCGGTGTCGGTGATGACGAAGCTCTTCGGGTCCTGACCTTCCGGGCATACGACGGGCGTGTTGCCGAGATTGTACTTGTTGACGAAATCGAGGTCGCGCTGGTCGTGTGCGGGGCAGCCGAAGATGGCGCCGGTGCCGTATTCCATCAGCACGAAGTTGGCGACATAGACCGGCAGCTTCCAGGAGGGATCGAATGGGTGCACCGCGCGGATGCCGGTATCAAAACCCTGCTTCTCCGCGGTGTCGATGATCTCCTGCGCGGTGCCGATCTTCTTGATCTCGGCGATGAACTCGGCAAGCTTCGGGTTCTTGGCCGCTGCTGCCTGCGCCAGCGGATGATCCGCCGAGATCGCCATGAACTTGGCGCCGAACAGCGTGTCGGGGCGCGTCGTGAAGATCTTCAGCTCGCTCTCGCCCGCCGGCGTCGTTGCCGCATCCAGCGCGAAGCGGATCAACAGGCCCTCCGAGCGGCCGATCCAGTTGCGCTGCATCAGCCGCACCTTGTCGGGCCAGCGGTCCAGCCCGTCGAGCGCCGACAGCAGCTCCTGCGAGTACTTCGTGATCTTGAAGACCCACTGGTTCATCTCGCGCTGCTCGACCACGGCGCCCGAACGCCAGCCGCGGCCGTCGATCACCTGCTCGTTGGCGAGCACGGTCATGTCGACGGGATCCCAGTTCACCTTGCGCTTCTCGCGCTCGGCAAGGCCTGCGCGCAGGAAGTCCAGGAACATCTTCTGCTGGTGCTTGTAATAGGAGGGATCGCAGGTCGCGATCTCCCTGGACCAGTCCAGCGACAGCCCGATCGAGCGGAGCTGCTTCTTCATCGCGGCGATGTTGTCGTAGGTCCAGGCCTTCGGCGCCACCTTGCGCTCGATCGCGGCGTTCTCGGCCGGCAGGCCGAAAGCGTCCCAGCCCATCGGATGCAGCACGTTGAACCCCTTGGCGCGCATGAAGCGGGCCAGCACGTCGCCGAGCGTGTAGTTCCGGACATGGCCGATATGGATGCGCCCGGACGGGTAGGGGAACATCTCGAGGACGTAATATTTCGGCCGCGGATCGTCGTTCTTGGAGACGAAGATCGCCTGCTCGTCCCAGAGGCGTTGCCAGCGCGGTTCGGCATCGCGGGCGTTATAGCGTTCGGAGGTCATGGAATCGTTGGGTTTTCGTGGGTTCGGCCGTCAAGACGGCGGACTAGGCCATAGAAGACCTCGGGGGGTCAATGGGTTGCCGCGTTTTGGAACTTTGACCACGCCTCCGCATAACTACGAGGGCCCGCGTTGGGGTGTGATTAAGGGGTCAATGCCAATTTGCGGCTCGACAAGGCCGCGTACCGCAAATGGATTCCAGCTTCGACGATCCCGATTACGACTATGCCGCGTCCATTGCTGGGCGGGCGATGCGGAGCATGGCCGAACAGCGGGTTGCGCCGACCCCGGCCAATTTTGCGGTCTGGTACCAATATTTCGCAGGCGGCCACGACGATCTGCGCAACGCAATCGATCTCCTGATCGATCACAATCGTCCGTTCGATGCCCAAACCAATCAGGATCTGTTCGAGACCTACGTCGCGCCCCAGGTGAGTGCCGTCGTGGTCGACACGTCCGAGCGGCTGCAGGCGCTGATGGGGACGGCGAAGGAGTTTCTGGCGACAGCGATCGCTGACAATCATTCGCAGATGCAGGTCATCAGCCAGGTGGCCGACCAGGGCAAGGCCGGCGTCGATCCAAAGCTGCTGGTCGCCCAGCTCATGAACGAGCTGGCGCGGGCCGCCACGCGGGCGACGCGGCTGGAGGCAGGCTTTGCGGAAAAGACCCGCGAGCTCGACGTGATCCGCGATTCGCTGTCGCGATCCGAGCAGCGCGCCCGGACCGACACGCTGACGGGGCTCGCGAACCGGCGGGCACTCGATGAATTCCTGCGCAAGGCGCAGACGACGGCGGAATGGGGCGAGCCGCTCAGCGTGCTGCTGCTCGACATCGATCACTTCAAGTCCTTCAACGACAATTTCGGCCACGGTGTCGGCGACCAGGTGCTGCGCCTGATGGCCAAGGTGCTGCGCGAGAAGGTTCGCGCGCAGGATCTGCCGGCCCGCTATGGCGGCGAGGAGCTGATCGCGGTGCTGCCGGACGCCGATCTGGCCGCCTGCGCCGAGATCGCCGAACGCATCAGGCGCGCAATCGCCGAAGCCACCATCACGCGTCGTTCGACCGGCGAGATCCTGCCCGGCATCAGCGTGTCGATCGGCGTGGCGCAATATCGGGTCGGCGAGACGATCGCGGATCTGATCGAGCGTTGCGACCGCGCGCTCTATCTCGCCAAGGGCGGCGGTCGTAATCGTGTGGTGACGGAGAGCGAGCTCGAGCGGGCCGGGGCTGCGGGGTAAAGCACGATCAGGACAAGTGCGAAGCGGTTTTCCGGAAGGATCATGCCCAGACAACAACCCAAGGCGCGATGAATCCCGTCGTGCTTTTTAGGCGCTCGCCACCATCATCATGCCGGCCGCGCTGGTCTCGATGGCCTGCACGCCGTGCTCGACGACGTTGTTGCGGCCGCGGTGCTTGGCGGCGTAGAGCGCGGCGTCAGCGGCTTCGATCAGGTCGCCTGGGCGCAGGGTCTCGTTCGGCTTGGTCGCAGCGACGCCGATCGAGACGGTGACGATCATGTGGTGCGAGGTGATGTGCGGCAGACAGAGCCTCAGCACGGCCGAACGCACCTGCTCGCCGATCTCCACGGCGCGCGTCACGTCGGTGTTCGGCAGCAGCAGGCAGAACTCCTCGCCGCCGTAACGGGCCGCGAAGCCCATCGTGTCGGCGGCGATGCCGGATAGCGATTCGCCGAGTCGCGTCAGGCAGGAATCGCCTTCGAGATGGCCATAGGTGTCGTTGAACAGCTTGAAATGATCGACGTCGATCATCAGAAGCGCAAGCTCGCTGCCATATTGCTGCGCGCGCATCCATTCGAAATCCAGCCGGCTCTGGAAACCGCGGCGATTGGCGAGGCCGGACAGCATGTCGATCGAAGCCATCACCGTCAGGCGGTCGTTGCTTGCGATCAGCTCGCGCTCGCGCTGGCTCAGCTGCGCGGCCATCGCGTTGAACGCGCGGGCCAGCGGCACGAACTCGGCGGGCAGGCGATTGCGCGCGGCGCGGGCCGAGAGATCGCCCTCGCCGAGACGCTTGGCCATGTCGGCGAGCATCTCGATCGGCTTGATCACGAGCTTTTCGGCGGCGATCAGCGCGCCGAGCAGGACGAACATGAGCACGAAGGCGAGCTGCAGATAGGCGGTGCGGATGTCGCGGCTGACCGCTGCGGACACCTTGTCCTCGTCGATGCTGGCGATCAGACGGGCATTGGTGCCGGCGATGCGGATATAGCTGACGGCGCGGCGGGAGCCGTCGGCGGCGAGGAAGGACAGCGAACCCTCATCCTGATCGGAGCGCAGCGCCTTGTCGGCGATCGCGGACATCAGCGGCATGTGGTCGAGCGGACGGCCGACCGCGCTGTGCTGATCGGCCGGTGCCGCCAGCACGGTGCCCGCGCTGTCGACCAGCACCGCTGTGATGCCGGCGCGACCGCCCAGATTGTTCATGACCTTCGACATCCAGTCGAGATTGACGGTGGCGAGCACGACGGCATCGGCCACACCGCTGAAGGCGGAGACCGGATAAACCGCCATCACCGTCGGCGAGGGCACCGGCCGCGACATGATGAAGTCGCTCAGCACGAAGCGGCCGGTTTCCTGGGCCTGCTGGAAGTACGGCCGGTCGCTGAGATCGAGGCCGACATACATGTTGTTGGTGGTGCATTGGATGCGGCCGTCCTGGCCGGCGATCAGAAGCGTGCGGATCCAGGGGAGGCTCGACGGCAGGCTCGCCCGCAGCACGTCGCAGCTCTTGGTGATTCCGCCGGCGGAGGCGCGGATGAAGGCCTCCGATTTCAGGATGGTCTCGACCGACGAGATCACCTCGCGCTGCGCATCGGCGCTGTGCCTTGCCACAATGGTGAATTCAGCCGCAGCCTGCGCGATCTGCCGCGCGCGCGTGTCTTCGAGGGACCGGATGCGCTCGATCATCAGGGGCGTCACGAGAATCACCGCGAGCAACGCAAGCCGCGCCCGGATTCCGAGAACCTGCTTGAGTTTCGCGCGCTTGCGGTTGAGACTGACGCTTGCCATTTTCGCTACCCACCCCGCGGGCTAAGGTAAAGCGAAGGGTTCAAAAACTGTTTCTTGAACTCGGTAAAATTGGACCTAACGCGGGTTCGGTCACAGCCAAGAGACGTCATGACAGAAGCCAACGCCGCGCCGGTAACCGGCGATTCACCAAATGCGCTCGCCACAGTCGAAGCCGAAATTGCACGCGCCTGCAGGGACGCGCAGCGTGACCGCGGCTCGGTCACGCTGATCGCCGTGTCCAAGACTTTCGCGGCGGACGCAATTACTCCGGTTATCGCCGCCGGACAGCGCGTATTTGGCGAGAATCGGGTGCAGGAAGCCAAAGCCAAGTGGCCGGCATTAACGTCTGCTTACCCCGGTATCGCGCTGCATCTGATCGGGCCGCTGCAATCCAACAAGGCGAAAGAGGCGGTCGCGCTGTTCGACGCCATCCATTCGGTCGACCGTCCGAGCATTTGCCAAGCGTTAGCCAAGGAAATCGAATCCCAGAACAAGCACCCGCAGCTGTTCGTCCAGGTCAACACCGGCGAGGAGCCGCAGAAGGCCGGCGTTGCGCCTGGCGAGGCCGATGCCTTCATTGCGAGCTGCCGCGACACCTACGGGCTGACGATCTCCGGGTTGATGTGCATCCCGCCGGTCGACGAGCCCCCTGCCGCGCACTTTGCGCTCACCGCCAAGATCGCCGCGCGCAATGGCTTGACGAATCTCTCGATGGGCATGAGCGCCGATTTCGCGACCGCCATCATGTTGGGCGCCACCCATGTGCGCGTCGGGAGCGCGATCTTCGGGCATCGGTGATAGCCGTAAGCCGGGTCAGGGAGCCATACACGTCCTCGATTTCGTCATTGCGAGCGAAGCGAAGCAATCCAGAGTCCCTCCGCAGAAAGATTCTGGATTGCTTCGTCGCAAGGGCTCCTCGCAATGACGGCGGCGCGCCCTCACCCGATGATGATCTTTGTTCGCGGGCCCAGGCGCCGCAGCAATTGCAGCATCGCGGATTTCGTCATGGAGACGCAGCCGGCGGTCGGGCCGAAATTGTCGCGGGCGAGGTGCAGGAACACCGCGCTGCCGCGGCCGGCGATGCGGGGGCGCGTATTGTGGTCGATCTCGATGATGAAGTCGTAGAGATGATCGCCGCGTTCGAGGCGGTCGCCGCCCTGCCCCTCGCCGAGCCGGATGCTCTGGTTGTAATGGCGATCCCGCGGATCCTCGCACCAGGCGTCCTCGCCGGTGATGATCCGGGCCGGCAGGAATGTCCGGGGACGGCTGTGCCGGTCGCCCCGCCACCACAATTGCCTGGGCCGGAAGCTGCCTCTGGGGGTGCCGCCATCGCCCTCGCGCTTGTTGGCGAGAATGCCGCCTCGCCCCAGCGCAACCGGAATGGTCAGCGCTCCGGCCGTCAGCCAGCCCCGCCGCGGATTACCGGCAGCAGGCTTAACGCGGATCGCCGACAGCGGCCCGGCACTTCGATTCCTGGTGTAACCGACTGAAGTTGCTTTATTTTTCATGTGAACGCGCAATGTCGAATTCATTACAGGACATTCATCAAAACGGCCTGCTATTCTGAGTTAGAGTGCTTCTGGCTTGTGAATCGGTAACAGCCCACTACTTCAACACGAACAACAATAATAACGGCGACCTTAAACTTCCCTCGCGGCTGGGTGCGGCATGGATGCGCGCCGAGCCGGACCCCAAAAGGATGACCCCCCATGGCCAATGCCCGCAAGATCCTGATCGTGGATGACGATACCGATCTGCGCGATACGTTGGTGGAGCAATTATCGCTACACGAAGAATTCGAGGCCTCCGCCGTCGATACCGGCGCCAAGGGCGCCAGCGCCGCGAAGGCCAACTCCCCCGATCTGGTCCTGATGGATGTCGGCCTGCCCGACACCGATGGCCGCGAGGTCGTCCGCTCCCTGCGCAAGGGCGGCTTCAAGGCCCCGATCATCATGCTGACCGGGCACGACACCGATTCCGACACGATTTTGGGCCTGGAATCCGGCGCCAACGACTATGTGGCAAAGCCCTTCCGCTTCGCCGTGCTGCTGGCCCGCATCCGCGCCCAGCTCCGCCAGCACGAAGCCAGCGAGGACGCGGTGTTCTCGGTCGGCCCCTACTCCTTCCGCCCCGGCTCGAAGATGCTGACCGCGGCCAATGCCCGCAAGGTGCGGCTCACCGAGAAGGAAACCGCCATCCTCCGCTTCCTCTATCGGGCCGGCCAGATGCCGGTGTCGCGCGAGACCCTGCTCCAGGAGGTCTGGGGCTACAATTCCGGCGTTACCACCCACACGCTGGAAACCCACATCTACCGCCTCCGCCAGAAGATCGAGAAGGACGCGGCCAACCCGGAGATCCTGGTCACGGAAGCCGGTGGCTACAAGCTGGTGCCGTGATACGCTTCGACGGCCTGCGAATCGTTTTAGATCGCATGCCTTCGAGCCTCGGACCTGAATGTCAATCGACGATGATGTAGCGCTTCTCGAGCGTGTCCCGACACTGCGCCTGTTGGGAGACGCTTCGTTGCGCATGCTGGCGATCGGCTCCGAGCAGCGCGACTTCGTACGCGGCGACGTGCTGTTCAATCTCGGCGACGACGCCGATGCCGGTTTCGTGGTCCAGCGCGGCGCCTTCCGGGTCGAGGACGGCGCCGGCGCCGAAATGATCGCCGGCCCCGGTGCGCTGATCGGCGAGCTCGCGCTGGTGGTGCCGATGAAGCGGCCGTCGAGCGCGATCGCGCTGGAGCATTCCTCCGTCATCCGCGTCGCACGCAGCCTGTTCCAGCGCGTGCTCGAAAGCGATCCCGCCGCGGCGGTGCGCCTGCGCGACGAATTCGCGGTGCGCTCCAGCCAGATCGCCAGCGATATCCTGATGGCGGGCGCGAAGCTGACGAGCTGAGCTCTCTCCGCTCGTCATTCCGGGGCGCGACGAAGTCGCGAGCCCGGAATCCATTCATCCACCGTCTGTGTTGCCCGATGGATTCCGGGCTCGCGTTGCGCGCGCCCCCGGAATGACAGGCGGGGCTAAACCTCCAGCGTCACCGTCACGGGGACATGGTCCGACGGACGCTCCCAGCTGCGGGCGTCGCGCAGAATCCTGAAATCCTGCACCGCGTCCTTCAGCGCGCGCGAGACCCAGATATGGTCGAGCCTGCGGCCGCGATCGCCGACGGTCCAGTCGGCGGAGCGATAGCTCCACCACGTATAGACCTTCTCCGACATCGGAATGCGATCGCGCGCGACGTCGATCCATTCGCCGGCTTCGAGCGCCGCCTTCAGCTTCTCGGTTTCGACCGGCGTGTGCGACACGACTTTCAGCAGCTGCTTGTGCGACCACACGTCGTTCTCATGCGGGGCGACGTTGAGATCGCCGACCAGGATGTGGCGATCCTCACCGCGCGGATGCAGCGGCTCGCACGCCGTCATCTCGTCGAGGAAGCGGAGCTTGTGATCGAACTTCTCGTTCGCAACGGGATCGGGAATGTCGCCGCCAGCGGGCACGTAGAAATTATGCAGCACCAGCGGTCTTGCGATGCCCGCCTTGTCGCCGAACGACACCGAGATGTGGCGCGAATCCACCTTGTCGCAGAAGGTGCGGATGTCCTTTGATTCGAACGGGATCTTCGAGACGATGGCGACGCCGTGATAGCCCTTCTGCCCGTTCAGCGCGATGTGCTCGTAGCCGAGCCGCTTGAAGCGCTTCAGCGGAAAGGCATCGTCGATGCACTTGGTCTCCTGCAGGCAGAGCACCTCCGGCCGCGCGCTCTTGAGAAACTTCGCGACCAAATCGATGCGCAGCCGCACCGAATTGATGTTCCAGGTTGTCAGGGAAAGACGCATGGGGAATGCGTCTTAGCAAGCTCTCGTAGGGTGGGCAAAGGCGCAAAGCGCCGTGCCCACCGTCTTTTCAAGTCCGAGAATCGTGGGCACGCTTCGCTTTGCCCACCCTACGGCTACGGCAGCGGAGCTCAACCCGGCGACGGCGTGCTGTAATTGGTGAAATCGATCTTGAACATGTTGGGGTCGAGCCTCTTGCTCGAATCCAGATTGTAGACCGCGATCGTGGTGTCGTAGCCCTGCGGATCGGTGACGGTCCACTGCTTGAGCTGGCCGTCCTTGGCGCCGAACATCAGCAGGAGGCGGCTGGTGCCGACCAGGGCCTGCTTCTCCTCGATGGTGACGCTGACGAAGACGTCGTCGGCCGAGACGTTGACGACGTTGGTGTCCTTCATCAGGTCGATGCGATCGGAGAGCAGGAAACGCAGCGGCGTCTGCGACAGCGGATAGACGTCCTGGGTCGCGAGCTTGCGGTCGCGCACCACGAGCGAGGATCCGTCGGCGACGATGTCGATCGGGCTCGGCGCGTCATATTCGAAGCGCACCTTGCCCGGTTTCTGGATGTAGAAATCGCCCTGCGTCTTGCTGCCGTCGGGGCCGACCTGGACGAAATTCCCGACCAATGTCTGCAGCGACGACAGATAGGCGCTGACCTTGGCCGCCTGCGCCTTCTGGTTGGCGTCGAACGTCTGGAAGATGCTGCTCGGCACGTTGCGCCGCGGATCCGGGATCACCGGATTGGGCGGCGCCTGCGTCGCGCCGGTGACGGCCGGCCCGCCGGCGGACGCGCCACCGTCACGCCCCTTCGGCGCGGGTTTCGGCACCGGCACGGTCTGCGCGAACGACGCGGCGGTCACCATCGCGGCGGTGACGAGAAGCACGCCGGCCATGCGCGCGCTTCGTGCGGCGATGGTGGCAGTGAATCGAATGTCCGGATGTCTGATCAACGCGTCGTCCTGTATGGCTGGGCGCCCTTTTACCGTGATTTCGGGCAAAAGCAGATATCGAATTTGCGTGAAATGATGTTCAGAGGCTCCTCGCCTCACATATGGCTGTCTTCTTCCTCGACCAGAATCTCGCGCTTGCCGGCATGGTTGGCGGGACCGACGATGCCCTCCAGTTCCATGCGCTCCATCAACGATGCGGCGCGGTTATAGCCGATCTGCAGACGACGCTGGATGTAGCTGGTCGAGGCCTTGCGGTCGCGCTTGACGATCGCAACCGCCTGCTGGAAGAGATCGCCGCCGCCATCCCCGCCCATGCCGGTGGCGTCGAACACGGCACCGTCCTCGTCCTCGGTCGGCTCCTCGGCCGTGACGGCTTCGAGATATTCCGGCTGTCCCTGCGTCTTGAGGTGACGCACCACCTTCTCGACCTCCTCGTCGGAGGCGAAAGGTCCGTGCACGCGGCTGATGCGGCCACCGCCCGCCATGTAGAGCATGTCGCCCTGGCCGAGCAGCTGCTCGGCGCCCATCTCGCCCAGAATGGTGCGGCTGTCGATCTTGGACGTGACCTGGAAGGCGATGCGGGTCGGGAAGTTCGCCTTGATGGTGCCGGTGATGACGTCGACCGACGGACGCTGCGTCGCCAGGATCACGTGCAGGCCTGCGGCGCGGGCCATCTGCGCGAGACGCTGCACCGCGCCTTCGATGTCCTTGCCGGCGACCATCATCAGGTCGGCCATTTCGTCGACGATGATGACGATGTAGGGCAGCGGGTCGAGCGAGAGCTTCTCTTCCTCGTAGATCGCCTTGCCGGTTTCCTTGTCGAAGCCGGTGTGCACGGTCCGCGTCGGCTCCTCGCCCTTGGCCTTCAATTCGAGCAGGCGCGTGTTGTAGCCGTCGATGTTGCGCACACCGAGCTTGGCCATGTTCTTGTAGCGCTCCTCCATCTCGCGCACGGCCCATTTCAGCGCGACCACCGCCTTCTTCGGGTCGGTCACGACAGGCGTGAGCAGATGGGGAATGCCGTCATAGACGGAGAGCTCGAGCATCTTCGGATCGACCATGATCAGGCGGCACTGATCGGGGCGCAGCCTGTAGACGAGGCTGAGGATCATGGTGTTGATCGCGACCGACTTGCCCGAACCGGTGGTGCCGGCGATCAGCATGTGCGGCGTGCGCGCGAGGTCGATGATGACAGGGTCGCCACCGATGGTCTTGCCGAGGCAGAGCGGCAGCTTTGCCACCGTATCGGTCGCCTCCTTCGCCACCAGCAATTCGCGCAGGTAAACCTTTTCGCGATGCGCGTTCGGCAATTCGATGCCGATGGCGTTGCGGCCGGGCACGACCGCGACGCGCGCCGAGAGCGCGCTCATCGAGCGGGCGATGTCGTCGGCAAGGCCGATCACGCGCGAGGACTTGATGCCGGGCGCCGGCTCCAGCTCGTACAGCGTGACAACGGGGCCGGGATTGGCCTTCACGATCTCGCCGCGCACGCCGAAATCCTGCAGTACGCCTTCGAGCGAACGGGAATTGTTCTCCAGCTCGGCTTTGCTGAGCGGCTGGCGATCGCCGGCCTTCGGCGCGGCCAGCATGGAGACGGAGGGAAGATCGAACTTGTCGGAGGATTTCTTGGAAGCGGCCTTCGGCGCAGCCTTCTTCTTCGGGGCGCGCACGGCGGGCTCCTCCTCTTCCTCCTCCTCGTCTTCCACGTCCTCTTCGTGCTCGTCCTCGTCGTCCTCGTCGTGAGACTGCGGCGAGATAGACGGCGCTGAGCGGCCGCCGCCGAGATTGGGCTCCTGGCGGCTGAAGGCGACAGCCTTGGTCTTCGGACCGCTCGAGACCAGCGAGCGGTAGGCAGCGCCTAGCAACCAGATCAGCCGCGCCTTGGTGCTCATCAGCGCATGGAATAGCCAGCCCAGCGAGACCGAGCCGCGATCGCTCTCCTCGTCTTGGTCGAGCGGCTTGTCGTCTTCCTCGATCTCCGCGAGCTCGTCGTCATGCTCGCGTGCGCCGAGGCCGCAGGCGATTAGGAAAGTCGCGGTCATCGCGGCGAACAGGATCGTGCCCAGCACGATGCGATAGATCGTGCCGGCCGGCCCGAAGATCACCGCGGGCGCGCGCACCAGGGCATCGCCGACCACCCCGCCGAGGCCGGTCGGCAGCGGCCAGGCGCCGCCGTGCTGAAAGCAACTGACGAAGCCTGCCGCGATCACCGTGCAGAGAACCCAGGAGCCGAGCCGCAACGCCTCGCGATCGAACGGGCGATGCGTCATCATGCGCCAGCCCCAGACCGCAACGGTCAGCACCAGCATGATCGCGCCGAGCCCCAGGATCTGCATCGCGAGATCGGCGCCGATCGCACCGGCATAGCCGAGGATGTTGCGGATCGGCCGCGAGGTCGCGTGGCTGAGGCTGGGATCCTGCACCGACCACGTCATCAGCGCCGCGGCGGCGACGCCCGCCAGCGCGATCAGGCCGAGGCCGGTGAGCTCGCGCACGCGCCGCGCCAGCCCCTCGCGGATCGAGGGCGGCAGATGGCCGACCAGAGGAATGACACGTTCGATTGCCGACATGCTCACGGGCCCCGCCTAACCCAGAGTCTCGACCAGCCGGTGCAGCGCCTGCGCCGTGGTCTCGCCGTCCTGCACCAGCGCAAGGCGGATATAGCCTGCGCCGGGATTGAATCCGTCAGGCTGCCGTCGCGCCAGGAAGCTGCCGGGCACCACGCGCACGCCGGCTTCCCTGAACAGCTTGAGCGTCACCGACACGTCGTCGCCGATCTCGGAGGTGTTGAGCCAGACGCAGAAGCCGGCATCGGGCCGGCGATAGCCGTAACGATTGCCGATGATCTGGTCGGCGAGATCGAACTTGATCCGGTACAGCCGCCGGTTCTCCTCGACATGCGCCTCGTCGCCATAGGCGACAGTCGCGACATGCTGGAGCGGCACCGGCACCTGGGGTGCTGCGATGTTGCGCAGCTCGAGGAACATGCCGATCAATTTCTTGTCGCCGGCGGCGAAGCCGACGCGCAGGCCCGGCAGGTTGGAGCGCTTGGACAGCGACTGGAATGCAACCACGCGCGTGAAGTCGGGACCGGCGCATTCCAGCGCGCTGCCGGGAGCCTCGCGGGTGTAGATCTCGGAATAGCACTCGTCGCTGAGGATTACGAAGCCATAGCGGTCGGCGAGCTGCTTCAAGCGCTTGAAATAATCGGGCTTCGCGACCGAGCCCTGCGGATTGGCGGGCGAAGCCAGGTAGAACGCCACCGTGCGCGCCAGCGTCGCTTCGTCGATGGCGTCGAGATCGGGCAGGAAGCCGTTCTCGACGGTCGTCGGCAGATGGATCGGCTCGCAAGCGGCCGCAAGAGCGCCTGCGCCGTAGACCGGATAGAACGGGTTCGGCATCAGGATCGCAGGCTTGCCCGGACGCGGGCCGACATAGCGGGCGGCCGCGATCGCGGCGAGGAACAGCCCCTCGCGGCTGCCATTGAGGACGAGAATCTCGGTTTTGGGGTCGAGCGACCGCGGCAGCTTGAAGCGCGATGACAGCCAGGCGCCGGCGGCGTTGCGGAACGGCTCGGTGCCCTGGTTCATCGGGTAACGGCCGAAATCGGCGATGTGCTTGGCCAGCACCGGCCCGACGAAATCGGGCACGGGATGCTGGGGCTCGCCAACCGCAAGCGAAATCAAAGGCTTGCCCGGCTGATGCGGGGCCAAGAGCTCGTTCAGCCGGACGAAGGGCGAGCGTTCGGAATCGGAGCTTCCACTGGCCTGCGGCGCACGGGATGAAGCGGTCATGACCATTCTGGGCGCCAGTACTCTTGGAACGGCCGGTCGCACCAAGGCGCCGGCGGGAAGCGGTTCAGTTCACCATAGATAGGGCGAGGTTAAGACGCGATTAACCATCGGCCGCCGCCCGCGTCCAGAGCGGGAATAATCGGGCCGGACAACAACAGGATGGGAGCGACCAGGCGGGCAGGTTCCCCCACCTCTCCCGCTTGGCTTGCGAGAGAGGGAGCGCACCGTCATCGCGGCTTCAGCGCCCCGGCAGCTTCTCGAACGTCTTCATGCCCTCGGGGATCGTGTGGAATTCCTGCATGTCGCAGGTGTAGATCGCCATCTGCGGCTGGAACTGCGCCGGCTCGTCGAGCGTGCCGACCTTCAGGATCGCGGCGGGCAGCCCCGGAACCTTGGTCACGAGATGCGTGCCGCACTCGGCGCAGAATTCGCGCGTGACGGGGCGTTCGAGGTCCTTGCGCCGGAACTGCTTGGGTTGACCGGTGATGTAGGTGAAGCCGGCCGCCGGCATCGCGATGAAGGTGTTGGGCGCGCCGCCCGAGATGTACTGGCATTCGCGGCAATGACACTGCGCCTGCATCATCGCATCGCCCTCGGCCACGTAGCGCACCTCGCCGCAATAGCATCCGCCTTCCAAACGCATGACGACCTCCCGTTTGTTATCTTTGTGGTCGATATTTCTGCGCCGCCCGCGCGGAATGGCAATCCTTTTCTTCAACGCCCCGGTCAAAAGAAAGGGGCTCCAGCTTGCGCCGGAGCCCCTCAACGGTCAGGGCATTGCCGGGTATGTGCCCGAACCGTAGTTGTGGACGCGGTCTCCGAAGAGACCGCGTCCGGGAGGAGAGGGTTACATGTTGTAGGCGCGCTCGGTGTGCTCGGTGATATCGAGCCCTTCACGCTCGCTCTCGACATTGGCGCGGAGGCCAACGATCACATCGACCACCTTGTAGAGGATCGCCGAACCGACGCCCGACCACACCAGCGTGGTGGCGACAGCCTTGAGCTGAGCGAGCACCTGAACCGCGAAGTCGTAGTCGGCGACCTTCGGCGGGATCGCGGTGTAGTCGACGATGCCTGCGCCGCCGAGGGCGGGGTTGACGAGAATGCCGGTGCCGATGGCGCCGACGATGCCGCCGATGCAGTGCACGCCGAACACGTCGAGCGAGTCATCGTAGCCGAGCGCGTTCTTCACGACGGTGCAGAAGAACAGGCAGACCACGCCGACCACGAGGCCGAGGACGATCGCGCCCATGACGCCGGCGAAGCCAGCGGCAGGCGTGACGGCCACGAGGCCCGCGACCGCGCCGGAGATGACGCCCAGCACGGAGGGATGGCCCTTGATGATCCACTCCGCGAACATCCACGACAGCGCAGCGGCCGCGGTGGCGACGAAGGAGTTGGTCATGGCGAGCGCAGCGCCGCCGCTGGCTTCGAGGTTGGAGCCGGCGTTGAAGCCGAACCAGCCGACCCAGAGCAGCGAGGCGCCGATCATCGACATGGTCAGCGAGTGCGGAGCCATCAGCTCCTTGCCGTAGCCGACGCGCTTGCCGATCAGGAGAGCGCCGACGAGGCCTGCGATGCCGGCGTTGATGTGCACCACGGTGCCGCCCGCGAAGTCGATGGCGCCCATCTTGAAGATCCAGCCGGCGTCGGCGTTGATCTCGTCGAGCTTGGCCTGTGCCGCGGTCTTCGCCGCCGCATCACCCGCCGCAGCGAGCGCCTTGGCAGCGTCCTGGATCATGTCCGGGCCGGGCCAGTACCAGACCATGTGCGCGATCGGGAAGTAGATCAGCGTGACCCAGAGCGGAATGAAGAGCGCGATCGCCGAGAACTTCATGCGCTCGGCGAAGGCGCCGACGATGAGGGCGGGAGTGATCGCCGCGAAGGTCATCTGGAAGCACATGTAGATGAGCTCCGAGATGTTGGCGTCGACCGAGAAGGTCGCGGCCTTCGAATCGGTGGTGACGCCCATCATGAAGGCCTTGGAGAAGCCGCCGATGAAGTCGGAGCCGCCGGTGAAGGCGAGGCTGTAGCCGTACACGGCCCAGATCACGGTGACGACGCAGACGGTGTAGAACACCTGCATCAGGACCGAGAGCATGTTCTTGGAACGGACGAGACCGCCGTAGAACAGTGCGAGGCCGGGGATCGTCATCAACAGCACGAGCACTGTCGATGTCAGCATCCAGGCGTTGTCTCCCTTGTTGACCGTTGGCTCGGCGTAGGCTGCGGTCGCAGCGAACAGGCCGACTGCGAGAGCCGCCAATCCCGCGCCATGGGGACGCTTGAACGTCATATTATTTACTCCTGCTTGGATAAGGTTGAGCGCGAAATCAGAGGGCCGCGGCATCGGCCTCGCCGGTGCGGATGCGCACGGCGTGGTCGAGGTTGATGACGAAGATCTTGCCGTCGCCGATCTGTCCGGTTTTCGCGGCGGACGTGATGGCGTCGATGGTCTTGTCGACCTGGTCGGAGGCGACAGCGACCTCGATCTTGATCTTGGGCAGGAAGCTCACGGCATATTCAGCGCCGCGATAGATTTCCGTATGGCCCTTCTGGCGGCCATACCCCTTGACTTCCGTCACCGTGAGACCGTGAACGCCGATGGCGGTCAGGGCGTCACGGACTTCTTCAAGCTTGAATGGCTTGATGATCGCCATAACAATTTTCATGGGTCCTATCCCCGCTTGGGCCCGGTCCGGACGTGGCCGGGCGTTCTCGACTGGTTCGCCACGAGGGAGAAGTTTCACTACGCGGGCACAGCCGGGACCCCTAGAATCAAATGCCGTGCCAGATCAGGCGTGTTGCCTAACGGATTATGAAGACGGGCGTTTTCGCGTTTGAGGGGTATTGCAATGCAGTGCGCCATTACGTCGCGCTTAAAAGGTGATCACACCTGCTCAAAACGAGGGCAGGACAGCCTCCCGACACAATGTTGCTCACGTGTCGGGCAGCAGGAAGGTAATTACGTAGCAGCAGGGCCTATTGCAGGGCTTCACCGTGCTGCGAAATATCCAGTCCCTCGAGCTCGTGCTCACGGGATACGCGCAACGGCACGAACAGGCCGACCAGCTTGAGCAGGATGAAGCTGACGCCCGCCGACCAGACGAAGGTGACGGCGACGCCGTAAAACTGGATCAGGAGCTGCTGCGGATGGCCCTCCAGCAGGCCGGCGGTGCCGCCGATGGCGCTGGTGGCGAACACGCCGCCGAGCAGGGTCCCGGTCAGGCCGCCGATGCCGTGGACACCGAAGACGTCGAGCGAATCGTCGTAGTCGAAGCGGTGCTTCAGCCAGGTACAGGCCCAGTAGCAGACCGCACCGGCAATGATGCCGATGACGATGCCGTGCCATGGCGCGACGAAGCCGGAGGCCGGCGTGATGGTGCCGAGACCTGCGACCGCGCCGGAGATCATGCCGAGCACCGAGGGCTTGCGCCGCGTCGACCACTCGATCGCGCCCCAGGTCAGCGCGCCCGCGCAGGCGGCAAGATGGGTCGCGATGATCGCCATCACTGCGCGCGAATTGGCCGCGCCCGCCGAGCCGCCGTTGAAGCCGAACCAGCCGACCCACAACAGGCCGGTGCCCATCACCGCGAGCGACAGATCGAACGGCGAGAGATTCTCGGTGCCGTAGCCGTGACGGCGTCCCATCACCTTGGCCGCAACGAGGCCGCCGGTGCCGGCCGACAGATGCACGACGAGACCGCCGGCGAAATCGAGCACGCCCATGCTATTGAGGAAGCCGCCGCCCCACACCCAGTGCGCCAGCGGAATGTAGACGAAGATGAACCAGGCGACGGAAAACAGGAGATACGCCGAGAACCGCATGCGGTCGGCGACCGAGCCTGCGACCAGCGCCACCGTGATGATGGCAAATGTCATCTGGTACAGCATGAACAGCGCTTCCGGGATCGTCTTGGCCGCAGGGTTGACGCTGTCCAAGGTCATGCCGGCGAGAAACCAGCGATCGAGCGTGCCGATCCAGGGGCCGTCGCCGACGAAGCACAGCGAATAGCCGAACGCCACCCAGAGAATGGAGATCAGCGTCACCGCGGCGAGGCTCTGCGCCATGGTGGCGAGCACGTTCTTCTTGCGCACCATGCCGGAATAGAACAGCGCGAGCCCGGGGATCGTCATCATCAGCACCAGCGCGGTCGCGACGATCATCCAGGCCGTGTCGGCGGTGTTGATCTCATTGGCCGCCGCGTGCGCCGGCGAAGCTACGACGGATACAAATCCGATTGGCGCAGCCATAGCAGCTGCGCGGCGCAACAATCCCGCCATGTCATTCCCCCCGGCATCAATTGGCGTCGCACGCTGTGGCGTCGTTGCCCGGTGCGATCGAAGCAGTCGTGTCAGAGCGTTTTCGAGCGAAGTGGATACCGGTTCGCGTGAAGAAAACGCGTCAAAACAAAAAGTCAGAGCGCGTCGCTGTCGGTCTCGCCGGTGCGGATGCGCAGCGCGTGGTCGATCGGCGTGACGAAGATCTTGCCGTCGCCGATCTGCCCGGTGCGCGCCGTCGCGGTGATCACGGCGACCGCCTTGTCGGCGACGTCGGAGGCGACCGCGATCTCGATGCGCAGCTTCGGCAGGAAGTTCACGACATATTCGGCGCCGCGATAGATCTCGGTGTGGCCCTTCTGCCGGCCATAGCCCTTCACCTCGGTCACGGTCATGCCGTGCACGCCGATTGCCGTCAGGGCCTGGCGGACCTCATCGAGCTTGAAGGGTTTGATGATCGCGACGACGAGTTTCATGGTCTGGCCTATTCCCCGGGATGCGCCGCGCCGTATGTCCCCGGCGCTGCGTCAATCTGGCATCTTTCCGGGCAAATGGCACAAAAAAGTTGCAGATTGAAGCGGAAAAACGTTTGGCCAAGGGTGGTCATGTGAACGGCCGCCTCTGTACAGGGCAGCTGTTCATCCTTCACAATGCATTTTTGGCATGGATGCGGTGAACCCAGGCGTGAACCAAAGCGTCCCGGCCGGTACATACGTAAGTTCGAGGGGGACGTTCCATGGCGAGTTGGTTCTACGCATCCGAGGGCAAGCAGCAGGGGCCCTTTCCGGAAGGGCAATTCCGCGATCTCGTCGCCCAGGGCGTGGTGCGCCCGGACACGCTGGTGTGGACCGAGGGCATGGCCGGCTGGCAGAAGGCCGCCGAAATTCCCGGCCTGATTGGCGGCGGCGCGCCGCCGATGGTCCCAGGCGGCGGGCCCCCGGTGATGGGTGGCGGTGGTTATGGCGGCGCAGTGCGCGGCGGATCACTCGCCGTCGATTTCGGCATCTGGGACTTCACCTGGCGCACGCTCGTGCTCGCGATCGGCTCGTGCTTCATCATCCCGGTGCCGTGGCTGTTCGTCTGGTACACGAAATGGATCGTGCCCTGCATCAAGGTCCCCGGGCGCCCCAATCTCAGCTTCACCGGCAGCGCGATGACGCTGGTGCCCTGGTTTTTCGGCTTCATCGTCCTGGCCATCGCGCTCGGCTTCGTCGGCAGCCAATTGCTGAGCAATCTGCTGTTCATCGTCCAGATCGTGCTCTACTGGCTGCTGATCAAATGGATGATCGCGAACCTCGCCTCCAACGGGCAGCCGCTGGGCTTGAGCTTCACCGGTTCGGTCTGGGCCTATGTCGGCTGGAATCTGCTGTTCGCGATTTCCATCATCACCATCATCGGCTGGGCCTGGGTGGCCGCGGCCCAGATGCGCTGGTTCTGCCGCAGCATCGAGGGCACGCGGCGCGAGATCGTTTTCAAGGGCTCGGGTCTCGACATTCTCTGGCGCGGCATCGTGGCTGCGCTCCTGTGCAGTCTCATCATCCCGATCCCGTGGGTGTATCGCTGGATCATGAACTGGTTCGCCTCGCAGACCGAGCTCGCGCCGCGCGGCTCGCTCGGGGCCTGATCTGAAAGGCTTCAAGCGCTACTCGTCGCGCTTGCAGCGATCAGGTCTTCCGCTCGCGCACCGAGCCTTCCTGCGCGACGGAGGCGACCAGCGTGCCGTCCGGCTTGAAGATCGAGCCGCGGGTCAGGCCGCGGCCGGATTGCGCGCTCGGCGAATCCTGCGCATAGAGCAGCCATTCGTCGGCACGGAACGGGCGGTGAAACCACATCGCGTGGTCGAGACTCGCCGGCATCATGCGCTTGTCGAACAGCGTGCGGCCATAGCGCGCCATGATCGCATCGAGCAGCGAGAAGTCCGAGGCATAGGCGAGCGCGCACATGTGCAGCGCCGGATCGTCAGGCAGCTTCGCGGCGGTCCTGATCCAGACGTGGATGCGGCCGTCGTCGATCTTCTGGCCGAAATAGCGGCCGAGCTCGACCGGACGCAGCTCGATCGGCCGATCGGATTCGTAGTAGCGGCGGATGAAGTCCGGCATCTCCTTGAACATCGGCTGCTTTGCCACCTCCTCCGCCGTCAGCTTTTCCGGCGGCGGCACATCAGGCATCTTGTCCTGGTGGTCGAACGCAGTCTCCTCCTCGGCGTGGAAGGACACCATGATCGAGAAGATCGCGTTGCCGTGCTGGATCGCGGTGACGCGGCGGGTCGAGTAGCTCTTGCCGTCGCGCAGACGCTCGACCTGGTAGATGATCGGGATCTGCGGATCGCCCGGCAGGATGAAGTAACAATGCAGCGAATGCGGCAGCCGGCCCTCGACGGTGCGGCAGGCCGCGACCATCGCCTGCCCGATCACCTGGCCGCCGAACACCCGCTGCCAGCTCGTCTTCGGGCTGTTGCCGCGGAACAGGTTCACCTCGAGCTGCTCGAGGTCGAGGATCGCGATCAGGTCGATCAGGCCTTTGGACATGAACACAGCTCTCTGAAGTCGTCATTCCGGGCTCGCGACTTCGTCACGCCCCGGAATGACACAATGGGGCTAGCTGCCCTCGTTTCACCGCACTGTTTCGCCCAGCTCAAGTCTGCTAGCAAGACCGAGAATTGACCGGGAAGCTTGGTATGTCGGTACAGGGTAGCATTGTCATTGGTGGCGGCGCGTTTGCCGGCCTCGCGCTGGCCTTGGCGCTGCGCCAGGGGCTGGGGCCCGAGATCCCCGTCGTCGTCGCCGATCCCGCGCTCGGCACGCGGCCGAGCCGCGACCCACGCGCCACTGCGATCGTCGCCGCCTGCCGCCGCCTGTTCGAGACGATCGGGGCCTGGGACGACGTGCGGGGCGAGGCCCAGCCGATCCTCGACATGGTCGTCACCGATTCCAAACTGGAGGACGCCACCCGTCCGGTGTTCCTGAACTTTGCCGGCGACGTCGCGCCGGGCGAGCCCTTCGCGCATATGGTCGAGAACCGTCGGCTGATCGATGCGCTGGTGGTGCGTGCGGAGGCCGAAGGCATCGATCTCCGCGCCACCCCGGTCGCGTCTTACGATGCGCGCTCCGACGGCATCGACGTGACGCTCGGCGACGGCAGCGTGATCGCGGCGAGCCTCTTGGTCGCCGCCGATGGCGCGCGCTCGAAATTGCGCGAGCGCGCCGGCATCGCCACCCATGGCTGGGAGTACGACCAATCCGGCATCGTCGTCACCGTCGGCCATGAGCGCGATCATGAGGGCCGCGCCGAAGAACACTTTCTGCCGGCAGGTCCCTTCGCGATCCTGCCGCTCACCGGCAAACGCTCCTCGCTGGTGTGGACCGAGCGCCGCACGGAGGCCGCGCGCATCATCGCCCTCAGCGACGAGGAATTCCATGCGGAGCTCGAGCAGCGCTTCGGCCTGCATCTCGGCGAGGTCAAGGTGCTCGACAAGCCGCGGGCCTTTCCGCTGTCTTATTTCGTCGCGCGGTCCTTCATCGCCGAGCGCCTCGCGCTGGTCGGCGATGCTGCCCATGTCATCCATCCGATCGCGGGTCAGGGCCTCAACATGGGCCTGAAGGACGTCGCCGCGCTCGCGGAAGTGGTGGTCGATGCCGCGCGGCTGGGCATGGATATCGGCGGGGCGGACGTGCTCGAACGCTACCAGCGCTGGCGCCGCTTCGACACGATGGCGATGGGCGTCGCCACCAACTCGCTGAATTTCCTGTTCTCCAACCAGTCGACGCTGTTGCGCACGGTGCGCGACATCGGCCTCGGCCTCGTCGACCGCGCCCCGCCGCTGAAGAACCTCTTCATCCGCCAGGCCGCCGGCCTCACCGGCGAGGTGCCGCGGCTGTTGAAGGGCGAGGTGTTGTAGCCGCAACCTCTCCTGTACATCCCGGGGCGCGCGTAGCGCGAGCCCGGGATCCATAGCCACAGGATGTAGTTTGGCGAAGACCCGGAGTTACCAGCTCGCGTCATAACCACTCCCTGTGGTTATGGGTCCCGGGCTCGCTTCGCGCCCCGGGACGACAGCGAGAGTGTTGCATGGCCGTCGTGCGATACGGCCATCCCCTCAATCGATCTTGCGCGCCTCTTCCGGCAGCATGATCGGGATGCCGTCCCGGATCGGATAAGCGAGCTTGGCGCTGCGCGAGATCAGCTCCTGCTTTGCGGAATCGAATTCCAGCGGGCCCTTGGTCAGCGGGCAGACCAGGATCTCCAGCAGTTTTGGATCGACGCTGGGTTCGGGACGTTCGGTGGGCGCGTTCATGGGAGTCTCCGGCACTCGCCTGCCTTTACCATAGAAATTCGCACCCGCCATCACGGCCTCAGGTTGTTGTTTACGCATGATCTTTCCGGAAAACCGCTTCGCACTTTCCGGATCATGCTTTAGGCGCAGACCATCGCCAGGAGCTCGTCGAGCATGGCCTGCAGCCGCGTGGCCGTGATTGACGGGCCCGACAGGGCGAAACCGAGAAATGTCCAGTACAGGATCTGCGCGCGGGCCACCGCCGTTGCCGGGGCCTGCCCACGCTTTTGCAGCAGCTCTTCGATGTAGTCGAGCCTGCGGCGGTCGATTGCGCGCACCGCCCCTTGCGCGCTCGCATCGAACGCCGCCCAATTGCGCACGGCGCGCTCGAGGTCGAGCCGCGCGCCGAAGGATCTCCGCAGCAGCATCCTGAGCGGCTCGTCGCTGGCCGCTTCGACGTCGGCGATGATCTGCTCGGCCGCGATCTCGCGCCAGCGCTTCAGCACCGCGGCGTGAAACGCGGCCAGATCGGCGAAATGCCAATAGAAGCTGCCGCGCGACACCCCCATGGCCTTGGCGAGCGGATCGGCCTTCAGCGCCGTGAAGCCGCTTCTGGCCAGTGCCTTGAGGCCCTCGCTGGTCCAGTCGTCGGCGGAGAGCTGTTGGTTCATGTCACTTCCCGGGATCGTACCATACACTAGTGTATTGACAGGCGACTGGCCAGGCGCTATCGATCCATACATCAGTGTATGGAGGCGTTGATGCGTGATCTGCTGCTCCAGTGCGCCGGCGTCGTGACCATCGCCTCGGCCCTCATCCACGGCTACCTCGGCGAGGCCAAGGTCTTCGCCCGCGTGCGCATCGAGCCGGAGCGGCTCCGCACCCTGATCCGGCTGGTGTGGCAGACCTCGACCGTAGCCTGGATCGGCGGTGGCATGCTGCTGATTGCGGTGCCGTGGATGCAATCGGAGCCGGCTCGCCACTGGATCGTCGCCACCATGGCCTGTGTGCTCGGCCTTTCCGCCCTCGCCAACGCCTGGGCGACGCGCGGCCGGCATTTCGGGTGGATGGCGCTCAGTGCGGTCGTCGTGATGTCGGTTGCCGGGTACTAGCTGCGCTTCCACCGATGAGGCGTAAGGCCGCAGCGGTGGCCCAAGATCCGCATTCTCCGCAGGAAGCCCTCACATTGTGGCTCATGTTAGAACCAGTCTAAACTCTACAATAGAACTTATCTAAAGCGGACCAAGCCCCTCATTGTTGACTTCACCCCCCTCTTTGCTTCCTTCGGTGTGCTCCGCGGCTCCGCGCAGCGCCCACGACAGAGAGGAGAAGTTCGTGAAGGTCATTCGAGTTGTTGCCATTGCACTGACGATCGGGATTGGCGCGGGATCGACGGCCATGGCCGACGGTTTCAAGAATTGCACCAAGCTCGACAAGGCGTCGTGGAAGCCGGCCAGCGAAGCCGAAGCCAAGGCCAAGGCACTTGGCTATGAGGTGCGGCGCTCCAAGGTCGAAGGCTCCTGCTACGAGGTCTACGGCGTCAAGGAAGGCAAGCTCTACGAGCTGTTCTACAGCCCCGAAGATCTCAGCCTGAAGCACACGATCGCCAAGTAGGTTGCTATAGGTCGGCTGCGCGACGCGTTCTGCGCAAAGCAGGGCTCGAGGATGGTCTTTGCTTGATTGAAGAAGCGATGCCAGAAGCTCGCGGGGTGTCCGATCGGACCCCCGCCGAGCGAGCCGCGCCGCGGACGATCGCTGTCTGGGACCTGCCGCTGCGCCTCTGGCACTGGGCTCTCGCGGCCGGCGTTCTGGCCGCGTGGTTCACGCCGACCGTCTATGACGGCCTTCACCGCATGGTCGGCTATACCGTGCTGGGGCTTCTCGCGTTTCGCCTGGTCTGGGGCGTCTGGGGAAGCCGCTATTCGCGCTTCCGCATGGTCGGCGTCCGGCTGCGCGCTTCGCCCCGCTATCTCTGGAATCTGCGCCGCGGCATCACCGGCCGCTACATCGGGCTCAATCCCGCCGGCACGCTGATGCTGGTCGCGCTGCTGGCCTCGCTCGCCGTTTCGACCATCACGGGAGCGATGTCGGTGACCGTCACGTTCTTCGGCGTGTGGTGGGTCGAAGACGCTCACCATTATTCATCGGATGCCGTCATCGTTCTGGTCGTGCTCCACGTCGTTGGCGTGATGCTGATGGGAATCCTGCAGCGCGAGAACCTGATCCGCGCAATGATCACCGGACGCAAGCGCATCCGCGGCCACCTTTAGAGCATGAGCCGGAAACGCGCATAGCGGTTTCCCCGCGCGACAAGCGCGAAGCGCGTTAGCCCGACAGATCAAATTTTACGGACGACGTTAGCATGCCGCTAAGCGTGCAATCAGGCGCGGCACAAAATTAACGCGAATGGCGATTAGCCCGTCCAGCATCGACAATATCGACGATGAGGCGAGACTGGATGTTCCGCGTTTTCTCCTGCCTTACGACCGAGCACGATTGGCGGCTCGTCGTACTCGCTGCCCTGGTCTGCTTCGTTGCCAGCATCGTCGCGGTCAGCATCTTTCACCGCGCGATCGCGACGCGCGCGAGAACCCGGTGGATCTGGATCGCCATTGCCGGCGCGGCCATCGGATACGGCATCTGGGCCACGCATTTCGTCGCGATGCTCGCCTACGAGCCCGGCGTCACGACGGGCTACGGCATCGTGTTGACCGCGTCCTCTCTCGCAGCGGCAATGCTGCTGACCTCGGTCGGCTTCGGCGTCGCGGTCGTCACGTCCGGCCGCTGGCGCGCGGCGGCTGGCGGCATCATCATCGGCGGCGGCATTGCCAGCATGCACTATATCGGGATGTGGGCTCTTGAAGTGCCGGGCCGAGTCTCCTGGTCCGTCGACCTCGTCCTCCTCTCCATCGTTCTGGGCATGTGCCTCGGCTACGCTGCGCTGGCGGTCGCGCTCACCCGCCAGGGTTATCGGGGCACGCTCGCCGCGGCCGTCCTGCTGACGCTCGCCATCGTCTCGCATCACTTCACGGCCATGGGCGCCGTGCAGATCACACCGGATCCGGCGCGCGCGACCGATACGCTTTCGCTTTCTCCGGCCTTCCTCGCGCTCGCCATCGCCGGTGTCGCATTGTCCGTGCTGGGGATGAGCCTGATCGGCGTGCTTGCCGATCGTCGTCTGGCGACCAGAACCGCCAGGTTCGAGGAGATCATCAGCCAGCTTTCCATCGCACGGCAGCAGCTCGAAGGGTCGCAGAACGACCTCAAGGAACAGAAGCTGAGGCTGGACACGGCCATCAACCACATGGTCGAGGGCCTTTGCATGTTCGACGCCGAGAAGCGGCTCGTCATCTGCAACGAGCGTTACGCCCGGCTGTACCGGCTGCCGTCGGAATTGCTGCGCGCGGGAACTCCGCACCGCGATATCATCAGACATCGCGTCACCAGCGGCATACTCGAAGGCGAGGCCAGCGATTTCGCCGCCGAACGGCAGATCGCCAAGCTCGATGCACTGCCGATCCATGCCGTGTCGAGCCGCATCGACGCGTTCGCCGATGGCCGGCTGATCTGCGTGACGCGGCAGCCGATGGCCGGCGGCGGCTGGGTGGCCACGCACCTGGATGTCACCGAGCAACGCCGGTCCGAAGCCAAGATCACCTACATGGCGCAACATGATGCGCTGACGGAGCTGCCGAACCGCGTGCTGCTCAAGGCGCGTCTGGAGCCCGCTCTTGCCGATACGCGTGGCGGAAACCTCCATTTGGCGGTTCTCTTGCTCGATCTCGACCGCTTCAAGGAGGTCAACGACACGCTCGGACATCCGGCGGGTGACCTGCTGCTGCGGTCGGTGGCCACGCGCCTGCTGGATTGCGTCAGGGAGACGACGTTCGTCGCCCGATTGGGCGGCGACGAATTCGCAATCGTCGATTACGTGACCAATCCGGCCGCGGACGCGGCCTCTCTCGCCGAGGCGATTCATGCCGCGCTCAGCGCGCCGTTCGATCTCGGCGATCATCAGGTCATCGTGGGGACCAGCATCGGCATCGCCCTTGCACCCCAGGACGGCGCCGATTCCGACACGATCCTCAGGAGCGCGGATCTGGCCCTCTACTCGGCGAAGAGCGCCGGACGTGGCGCATTCCGCTTCTTCGAGCCGGAGCTGGACCAGCTCCTGCGTGCGCGCCGCAACCTGGAGCGGGATCTGCGGAAGGCGCTTGCGAGAAGCGAATTCGAGCTCCACTACCAGCCGTTCGTCAATTTGAACAGCGGCGAGACCTGCGGCTTCGAGGCGTTGCTGCGTTGGCATCACCCCGAGCGCGGTCTGGTCTCGCCAGGCGAATTCATTCCCGTCGCAGAGGAAACCGGCTTGATCCTGCCGCTGGGGGAATGGGTTTTGAGAACCGCCTGCGCCGAAGCGGCAAAATGGCGTTCCGACCTGAAGATCGCGGTCAACCTGTCTCCAGCGCAATTCAGGAGCAGGGAGCTCGTGTCGACGATCGTGGGCGCATTGGCGGCTTCGGGGATTGCGTCAGACCGGCTCGAGCTCGAGGTCACCGAAACCGTCATCATGCACGACAGCGGGACCGTATTCGCAGCACTCAGCCAGCTGCGCGAGCTCGGGGTGCGGATTGCCCTCGACGATTTCGGCACCGGCTATTCGTCGCTCAGCTTTCTACAGAAGTTTCCGTTCGACAAGATCAAGATCGATCGCAGCTTCGTCAGCGAGCTGTCCAGTCCGATGGAGGAGCCTCATCGGATCGCGCGGGCCGTGGTCCAATTCGCCACGAGCCTCGGCAAGACGTCCACCGCCGAAGGTGTCGAAACCGCCGAGCAGCTGGACATCCTGCGCCAAGAGGGCTGCATCGAGGCGCAGGGCTTCTATCTCAGCCCGCCGATGCGGGCCTCGACGATCGCGCGGCTGGTGGACCGAAAGGCCGAGGCGGGCGAGTTTGCCGCTTAGAGCATGATCCGGACCCGAAGGGCCGCGCCAGCGCAAAGTGCGTAGCGGTTTTCCGAAAAGATCATGCTCAAACAAAAAACCCAAAGCGCGATGAGGATTCATCCTGATCGCTTCGCGCTTTAGGTCGCGCGGGACCATCACTGCAGCGGCGGATCGCCGCTGGTGCGCTTCTTGGCGAGGTCCATCTCGGTGACGGCGATCAGGATCTCGGCGCGGGTCTTCAGGTCGGGCGCCTCCAGCATCGCCTGCTTCTCCGCGGGGCCATAGGGCGACATCATCGCCAGCGCATTGACCAGCGCCTCGTTGGGCGCGCTCTCGACGCCTTCCCAGTCGACCTTGAGATTGTTGGCCTTCAGGAAGTCCGCCAGCACCGCCAGCAGCGCCTCGCGGTCGACCTCCTCCTCGCCCATGCGCGCGGTGAAGTCGTCGACGAAGGCGAAGAAGTCCACCTTGCACTGCCGATAGGGGGTGAGCACCTCGAGCTCCTCGACCACCTTGAAGCGCGAAACGCCGGTGAGCTCGAGGATGTAGCGGCCGTCGCCGGATTCGGCGAGCTGGGTGATGCGGCCGACGCACCCGACGCGGAACAGCGCCGGCTTGTCGGAATCCTTCCGCGAATGCGCAACGTCGGGCTGGATCATGCCGATCAGGCGATGCCCGTCGCGGAAGGAATCGTCGACCATCGCGAGGTAGCGCGGCTCGAAGATGTTGAGCGGCATCTGGCCGCGGGGCAGCAGCAGCGCGCCCGGCAGCGGAAAGACCGGGATGATCTCCGGGAGGTCGGCGGGCCCGCGATATTCGATGTTGATCGGCATCTGCCCGGTCCCACTGGCGTTGCTAGCGCATGATCCGGAAAAGTGTGGAGCGGTGTTCCGAACAGATCATGCTCAAAAAAGGCCGTTACGAAAACAGGATCGTCGACAAACGTTTGCGGCCTTCGACGGTTGCATCATCCGTGCCGCCCCAGGCCTCGAAGAACTGCACCAGCTGCTTGCGGGCGCCATCGTCGTTCCATTTGCGGTCGCGCTTGACGATCTCGAGCAGCTGCTCGGTCGCCGCCGCGCGGTTGCCTTGGGCGTTGAGCGCGGTGGCAAGGTCGAAACGGGCCTGATGATCGAGCGGATTTGCGGCGACTTTCTGTTCCAGCTCGGCGACCGGCCCGAGCGATTTCGCCTGCTCGGCGAGATCGATCGCGGTCTGCACGGCCTTCACGGCCGGGTCGTTGCGCTTGGATTCCGGCACCATGGCCAGCGTCTGCTTGGCCTGCTCCATCGCGCCGGAGACGGCGTAGCACTTCGCGAGGCCCGCAAGCGCCGCGATGTTGGTCGAATCATGCTGCAGCGCCTCGGCATAGATCTGCGCGGCCGCCGCCGCGTCGCCCTCGGCGAGCACCGCGTCGGCCTCCTGCACGATCTCGGCGACGTTGACCTCGCCCGGCGCGGTGACGCCCTTGGTCAGCCGCTCGATGAAGGCGTTGACCTGGCTCTCCGGCACCGCGCCCATGAAGCCGTCGGCCGGCTGGCCGTTGACGAAGGCGATCACGGCCGGGATCGACTGGATGCCCATCTGGCCCGGGATCGCCGGATGGTGGTCGATGTTCATCTTGACCAGCTTGACCTTGCCCTTGGCCGCCTTCACCGCCTTCTCCAGGACGGGGGTGAGCTGCTTGCAGGGGCCGCACCATTCCGCCCAGAAATCGATCAGCACGGGCTGGCGCTTCGATTCCTCGATGACATCCTTCACGAAGGTCTGGGTGGTGGTGTCCTTGATCAGGTCGGCCGCAGCCGGGCCCGCCGCTCCGTTACCCTGGTCGATGATCGTCACGGGATTCCCTCGTCATGTCTGGAATGGCGGCTCTTTAGCACGCCGCCGCGTCATATGCTTGTGGTCGGCTCCTAAATTGGGCCGAATGGGCCGAATTTCAATCCAGGCCCCCCTATTCGCCGGTTCTGGGGCGTTTCCGGTCGATTCGGCCAGCTTCGGGGGTCCATATGGGGCCCTCAAATGCGAATTGATGCCGCCGGTAGCTGTTGCATTCCCCTCCCGCTTTTGGCATACGACAGCCGTTGCCGGCGCGTCACGCGACCGACACAGGATGCGGGTGTAGCTCAGTGGTAGAGCACGACCTTGCCAAGGTCGGGGTCGAGGGTTCGAGCCCCTTCGCCCGCTCCAATTTTCTCCAAAGCATCCAGCCGAACCGGATCGGGCCGCGGTTTTCCGCGCGACTGGCGGCTGTTTCGAGTCCCACATGACAATTCTGGTCACCGGCAGCGCGGGTCATCTTGGGGAGGCGATCGTCAGGACCCTCCGCGGGCGCGGGTCGCCTGCGCGCGGCATCGATCTCAAGCCCTCCCCCTTCACCGACGCGGTCGGCTCGATCGTCGATCCCGCCTTCGTACGGGAGCAGATGAACGGCGTCACTGCCGTGATCCACACCGCGACGCTGCACAAGCCGCATGTGGCGACCCATTCCAAGCAGGACTTTGTCGACACCAACGTGTCAGGCACGCTGAACCTGCTCGAAGCGGCAGTCGCGGCCGGCGTGAAGAGTTTCGTCTTCACCAGCACCACCAGCGCGTTCGGCTCGCAGCTGCGGCCCGAGGCGGGACAGGCCGCGGTGTGGGTCACCGAGGAGCTGCCCTCGGTGCCGAAGAACATCTACGGCACGACCAAGCTGATGGCCGAGAACCTCTGCGAGCTGTTCTTTCGCGAGCGCGCCCTGCCCGTCGTTACCTTGCGGACCTCGCGCTTCTTTCCGGAGGACGACGACGATCCGGCGATGCGGTCGGCCTACGCGCTGGAGAACGCGCAGGCCAATGAGCTGCTCTATCGCCGGCTGGATATCGCGGACGCGGTGAGCGCGCATCTGCTCGCCGTCGAGCGCGCGCCCGGCATCGGCTTCGCCCGCTACATCGTCTCGGCGACGAGCCCGTTCGAGCAACGTCATCTCGGATCGCTGGCGCGCGATGCCGCCGCTGTCGTGCGCGAGCTCTATCCGGAGTGTTCGCAGCTCTATGCAGCGCGCGGCTGGCGACTCCTCCCCGCGATCGACCGGGTCTATGTCAACGAGCGCGCGCGGCGGGAGCTCGGCTGGCGGCCCGAATTCGACTTCGCGCATGTGCTGCGCGGCCTGCGCGATGGTCGCGATGTCCGCAGCACGCTGGCACGCGAGGTCGGATCGAAAGGCTATCACGACACGCTGTTTGACGACGGACCCTACCCCGTCGCCTCGTAAGCGCCGCAATTGCTATTTTGCTCGACGCTTCAAATGACTGTCCGGCGTCACCGGGTGCGGATCAACTTGCGTCGATTCTACGGTGCATGGGGTTGTTTTCGCGCTTTTGTATGCCCACCCCGGCGGAGCGCCTGACGACGATGCGCGTGCGCGCTTGATTCCGCGTTGCAGCGGGAACGCGGTCGTCGCAGCGTTCATCCGTTCATTCACATTCCGTCTCAATTTTTGATGAGCGCAGCCGCGCTGCATCCGGCGCGCTTCTCACGATGGGCAGATGTGCTAACCTTTTTGCGTCTGTCGTCCCGACGGGCTCAAAACTTCGCCTCTCGACTAGCAAAACAAAATAACGCGCAGCCCTGACGGCTGCCTTAGGGGAGTGATGCGATGATATCGATGTTCCACCGATCCGTGTTGGCGCTTGCGGCCGTGGCCCTTCTCGCGGGGACCGGTGCCGGCAACGCGCAACAACAGGACAAGAACAAGCCGCTGAAGAAATACGAATCCGGCACCAAGGAATTCTGGACCCATCCGCCGGACGATTGGTTCCTCGGCGACGAGACCGAGGCGCAGAAGGGACTCGCGCCGCCCTCGGGCCCGCCGACCGGCGCCTCCGACGCCGAGCTCGCCAACATCGTCAAGAAGATCAAGCTGCCGTCGGGCTTCAAGATCGAAGTCTACGCCTCGGGCGTGCTGGCCGCGCGGCAGATGGCCTGGGGTGACAAGGGCACGTTGTTCGTCGGCTCGTTCGGTCTCGGCAACGTCTATGCCATCAAGGACAACAACGGAAAGAAGGAGGTCAAGACCGTCCTCAAGGGCCTGAACATGCCCACCGGTCTCGCCTTCAAGGATGGCGCGCTCTATGTCATCGCGGTCGACAAGCTGATCCGCTACGACGATGCCGAAAACAAGCTCGACAATCTCGGCGAAGGCAAGGTGGTCTATGACGACATGCCCTCCTACGCCGCGCATGGCTGGAAATACATCGCGGTCGACAAGGAAGGCTGGTTCTTCCTGCCGTTCGGACCGCCCTTCAACATCGGCATTCCGCCGACCAGCGTGTCGCAGATCCGGCGCGTCGATCCCAAGACCGGCAACGCCGAAATCTGGGCGCTCGGCGTCCGCAACTCGGTCGGCGCCGACGTCGACCCGCGCACCGGCAAGCTCTGGTTCACCGAGAATGCCCGCGACTGGATCAGCGATGATCTGCCCTCGGACAAGCTGAACATGATCAACAGGATCGGCGAGCATTTCGGCTATCCCTATTGCCATCAGGGCAATCTTCCCGACGACAAGTTCGCGATGGGCCACAAATGCTCCGAGTTCACGCCGCCCGTGCTGAATCTCGGTGCCCATGTCGCGCCGCTCGGCATGAAGTTCTACACCGGCGACCAGTTCCCCGCCGACTACAAGAACAACATCCTGATCGCCGAGCACGGCTCCTGGAATCGCCACAAGTACCAGGGCGCGCGCATCGTGCGCGTGATCGTCGGGCCCGACGGCAAAAACCCGAAGCAGGAGATCTTCGCTTCTGGCTGGCTCGAGGGCGACCAGGGCTATCTCGGCCGTCCCAACGACATCATCCTTGCCAAGGACGGATCGATCCTCGTTGCCGACGATTGGGCCGGCGCGATCTATCGCATCAGCTACAGCAAGAAGTAGCTACCTGACGGAGAGGCTGCGACCGGGTAACGGCCGCAGCCTCCTTCATTTTGAAGCCTCACGCTGTCGTTCCGGACTGCGCGCCACTTGCGCGCAAGTCCGGAACCCATAACCACGAACGCGGATTATGGATTCGGGCACGCGCCAAGTGACGCGCCCTGGAATGACGCAGTACAGAACGGATCTCCAATCATGCGCCGTCAGCTCTCTTGGTCCGCAATCGGCGCGCTATCGCTCGCATTGATCGCCTTCATCCCAGCCGAGGCCGCCGACAATGCCGCGATCAAGGAGAAGGCCGCCGCCTGCGCCGGCTGCCACGGTGAGAACGGCATTTCGCAGACCGAGAACATCCCCTCGCTCGCCGGCCAGCCCGATCAATTCCTGCAATGGCAGCTCGTGTTCTTTCGCGCCGGCTCGCGCAAGAACGACCAGATGCAGCCGATCGTCGAAGAGATCACCAACGAGGACATCCGCAATTTCGGTGCCTACTTCGCCACGCTGACGCCGCCGAAGGGAGCCGAGGACGGGGATCCCGACTTGTCGAAAAAGGGCGCGCAGGTTGCCGCCGGCCGCCGCTGCGCTTCATGCCATACGGACAGCTATGCCGGCACCAAGGCGGTGGCGCGGCTCGCCGGCCAGCGCGAGGAATATCTCGTCAAGGCGCTGCATGACTACAAAGCCGGCCAGCGTGTCGGCGGCGGCGTCGCCGCGATGGCCGACGTCGCCTATCACATGAGCGACGAGGAGATCACCGCCGTCTCGCACTATCTCGCGCATTTTCGGTAGCGCGGAGCTGTCGCCATAAACTCAGCTGCCGTCCCGGGGCGCGCGCAGCGCGAGCCCGGGACCCATAACCACAGAATCAAGTTTGACGAAGACTCGTGGTGACCACCTCGCCCCATAACCACTCCCTGTGGTTATGGATCCTCAGATGCGCAATTGCGCATCATAGCTCGCGCTGCGCGCGCCCCGGGACGACGGTGGTGTATGACGCCCTACCCCGCCCGCTGCCTCTCATACGCCTTCAGATGCGTATACGCGATGCGCAGCTTCGGCACTGGCACCTTGGCGGCGTCGGCGCGCGCGATGAGGTCGCCGATGACGTGATCGGCTTCGACAGGCAGGCCCGCCTTGATGTCGCGGAACATCGACGCCGTCAGCGGCGAGCCCTCGGTGGTGAGATTGCCTTTGACGCGCTCGAAGAACGGCCCGCCCGGCGGGTAGCCCGCTGCAGCAGCGACCGAGCTGGTCTCATCCAGCATGCCGAGGAGGAAATCCCGGCCGCCGGGCGCGGCGAGGATATTGCCGACGGACGTCCGCATCAGGCTGGTGCTTGCCGCGAGCGAAGACAGGAACACCCACTTCTCCCACATGTCCTGCATGATGTTCTGGCTTGCGCTGGCGCCATTGATGCCGCTCCTGAAGGCCTCGTCGATCGCCTTCACCCGGTCCGACATCGTGCCGTCGCGCTCGCCGTAAGTGATCGACTGCATCGGCTGGAGCTGCACCACCTCGCGCTTTTCGTTCAGCGTCGCCGCGATGGCACAGAGGCCGCCGAGCACGCGCTCCTTGCCGAACCTGGCATCCAGCGTGTCGAGATGCTTCATGCCATTGAGCATCGGGATGATCGCCGTGTTGGGCCCCACCGCCGGGGCGAACGAGTTGATGGCATCGTCGAGGTCGAACGCCTTGCAGCTGAGCAGCACGACGTCGAACTTGTCCTTGATCGCGTCGGCCTGAACGGTCGGCGGGTTCTTCAGGGTCACATCGCCGTTCGGGCTCTTGATGACAAGGCCGGCGCTCGCGAGTTCGCCGGCGCGGCGCGGCCGGACCAGGAAGGTGACGTCGCGGCCGGCCTGCAACAGCCTGCCACCAAAATAGCCGCCGATGGCGCCGGCGCCGACCACGAGGATACGCATGAGACAAGCTCCGTTATTGTTGTTCTTCGGACAATGGCGAATGGCGAATAGGGACTAGCGAATAGGATAGCAGATGACGAAACGCGAGTAACGTTTCCACTACTCGCCATTCGCCATTGACTACTCGCCCTTCACCATCTCCTCGACCTCGCGCAGCTGCTCCTTGCCGAAGAACATTTCATTGCCGACGAAGAAGGTCGGCGAGCCGAAGGCGCCGCGGGCGACCGCCTCCTCGGTATTCTTGATCAGTCTGCCCTTGACCTCGGGTTCCTGGCTGCGGGCAAACAACTTTTGCGCATCGAGGCCGGATGAGGTCAGCGCCTTCGCCGCGATCTCGGGATCGTCCATCTTCTTCGGCTCGCGCCACATGTGGTGGAAGGCGGCCTCGACATATTTTTCGAAGACTCCCTCGAGCTGCGCCGCGATCGCCGCGCGCATCAAATTCAGCGTGTTGACGGGAAAGTGCGGATTCCAGACATAGGGCTGGACATGGAAGCGCTTGATGAAGCGCTCGGTCTCGATCTGCTGGAACTCGCGCTTGTTCTTGATGCCGGCGAGCGTCTCGGCCGGCGACTTGTTGTTGGTCGACTTGAAGATGCCGCCGAGCAGGATCGGCACATATTCGAACTTGACGCCGATCCGCTGTTCGATGGCCGGTATCGCCAGATGGCTGAGATAGGCGTTGGGGCTACCGAAATCGAACAGGAATTGCGGGGCGGTGCGGGTCAAGATCATTCTCCCTGGCCTGGCTTTTTGAGTTGGCTTTTCCTCATTGTGGCGCAGGGCGCGCCACAGGTCCATCGTTTAATGACGGTCATAATACTTTGAAGGTCAGATCAGGCGCGGGATCGCCCGCTTGCGCCACACCAGGTGGTAATAGCCCATCTGCAGAATCAACATGGCGCAGAACACGATGGGATAGGCGGCCCACACGCCGGTCAGGCCGACGGCTTGGCTGAGGATGATTGCGGCCGGCAGCTCGATTGCGGCAATCGCGAAGATCGACAGCAGCATCGGCGTCAACGCGACGCCGGCGCCGCGCATCGCGCCCGAGAACACGGTGGCGAGCCCGAACGGCACCGAGCTCCACAAGGCGATGTTGAGCAATCCCTTCGCCAGGTCCAGCACGGCGCCGTCGGTGATGAAGATGCCGAGCACCGCGCGCGGCGCAAGGTAGATCAGCGCCACCAGCCCGCCGGTCAGGACGATGTTGAACGCAAGGCCCATCCGCACGATGCCGTCGACCCGGACCCGGTCGCCGCCGCCGACGGCCTGGGCGCCGAGGATCGAGACCGCGATCGAGATCGACATCGCCGTGAACTGCGCATAGCCCATCACCTGGTTGACGGCGCCATAGGCCGCGGTGGCATTCGAGCCGAAGCCGTTGACGAGGCCGAGCAGCACAAGCTCGGCAATCGCCATCACCACCATGCCGATCGCGCTCGGCAGGCCGATGCCGAGAATTCTGCCGAACACGGCGCCGCTCAGCCGCAGGTGACGCAGCAGCGTCGCGTCCGGCGCGAGCGCGTGCTTTTTCCGCAGCAGATAGACGGCGAGTACGATCAGCGTCAGCGCGTTGGCGGTCGTAGCCGCCCAGGCAGGACTGGTGATGCCGACCGCCGGCAATCCGAACGTGCCGTGGATCAGCATCGGCGTCAGGATCAAGCCGATCGCCGTCGACAAGGCCAGCGCCAGCAGCGGCGTCAGTCCGTCGCCGACGCCGCGGATCATCGCCGTCATCAGCAGGAAGACGAAGCCGAGCGGCATGGTCAACAGCATGATGCGCGCATAGGCGCTGGCCTCATCGAGAATGTCCGCGGGCGTCGCGAGCATCACCATCAAGTGCCGGCTGAAGAGCCCGCCGACGAGTGCAATCGCAATCGAGAGCAGCAGGCCGGCGGCGAGCGTGGTGCCGACGATGATCTTGATCTGGCCATGCTCGCCGGCGCCGAAGGCCTGGCCGATCAGGACGGTGGCGCCGGTGCTCAGGCCCATGACGAAGGCGAACAGGAAGAACATCACCGGGAAGAACGCCGAGACCGCGGCGAGCGCGTCGACGCCGATCATCTGGCCGAGATAGACGTTGCTGACGGTGCCGAACAGCGATTGCAGGGCGTTGCCCAGCATCAGGGGGACGAGGAAGCGGAGGAATGCGGTCCAGAGCGGTTTTGCGGCAGACATGGCATTGGCCTTTCATCAGGGCGTGCGAAGCCGTTGCCGCGCAATGCGCGGCTCGGCCGTCGATGGGGTTGTGAAAGCGATGCGCGGTTTAAGCGCGGTCGCTGTAGGCGAGCTTGACGATGTGGTCGCGGATGTCGGCCGGCCAGTCGGCGATCAGCCCGGTGAAGCGCCGCCGGTCATCTGCGAACAGCGCGCGCGAAGCTTCCTCGAACTGCGGCAGGTTGCCGGCCATGGTCGACATGAAGTGGTAGGCCGCATCGCGCGCCTGACGCTCACGGTCCTTGTCGCCGCTGGCGCGCCTCGCCTCGTCGACGAGCTTGCGTAGCGCGACCGAAGCACCGCCGGCCTGCGCGTTGAGCCACTCCCAGTGCCGCGGCAGCAAGGTCACCTCGCGCGCGACCACGCCGAGCTTCGGCCGGCCGCGTCCGCGCGGCTCTGCGGGCGCTTCCGTCGCCTCAGCCGACGGTGGGGCAAGCTTCGCAAGCCGGGCCAGCACCTCGCGGTCGTCACCGCGCAGGTCGAAATCGATCGACCGGCCCGTGCCGTCGTCGAAGATGATGATCGGCTGGTCCAGCGGCTGCGTGGCCCGTTTGACGGCAAGCGCGACATCGCCCGCCGCGCCGGAGGCCAGCCGGCGCTGGCCGGCGAAAGCTGTGTAGGTTCCTTGCATTGGAATCATTGCCATATTGATCGCGTTGTCGGCTTAATACCCGGGTAAATTCCCCGCGTCAATATACCCGGGTGAAAATATCTGCAGCGACGGCTCGACAATGTGTTCCCGGGCTGGCACCAACGGCGCGGGACCACGCCCAAGTCCAAGTTTAAGCCTAAGTCCAAGCCTTGAGGACCCCGCGATGCTGACCGTTCACCACCTCAACAATTCCCGCTCGCAGCGCGTGCTGTGGCTGCTCGAGGAGCTGGGCGTGCCTTACGAGATCGTGCGCTATCAGCGCCAGCCGGACATGCGTGCGCCGAAGGAGCTGCGCGCCATCCACCCGCTCGGCAAATCGCCCGTCATCACCGACAACGGCAACACCATCGCCGAGTCGGGCGCGATCATCGAATATCTCATCGCCACCTATGGCAACGGACGGCTGATTCCCCCGGCGAACACGCCCGAGCGGCTGCGCTACACCTATTGGCTGCACTATGCGGAAGGATCCGCGATGCAGCCGCTGCTGTTGAAGCTGCTGTTCACGCTGATGCCGAAGCGCGCGCCGGCGCTGCTGCGCCCGCTGGTGCGCAAGGTCTGCAACCAGGCGCTGACCGCGCTGGTCAATCCGCAGATCAAGCAGCACATGGATTATTGGGAAGGCGAGCTTGCGAAGAGCGAGTGGTTCGCCGGCAGCGAGTTCACCGCGGCCGACATCCAGATGAGCTTTCCGCTCGAAGCCGCCCAAGCCCGAGGCGGGCTCGAGCAGGGCCATCCCAAGGCGATGGCGTTCCTGGAGCGCATCCACGCCCGGCCTGCGTACAACCGCGCGCTTGAGAAGGGCGGGCCGTATCAGGTCGGGCGGTAAAGTCCCTCACCCCGTCATTCCGGAAGCAGTTACTGCCCCGCCGCCTCCGCGCCGCGCGTGCGCGGATCGGCTGCGCCGAGTGGCCCGTTCGGCGTCACCAGAATCGAGTTGGCCGATGTCTGCCCCATCGGCTCGACGACGAGGTGCCCCATCGCCTTCAGCTCGAGCAGCACGCCCTCGGGAAAGCCGCGCTCGAGGCGCACCTCGTCCGGCAGCCATTGATGGTGCAGCCGCGGCGTTGCCACGGCGGCCGCAACATCCATCTTGTAGTCGAGCACATTCACGATCACCTGAAGCACGGTCGAGATGATGCGGCTGCCGCCGGGCGAGCCCGTCACCAGCACCGGCTTGCCGTCCCTCAGCACGATGGTCGGCGACATCGACGACAGCGGCCGCTTACCGGGTCCGGGCAGATTCGCTTCGAAGCCGACGAGGCCATAGGCGTTGGAGGCGCCGACTGCCGCGGTGAAATCGTCGAGCTCGTTGTTGAGCAGCACGCCGGTGCCGTCGGCGACGAGGCCGACGCCGTAGCTGAAGTTCAGCGTGTAAGTGTTGCTGACGGCGTTGCCGCGGGCATCGACGACGGAAAAATGCGTGGTGTTGCTGCCCTCACGCGGCGTGGCAGAAGCGGCCACGAGCTCCTTCGAGGGCGTAGCGCGTTCGGGGGAAATACCCGCGCGCAGCTTGGCGGCGTAGTCCTTCGCAATGAGGGTCTCGATCGGCGCGTTGACGAAGGCGGGATCGCCGAGATGGCGGGCGCGGTCGGCATAGGCGCGCTTCATGGCTTCGATCAAGAGATGCAGCGACGCCGCCGATCCCTGCTTCAGATCGGCAATAGGAAAGCCTTCGAGGATGTTGAGCGTCTCGATCAGCACGACGCCGCCGGATGAGGGCAATGGCATCGAGACGATGTCATAGCCGCGATAGCTGCCGCGCACCGGCGCGCGGACGACCGGCTGATAGGCCTTGAGGTCGGCCGGCGTCATGATGCCGCCGGCATCGGTCACGGCCTTAGCGAGTCTCTCGGCGACCGGCCCCTCATAGAATCCCCGCGGCCCCTGCGCGGCGACGGCTGCCAGCGTTTCGGCGAGATCGCCCTGCACCAGCCGATCGCCTTCGCCCAGCGGCGTGCCATCCGGACGTGAGAAGATCTTGGCCGAGGAAGGCCAGCGCGCCAGCCGCCGGTGCCAGCTCGGCAGCGTATCGGCCATGTCGTCGCTGACGATGAAGCCGTCGCGTGCGAGCGCGATCGCGGGCGCCAGCAGTTGCGCCAGCGTGAACTGACCCGAGCCGTATTTGTCGAGCGCGAGGGCGAGGCCCGCGACGGTGCCGGGCACGCCGATGCCGAGCGCGGAATCCCGTGACTTCGTCGTGTCAGGCTTGCCGTCGGCGCCGAGGAATATCTGCGGCGTGGTCGCGGCCGGCGCGGTCTCGCGATAGTCGATCGTGATGTCTTCATTGCGGTCGGCGGAATGGATCACCATGAAGCCGCCGCCGCCGATATTGCCGGCACGCGGATAGGTCACCGCCATCGCAAAGCCGGTCGCGACTGCGGCGTCGATCGCATTGCCGCCGCGCCGCAGGATGTCGGCGCCGATCTGCGCGGAGATCTTCTCCTGCGCCACCACCATGCCGTGCTCGGCGGCGACGGCCCGCACCGCATCGCGTGCCGGCGGGACATAGCCCGACCGCGCGTCCTGAGCGGCCGCCGGCGTGAGAGCGAACGCCAGACTGGCGACGATCGCGAAAAAGGTTCGCCGTGTTGTATATGACGAGATCATCGAAATTACCGTCGCACGCTCGACCCGGTTCACAGCTGTCTCGGTAATGCTATACGGTTTGCGCCGAGAGAGACAAAACTGTTCGTGATGAGGACTGCGTGATGACGACGATCGCCCCGGATGTGCGTATGGCTGGCGCGCCGCGGTCCTACCCGCCGCGCGCTGCCGTCGTCAGCTGGATCTTCTTCGACTGGGCTGCGCAGCCCTATTTCACGCTGATCACGACCTTCGTGTTCGCGCCCTATTTCGCGACCAGCGTGGCACCAAATCCCGCCACCGGGCAGTCGCTGTGGGGCTTTGCGATGGCTGCGGCGGGCCTTGCGATCGCGCTGCTGTCGCCGGTGCTGGGAGCGATCGCCGACGCCGCCGGCCGCAGGAAACCGTGGATCGCGGGGTTCGGTGCGGTTCTGGTGCTGGCGTCCTGCACGCTGTGGATCGGCAAGCCGGGCGATGCCGCCGTCATTCCCCCGCTGCTCACTGCGGTGGCGCTCGCCAGCATCGGCGCGGAATTCGCCACCGTCTTCAACAATGCGATGATGCCGACCCTGGTGCCACCGGAGCGGATCGGCCGGCTCTCCGGCACCGGCTGGGCCACGGGCTACATCGGCGGCATCGTCAGCCTGATCATCGTGCTCGGCTTCCTCGCTGCCAATCCCGAGACCGGCCGCACGCTGCTCGGCTTCACGCCGTTGTTCGGGCTCGATCCCGTCACGCATCAGGGCGACCGTGCGGCCGGCCCGCTGACCGCGCTGTGGTTCATCATCTTCGTGACGCCGATGTTCCTGTTCACGCCGGATTACCCGGCGAAGCGACCGTTGCGCGAGGCGCTACGCGAGGGTCTGTCGGAGCTGAAGCAGTCGATCGAGAGTCTGCCGAGGCAGAAATCGCTCGCGGCATTCCTGCTCGCCAACATGATCTACACCGATGGTCTGGTGTCGCTGTTCGCCTTCGGCGGCATCTATGCCGCCGGCACCTTCGGCTGGCACACGATCCAGATCGGGACGTTCGGCATCATGCTCGCGATTGCCGGTGCGCTCGGCGCCTGGCTCGGCGGCAAGCTGGATGATCGTCTCGGGCCGAAGCGCGTCATCGCCGGCAGCCTGCTGGTCCTGCTGCTGTCGGTGGCCGCGATCCTCCTGGTCGACAAGGACAGTGTGCTGTTCGTCAAGACCGCGCTGCCGCAGGCCGGCGCTCCCCTGTTCTCGAGTGCGGCCGAGCGCGCTTATCTCGTGCTGGGCTGCCTGATCGGCGCAGCCGGCGGCCCGCTCCAGGCCGCCTCCCGCACGCTGCTGATCCACCTCGCACCAAAAGACCGCATCGCGCAGTATTTCGGCCTGTTCGCGCTGACCGGGAAAGTGACGTCCTTCATCGGCCCGCTCCTGATCGGCATGGTCACCGCGCTGACCGCCAGCCAGAAGGCCGGCATGGCCGTGCTGGTCGTGTTCTTCGTCGCGGGTCTCGGGCTGTTGATGCGGGTGCGGAAGTAGCCACATTACGCGATCTCACCCCCTGTCATTGCGAGGAGCGAAGCGACGAAGCAATCCAGACTTCCTCTGCGGAAAGATTCTGGATTGCTTCGCTGCGCTCGCAATGACGAGGTCGACAGGATCGTCGTAGCTCTTGCAGCCCGCTACGCAGATCGTGTCAATGCCTGAAGTGCCGCGTGCCCGTGAACACCATGGCGATGCCGTGCTCGTCGGCGGCCTTGATCACCTCGTCGTCGCGCATGGAGCCGCCAGGCTGCACCACGGCGGTGGCGCCGGCTTCGATGCAGGCGAGCATCCCGTCGGCGAACGGGAAGAACGCATCCGAGGCCACCACCGAACCCTTGGTGAGCGGCTCGGCGAGCTTCAGCTCGCTAGCAGCATCCTGCGCCTTGCGCGCCGCGATCCGCGCGGAATCCACCCGGCTCATCTGGCCCGCGCCGATACCGACGGTGGCGAGATCCTTGGCATAGATGATGGTGTTGGACTTGACGTGCTTTGCGACCCGGAACGCGAACTTCAGGTCGCGCATCTCTGCGTCGGTCGGCGCGCGCTTGGTCACCACCTTGAACGTCATGTCGTCGACGACCGCGTTGTCACGGCTCTGCACCAGTAGACCGCCGGCCACCGTCTTGGCGGTCAGGCCCGGCGCACGCGGATTGGGCAGACTGCCGGCGAGCAGCAGGCGCAGGTTCTTCTTGCCGCCGATGATGGCGATCGCTTCTTCGCTGGCGTCGGGTGCGATGATGACCTCGGTGAAGATCTTGGTGATCTCGCGCGCGGTGTCGGCATCGAGCGGACGGTTCATCGCGATGATGCCGCCGAACGCGGACGTCGAATCGCAGGCCAGCGCGCGGCGATAGGCCTCGACGAGGTTCGGTCCTTCGGCGACGCCACAGGGATTGGCGTGCTTGACGATGACGCAGGCCGCGGTGCGCTTGGCGTCGAACTCGCCGATGCATTCATAGGCCGCATCGGTGTCGTTGATGTTGTTGTAGGAGAGCTCCTTGCCCTGGAGCTGCCGCGCGGTGGAGACGCCCGGGCGCCTGTCCGGGGTCGCATAGAATGCGGCACTCTGGTGCGGATTCTCGCCGTAGCGCAGCGACTGGATCAGCCGGCCGCCGAAAGCGCGGAAGTCGGGCGCGTCGATCTCGAGCTGACGGTTGAACCAGTTGGAGATTGCGGCGTCATAGGCCGCGGTGCGCGCATAGGCCTTTGCGGCCAGCCGACGGCGCAAGCCCAGCGTGGTCGCACCCTTGTTGGCGGCGAGCTCGTCGAGCACGGCCTGATAGTCCTGCGCCTCGACCACGACGGCGACGTCGTCATGGTTCTTCGCAGCGGCGCGGATCATCGCGGGGCCGCCGATGTCGATGTTCTCGATGCAATCCTCGAAGCCCGCGCCTTTGTCGACGGTCGCTTCGAACGGATAGAGATTGACGACGAGCAGGTCGATCGGCGCGATGCCGTGCGCCTTCATCGCCTCCGCATGGTCCTTGTTGTCGCGGATCGCGAGCAGGCCGCCATGCACCTTCGGATGCAGCGTCTTGACGCGGCCGTCCATCATCTCGGGGAAGCCGGTCAGCTCGGAGACGTCCTTCACCTTGAGGCCGGCCGCGGCGATCGCTTTGGCGGTGCCGCCGGTCGAGACCAGCTCGACATCGTGCGCGGCAAGCGCCTTGGCGAACTCGATTAGGCCGGTCTTGTCGGAGACGGAAAGGAGAGCGCGGGTGACGCGGCGGGGATGATCAGTCATGAGCAAGATCCTCTGTTCAGGGAGTGTCTATGCCCAGGCGCGCGGCGGATACGTCCCGCGCTTCCCGATGGTGCTCCATCCAAGGTCGCCAGTCGCGCGAGCGAGCGCTCGATAGCAGCTTTTGGCGTCGCTCTCAACGGGTAGATGGGGCCGGATCGCGCCTGTTTACAACGGAAGTTCCGGCTCGCGCCGGGCGTTGCGGCGGGCATTGGTCACCGCGGGCGAGGCGGTGGAGCGGACAAAGCTCCAGCGGATCGAGGGGGCCTGGCGGGCGTTCTGACGGATCACGATCTGGGCGGTGCGGCGCGGGCCGTCATTGCCGGCAAGGAATACGCTGTCCTCGAGATCGACCTTGTCGTCCAATGCCTCGAAGGTCCAGACGTCGCGGTTCGGCAGCACCAGCATGACGCCGCGCGCATCCGACAGCCGACTCGCCTTCACCGCCGGATGCAGATGGAAGCGCAGCGCGAAATCGGCATCGGTGCCTTTGAAGCGTCCGCCCTGCGGCGGCGACAGCGTGTCCTCGCCGTCGATGCGCGCCCCGTCATTGGCGATCATCAGCACGCGGCGGTGGATCGCGCCGAACTTGCCGAGATAGCCGTCATGCGAGGTCGTGAGCAGCGTGCCGTTCTGCACGACCTCGCGATAGCTCTCGACCTCGACCGGGCCGCTGGTGACGGGCGCGCCGTGCAGGAGCCGCTTCATCGCCGACATCTCGACGAACTGGCATGACGACGTCTCGTGATAGGTCAGCGTCGAATGCGCCGCCGTGCTGCGCGCGAAGGGCCGCCAATTGTCGCGGCCCGTGGTCGGCATGCCGCAATTGGTGACGATGCGGCTGATGCCGGAGGACAGCTCGAACGACAGACAGCCGGCATGGGCGTCGTGGCTGACGCCCGCCGGCGGCGGCGGGCCGGTGTCGATGATGACGGTGGTCTGGCCGGCATCGAGGCGCTGAAAGCCGGTATGCGGCATGTTCGCCATCGGCGCGCCGTGGGTGTCGTCATAGGCGAGCAGCGTCGCGAGCAGGTCCGAAGACGTCGCGCTCATGCCGTTGAACAGGGCGAAATTCCCGTCGCCGTGCCGGAAAAAGCGCAGCATCGGCATCATGCGGTCGATCGCATTGAGCAGCGCCGGCGGCGGCGCGATGTTGCGCGCAGCAAAAGTCTGCCGCAGCGGCAAGAGGTCGATCAACAGTTCGATCAGCGCGCCCGGATTACGCGAGATGTGGCCGCCATCGGGAAGGATCTGCCGCTGCAATTCGTCGGACAGCTTCTTCGAGGCGGTGCGGATATGACGTGTCTGGTTGGCGAGGCACAGGGACGCATAGCACAGCGCGATCAGCACCTGCAGCTTCGGCACCCCGTCCGGAATGTCGACCATGGTGTAGCGCAGGAAGCGGATCTCGCGCGCGAGGGCGCGCAAGTAACGGCGGTAGAACTTGTTGTCGGTCTCGTTCAGCACCAGCGGCGCCTGCGACAGCAGCGAGATCACGCGCCGCGCCAGCACGTCGGCGCGGCGTGCGACGGGACGGCGTTTGTTGGCGGGGTTGCCGATCCAGTCCTCGATGAGTGCGCGCGCATTCGCCCGCGTCAGCGCCGTGTCGGCGGCGCGCAAATGCCGCAGCCAGCCGAAGCCGAGCAGCGCAACCTCCCAATCCTCGGACGGCGGCTCGAGATCGAAGATCGATCGGCCGTGGCAGTTGACGATCTTGCCGGCGAAGACGAAGCGGCCGGCATAGATCTCGGCGGCACGGGTCGCATCCGCGGTACGCAGATCGTGCGGAGCGATGATCAGCCGGTCGGTGCGGCCGGGCCAGACCCGCGACAGCGCAACGGAACCGCCGCTCGCGCGCGCGAGCATGTTCCGCGCGAAGCGGTTCATGACCAGCGTCGAGATACGTCTGCGTTGAGCGACCGACACGCCTTGCCTTGATGGGGGAGAGGATCAGTGACGAATCCTTATTAATCCCAAAATCGGACGTCTGACACCACCTTGAACGGCGCGAATCAGCGTCGTGGTCGCAAAATCCAGTGCAAAATCAGGATTTAACGAGCCGGGCCGCGAAAAATCCGTCGAGCCCGCCGAGCCTGGGATCGGCGTTCGGGAGATGGCAGGGCAGGGTACGCAGATCGCCGTCCCGGTTGAGGATTTCGCCGAGGTCCGCAACCTCCGACGCCAAGATCGGGGCGCGGCGAAGCGCGGGCTCGGCGGCGAGCAGCGCCGCCACCGCCTGCTCGCCCTCCTCGGGTTCCAGCGAACAGGTGCAATAGACCAGTGTCCCGCCCGGCTTGAGCAGCGAGACGGATTTCTTCAGCAGCCGCTGCTGGAGCGCGGCCAGGGGGGCGATGTCGGAGTCCTGCCGCAGCCATGCGACGTCGGGATGCCGGCGAATCGTGCCGGTGGAGGTGCAGGGCGCATCGATCAGAATACCGTCGAATGCCTCGGCCGGGCCGGCCCATTCGACGGCGTCAGCGACGACGGTCTCGGCCTGCAGCGACAGCCGCGTCAGGTTTTCGCGTAAACGCGCCACCCGCGCGGGCGAGCGGTCGATCGCCGTCACATGCGCGCCCGATAGCGCCAGCTGCGCGGTCTTGCCGCCGGGGGCGGCGCAGAGATCGGCAATGGACTTGCCCTTGACGTCGCCGAACAGCCGCGCCGGTAGCGCGGCGGCGGCGTCCTGCACCCACCATTGTCCTTCGGCGAAGCCGGGCAGCATGGTCACCGCACCGTGCAGCAGCATCCGCACCGTTCCCGTCGGCAGCGTCTCGCCATGCAGGCGGCTCGCCCATTGTGCGGGATCCGATTTCACCGTGAGATCGAGCGAAGGCTCGTGGCCGAGCGCGGATGCCATGTCTCGTGCGGTCGCCTCGCCATAATGCGCGCTCCAGCGCGCGAGCAGCCATGGCGGCAGATCCAGCGATTGCGTCGCGACCTCCTCGACCAGCGCCTTGCCCTCGCGCGCGCAGCGGCGCAGCACGGCATTGACGAGGCCGGCATAGCGCGCGGCGCGGCGGTCGGATTGCACGAGGCGGACGGAGAGATCGACCGCGGCGTGATCCGGAACGTCCATCCAAAGGATTTGCGCGGCTCCGATCAGAAGTGCGCTCTGCGCCCGCGGCGCTTCGGAGGGGATGCCCTTGTCGAGCAGGCGGGACAGCACATGGCCGAGCGTGCCGAGCCGGCGCAGCACGGTGGCGACCAGGCGCCGCATCAGCGCGCGGTCGCGGTCGGCCAGCGTCTTCAGTCCGGGATGGGCACCGCCGCCGTCGAGCTGGTCGTCGAGCGTGCGGTGCTTGTGCAGCACGCCGTCGACGATGTCGGCGGCAATCCGTCGCGCCGCAAGGCCGGGCACTTCGGACGGAGGGACGAAACGTTGAGATGGCATGCGGAAGCAAGGTTCTGAACGAGCGGCAGTTCCGCCGCAATGGGCGCATGCCTTGAGAACTCGATCTCTGACACGCGAATATGCCAAATGTAAGAATCGCTTGCGGGTTTTTCAGCGCTCCGAGCCGATTTCAGGAATGCGTTATTGGGCATCGCGTTACGCCCGGTCCTGCGCTAGAACGCGCGGCGATGAGTGACCCCGTTCCCGATCGCAAGCCGCTGTCGCCGGCCGCCCAGCGTGCGCTGGCCGAGGCCGAGGCGCGCCGGCAGGCTGCGGCCGCCCAGGCCAAGAACGAGGCCGAGGTCAAAGCGAAGGAGTTGCAGGGTCCGCAGGGGCCCGAGCCCACCCGCTACGGCGATTGGGAGCGCAAGGGCATCGCTTCCGACTTCTGAACTTGCGGTCGGATAACGCCGGCATGGCTCGTCTCGGTCGTCACAGGTAATTGTGCTCTCGCAAGTAGCGGATGATGCGTTCGCAGGCCGCCTCGCTCGACAGCTCCGAGGTGTCGAGGGTGATGTCCGGTGCCAGCGGCGCTTCGTAGGGATGATCGATGCCGGTGAATGCCGGCAGCTCGCCCGCCCGGGCCTTGCGATAGAGCCCCTTGGGATCGCGGCGCTCGCAGTCGGCAAGCGGCGTCGCGACGTGGATCTCGATGAACTCACCCGCCTCGAGCCGCTGGCGGGCCAGCTCGCGCTCACTGCGAAACGGCGAGATCAGCGCCACCAGCGCGATCAAGCCGGCATCGACGAACAGTGCCGCGATCTCCGCGACGCGCCTGACGTTCTCCGTTCTCTCCGCATTGGAAAAGCCGAGGTCGCGGTTGATGCCGTGACGAAGATTGTCGCCATCGAGCAACGCGGCATGGCGCCCGAGCTCGGCAAGCCGGCTGTCGACGAGATTGGCGATGGTCGATTTGCCGGCGCCGCTCAGCCCCGTGAACCAGAGCACGCAGGGCCGTTGCTGCTTCAGCCGGGCTCGCACGGATTTGTCGACCGCAAGCCGCTGCCAATGAACGTTGGTGGCGCGGCGGAGCGACATGTCGATCATTCCAGCCGCGGCGGTGCGATGGCTGATCGGGTCGATCAGGATGAAGCTGCCCATGTCGCGGTTGTCGCGATAGGCCTCGAACACCAGCGGCCGGTCGAGATCGAGATGGACATAGCCGATCTCGTTGACGTCGAGCGTGGTGGCGCCTTCCCGCGCCCTGGTGTCGATGGCGACCCGGTGCTTGAGCGTCGTGATCACCGCGCCGGTCGAGGCGGCGCCGCACCGGAGCAGATAGCGCCGGCCGGCGACCATGGCTTCGTCATCGAACCAGACGAGATGGGCCGCGAGCTGGTCCGACACCGGCGCGGCAGATCCGGCGGTCAGCACGTCGCCGCGACTGACGTCGATCTCGTCGGCGAGCGTGAGGGTGATGGACTCGCCCGGCCCTGCGTGATTGTGTTCGCCGCCGGGCGTGAGAATGCGTGCGATGCGGGTCTGGTGTCCCGACGGCTGCGCGCGGACTGCATCGCCCACCGCGATCGTCCCGCTCGCGATCCGTCCGCAGAAGCCGCGAAAATCCGCATGCGGCCGGCTCACCCATTGCACCGGCAGCCGGAACGGCTGCTGCGAGGCGTCCCCGGCCGCGTCCACGGATTCCAGATAGGCCGTAATGGTCGGCCCCGTGTACCAGGGCATGCGCGTGCTCGCGGCGACGATGTTGTCGCCGTCGGGCGCCACGACCGGGATGCACTGGACCTGGGAGATCCCGAGCTGGCCGGCCAGAGTCAGGTATTCGGCGGTGATGGAAGCGAAGCGATCACCGTCGAATCCGATCAGGTCCATCTTGTTCACGGCGAGCACGACGTGGCGGATGCCGAGCAGCGACAGGATGTGGCTGTGGCGCCGCGTCTGCGTGATCACGCCCTTGCGCGCGTCGACCAGCACCACGGCGAGGTCGGCATTGGAGGCGCCGGTCGCCATGTTGCGGGTATATTGCGCATGCCCCGGCGTGTCGGCGACGATGAAGCGGCGCAGCTTCGTGGCGAAGAAGCGGTAGGCCACGTCGATGGTGATGCCCTGCTCGCGCTCGGCCTGCAACCCGTCGACCAGCAGCGCGAAGTCGAGGTCGCCGCCGGTGGTTCCGGCGGTCTTGCTCTCCGAGGCGAGCGCGTCGAGCTGGTCGTCGAGCAGCGTCTTCGAATCGTAGAGCAGCCGGCCGACCAGCGTGCTCTTGCCGTCGTCGACGCTGCCGCAGGTGACGAAACGCAGAGTCGGCCGATCGTCATGCTCGAGCCGCGGCGCATCGGTCGCGGCGATCGTCGGTGCCTCGTGATAGGACATCAGAAATAACCTTCCGCCTTCTTGCGCTCCATCGATGCGGGACTGTCCCGGTCGATCATGCGTCCCTGTCGTTCGGAGGTGCGCGATGCCATCATCTCCTGCACGATCTCAGGCAGCGTTGCCGCCGTTGAGCTCGTTGCGCCGGTGAGGGGATAGCAGCCGAGGGTGCGAAACCTGACGGAGCGCCATTGCGGCTCTTCGCCAGGCTGGAGCGGCATCCGGCCGTCGTCCACCATGATCAACGCGCCGTCGCGCTCGACCACGGGGCGCGAAGCTGCGAGATAGAGCGGAACGATCGGGATGTCCTCGAGCAGGATGTAGTCCCACACGTCGATCTCGGTCCAGTTCGACAGTGGAAACACCCGCATGCTCTCGCCGGGCGCGAGCCTCGTGTTGTACAGGCCCCACAGCTCCGGCCGCTGGTTCTTCGGATCCCAGCGATGCGCAGCGCTGCGGTGCGAGAACACGCGCTCCTTGGCGCGCGACTTCTCCTCGTCGCGCCGCGCGCCTCCGATCGCGGCGTCGAAGCCGTGGAGGTCCAGCGCCTGTCGCAGCGCTTGCGTCTTCATGACGTCGGTGTAGCGGGCCGAGCCGTGGGTGAAAGGGTCGATGCCCTGGCTCAATCCGTCAGCGTTGGTATGGACGATCAGGTCGAGGCCGAGCTCGCGCGCGCGTCGATCCCGAAACGCGATCATCTCGCGAAACTTCCAGGTCGTATCGACATGCAGCAGCGGAAACGGCGGCTTGCCGGGATCAAAGGCCTTCATCGCCAGATGCAGCAGCACCGACGAATCCTTCCCGATCGAATACAGCATGACCGGCTTGCGGAACTCGGCCGCCGTCTCTCGCAGGATGTGGATGCTTTCCGCCTCCAGCCGTCGGAGATGGCTTGTGACGTGAAGCTGCTTGCCGCCGGCCCTTTCAGGGAGGGCGGATCTGGCGGTCGTGGGGATGTCCAGCATGCTCATCACGCGGCCGCAGCAAACCAATCGCCGAACAGTCGCGCCGACATCGCCGTATTCAGGCCGAGATCGTGAGCGCAGGCCGCAACGGAGGTGCGATAGGATTCATTGACCCCACAGCGCTCGAGAGTTTCGAGCTGAGCTTCGCTGAGAGAGGCCGTCGCGCGGCGCTGGTAGCGATAGGCGATGTCGGAGGTGTGCAGATTGGGCACCTTGTAGATCGCCGCTTCGCTCGGGAAGATGACGCGCGCGTTGTTCGCCTCCATTTGTCCGGGCTCCCGCCACGACGTCACGGCATTCTCGGTAAAGCTGCCGGACAGTCCGAGGCGGTCGAACAAGACGCGCACGGACGACAAGGCCTCCTTGCTTACCTCGTAGACGTAGTGAGTGACGGGAACGCCCTGCCGCTCGGCGTAGCTAGAGACCCGAGCCGCGCTGAGCGCTGCGACCACATAGTGCCGCAGCAACACGTCTGCTGGCGCGCGCGAGATCAGCTTGTCGAGCCACGACGCCAGCGAACTCGCCGGCTCCCGATCAAGCATGATGAGATGGAGCCGGTGCCGCGGATAGCCCGCTTCGATCAAGAGCTGCAACGGATTGAACAGGCTCTCGGCAAGCACGTAGGGCCCGATCGTTTCCTTGCTGAAGATGTGCGGCTCGTCGGTGGCCGATGGAACGATCCAGGGCGTCAGCGGGCGGCCGACGAGCGCGTCGCGCAAGATCGCCTTCAGCGGCTGGTAATATGACGGCATCCCCGTCATGCCGAACAGATTGCTCAGAGCCGTCGAGCCGACACGAGCCTTGCCGCATGCAAAATAAAGCATCGGGAAGTCTTGCGCCGGGCGATGCCGGAAATTCTCCGCAAGGCACCCGGTGACCTCGCGCATCAAGCTCTCAAGCGTGACGGTCCTGGTCTGGAATTCGCCGACCGGCGAAAGCGGCAAAGTATCGAGGGAGCCGTGCTGTTGCCGAATCAGATCGGCGGTTCGTTGGAGCGAATCGGGGAAAGTCCCGTCGATGTTCATATGGGGGAGCTCACTCTAGTGGTTCCGCAAACGAGGTTGCTTGCAGCATCACATGCAGGCTATAGTTGTGGGATGGCTGTCGTCAAACCCGGAGAATCCCGGGGGGTACCGCCCACGCCCGCGAGCACTGCGAATGCTCGCCGACGTTTTGCGGATCAGGCCGCGCGCACGGTCTTGAGGAACTTCTCGAGCTCTGTCTTCAAGAGGCTGCTTTCGCTCGACAGCGAGCGCGCCGATGCCAGCACCTGTCCCGATGCCGCGCCGGTGGCGCTGGCGCCTTGACTGACCTGCGCGATCTTATTCGTAACTTCGACGGTGCCCTTGGCGGCTTCGCTGACGTTGCGCGCAATCTCGGCCGTCGCCGCGCCCTGCTCCTCGATGGTCGCAGCGATCGTCGTCGAGATGTCCGAGATGCGGGCGATGGTTGCGCCGATCTCCTTGATCGCGCCGACGGAATCCTCGGTCGCCGCCTGCATGCCGGCGATCTGTGCGCTGATCTCCTCGGTCGCACGCGCGGTTTGTGCTGCGAGCGCCTTGACCTCGCTGGCGACGACCGCGAAGCCGCGGCCGGATTCGCCCGCCCGCGCCGCCTCGATCGTTGCGTTCAGGGCCAGGAGATTGGTCTGTTCGGCTATCGCGGTGATCAGCTTGACGACGTCGCCAATGCGGCCCGCAGCCTTGAGCAGCTCATTGATCCTGACGTCGGTGCGCTCGGCCTGCTTGACCGCGTCGCTAGCGATGCGGCTGGAATCGTGCACTTGGCGGCCGATCTCGACGACCGACGTGCTCATTTCCTCGGCTGCGGACGCCACGGCTCCGACGTTGGTGGAGGCTTCTTCCGAAGCGGCGGCGACCATTCCCGAGAGCTGCTGGGTCTGTTCCGCCGTGCCGGACAGTGTGCCGGCGGCGGATTCGAGTTGGTGGGAGGCCGCCGACACGGAGTCGATGATACCGCCAACCGCAGTTTCGAATGCGCTCGCGAGCCGCGTCATCTCCTGCTTGCGCTGAGCGGCCGCGGCGATTTCCTGGTCCTTCGTCTCGGCTTCCATCTGCTCGATGCGGATCAGATTTTCCTTGAAGGTCTGGGCGGCGCGAGCATTGTCGCCGACTTCATCGCCGCGGCCCGTGTAGGGAATCTCGATCGCCTTGTTGCCGCCCGCGAGTTGCAGCAGCACGTCGCCGATGCGACGGACCGGCCTGGCGATACTCATCACGGAAAACACCGCGGACCCGACCAACGTCAGAACGACGAATACGCCGACGATCAATGCGAAATTGGCGACCCGGTCCAGCTCGGTGAGCATCTCGCCCTTGCGGCGCGCGGCGAATTCGTTGGCGACGCCGACGAGGTCGTCGATGCGTTTGCTGACTTCCAGAGCGGCCGGACGCATGTGCTCTGCGAGAATGCTTGCCTTCGCCGATTCCGCTGCAATCCTGGCACCACCGGCAGGAGCGGCAATGAGGGCCTTTTGCGCCCCCGCCAGCTCGATGCCACTGGTCAGATACGCTTCGACGAATTTTTTGGTCTCACGGTAGGCGTCCTGGGTGACCTTCCGGGTCGCCCGCTCGGTCGCGGCATCGATTTCCGACCCGGCCTCGCCCCCTCGGGTGCGGAGAAGCTCGAGGAGCCTGTCGACCTCTCCGGCTGTCGGCGCCGAGCCGAGTTCGAGAGCGGCGAGCTGCGCCCGTGCCATCGCCGTCTGCGCTGCCTGCGCATTGCCCTTGTTGAGGTAGTTGATCGTGACCAGGCGATTGGATTCGGCGATCGAACGGTTACCGAGCATCTGGTTGATCAGCATGCCGCCGACCAGCACGACGCTTATGCCCGTCACGATGCCGAGCTTGGTTCCGATGCGAAACCTGAATGTCCCCACCTCTGCCTCCTTGGATCGTCACCCTACGGCAATCGTATTCGCAACCAAAGATTGAAAATTGGGTAACATTCCATAGTGACCGTAGAAGTACGGCCGATTAGCCCGTGCAACTACAGGGGGTCACCGCCGGAGAGCGCTTGGAACAGCGATAGCGACGCAGTCGGCATTGAAGTGCGTGGAAGGCACGCGCTTGCGAGGTTGCCCGACTCAGCTCTAGCGTGGAACGATGCGTTCCCCCGGTCGTATCAATCCTCATCGGTCGTCGTTCAGCGGTTCTCCGTTCCGCCGCCAATTCTCGGGCCTGCCGCCATGGATGTTCGTGGTCGGCGTGGCGGTGGTGATCGTGATCACCTTTCGTCACGGAACAAACTGGCCGCAGCCGCATGCGACTGACGACCAGGGGCAGAATGCCGAAATTATCCTGCAGCAGACCGGCAATGCCGACCTCCGTCCGGTCGAGGTCATCCGCACCGTCGATGGCGACACTTTTCTCGCGCGCCTGCGCCACCGTGACGGCCGCGGTCTCGTTGCGCGCGTTCGGCTGCGCGGCATCGATGCGCCTGAATTGAAGGCGTCCTGCCAGGAGGAGCTGGATAAGGCCGAAGCTGCGACCCGCGCATTGCGCGATCTGCTCGGCCAGGGCGGCGTCACGATCAGCAATCTCGGTGCCGACAAGTACGGGCGCGTCCTCGCCGATGTTGCGACCAGACGGACCGCCGACGTCGCGGCCGCGCTGCTCGCGGGCGGCTACGTGCGCAGCTACAATGGCGGCCATCGCGACGGCTGGTGCGCGCGGGGCTGGCGCTTCTGGTAGCAAAAAGCCGCGTCGAGCGACGCGGCTTTGACGGTCTTCTCGCGAGCTCCTCGATCAGCGCGTCACGACCACCGTCGTGCCGACGGAGACGCGGCCATAGAGATCGGTGATGTCGTCGTTGAGCATGCGGATGCAGCCATAGGAGACGAAGCCGCCGATCGAGCCCGGCACGTTGGTGCCGTGGATCGCATATTCACCGCCGGCGAGCGTCATCGCCGCAACGCCCATCGGGTTGCGCGGCGAGCCGCCCGGAATGACGTCGGGCATGTTCGGTTTGTCGCGCTTCACCTCGGCGGGCGGCGCCCAGGCCGGATTGAGATATTTGCCGTCGATCCGCGTCGTGCCGGCCCACTGCTTGCCGGCCTTGCCGACGCCGACCGGATAGCGCACGGCCTGGCCGTTGCCGAGGATGAGATAAAGCCGCCGCTCGCTGGTTTTGACCACGATGGTGCCCGGCGAATAGTCGGCCAGGTGTGACCCCACCATTTCCGGCCGCGCCTGCGCCGCCGTCGACGTCAAGGCCCCTGCCGCGATGGTGGCGGCCAGCGCCACCGCAATCCTCATCGACATCGATGCTTCCCCTTAACCCCAAACGGATCGTCCAAAATGACGCAGAACCCGGCAATCGCCGCCGCACCAAGCCCTCGTCGATGCTCATTCTTAACCGCGCCCGTTAACCCAATGGTTTCCACGCGCGGCTGCCGAGGGCCGGCCAGCAGGGGGAACAAAGGAAATGTTCGAAATAAAGTAAATGACCTGAAAACAACACTCGGCGGGAAAGATGCCGGCGCACCACCGCGCCCGCTGACAAGAGCGTGAGGGTGTGAATCGCTGTTGTCTTTTGGGGGCTGACGCGAAAACTAGTCTCGTGTCCCGGACGCGCTGCAGCGTGAAACGCTGCTGCGCAGAGCCGGGACCCAGCAAGCCACACGCTTGTCGTTAGATGGGCCCCGGCTCAGCAGCTCACCGCTGAAGAAGCGCTGCGCTGCGTCCGGGGCACGAGCTTGCCTTACGCTGACTTCTTGTTCTGCCGGTTCTTGACGAGATCATCGACGACGGCAGGATCGGCGAGTGTCGAGGTGTCGCCGAGGCTCCCCGGCTCGTCCTCGGCGATCTTGCGCAGGATGCGGCGCATGATCTTGCCGGAGCGGGTTTTTGGCAGGCTCGGGGCGAACTGGATCTGGTCGGGCGAGGCGATCGGACCGATCTCCTTGCGCACCCAGGTCACGAGCTCCTTGCGCAGCTCGTCGGTCGGCTGCACGCCGGCCATCAGGGTGACATAGGCGTAGATGCCCTGACCCTTGATGTCGTGCGGGAAGCCGACGACGGCCGCTTCCGACACCTTCTCATGCGCCACCAGCGCGCTTTCGACTTCGGCGGTGCCCATGCGGTGGCCGGAGACGTTGATGACGTCGTCGACGCGGCCGGTGATCCAGTAATAGCCGTCGGCATCGCGGCGGCAGCCGTCGCCCGTAAAATACTTGCCCCTGTAGGTCGAGAAATAGGTCTGCTCGAAGCGAGCGTGATCGCCATAGACCGTGCGCATCTGGCCCGGCCAGGACCGCGTCAGGCAGAGGTTGCCGGTGGTCTCGCCTTCCAGCACCTTGCCGTCGGCATCGACGATTTCGGGCATCACGCCGAAGAACGGCTGCGTTGCCGAGCCCGGCTTCAGCTTGGTGGCGCCCGGCAGCGGCGTGATCAGGATGCCGCCGGTCTCGGTCTGCCACCACGTATCGACGATCGGGCAGCGGTCGTCGCCGACGACGCGGTGATACCATTCCCAGGCTTCGGGATTGATGGGCTCGCCGACCGAGCCGAGCAGGCGGAGCGAGGCGCGCGAGGTCTTCTTCACCGGCTCATCGCCGCTCTGCATCAGCGCGCGGATCGCGGTCGGCGCGGTGTAGAAGATGTTGACCTTGTGCTTGTCGATGACGTTCCAGAACCGCGAATTATCCGGATAATTCGGCACGCCCTCGAACATCAGCGTCGTCGCCCCGTTCGCCAGCGGTCCGTAGAGAATGTAGCTGTGGCCGGTGACCCAGCCGACGTCGGCGGTGCACCAGTAGATGTCGCCGTCGTGATAGTCGAAGACGTATTGATGCGTCATCGAGGCGAACACGAGATAGCCGCCGGAGGTGTGCAGCACGCCCTTGGGCTGGCCGGTCGAGCCCGACGTGTAGAGGATGAACAGCGGGTCCTCGGCGTGCATGTGCTCGACCGGGCATTCCGTGGTCACCATTGCCGCGGCCTCGTGGTACCAGAGGTCGCGCGTCGGGTTCATGTCCACCTTGGCGCCGGTGCGCTTGACCACGACGACCCAGTCGACGCCGTCGGCTTTACTGAGCGCGGCATCGACATTGGCCTTCAGCGGCACCTTCTTGCCGCCGCGCAGGCCTTCGTCCGCGGTGATGATGACCTTGGACTGGCAATCGTTGATGCGCTGAGCAAGGCTGTCGGGCGAGAAGCCCGCGAACACCACGGAGTGGATCGCGCCGATCCGCGCGCAGGCCAACATCGCATAGGCGGCCTCGGGGATCATCGGCAGGTAGATGGTGACGCGGTCGCCCTTCTTGACGTTGCGGGTGCGCAGGATGTTGGCCATCCGGCACACCTCGTCGTGCAGCTCCTTATAGGTGATGTGCTTGGACTGCGAGGGATCGTCGCCTTCCCAGATGATCGCGGTCTGGTGGGCGCGCGCCGGCAGATGCCGGTCGATGCAGTTATGGGCGACGTTGAGGATTCCGTCCTCGAACCATTTGATCGAGATGTTGCCGGGCGCGAAGGAGACGTTCTCGATCTTCGTCGGCGCCTTCATCCAGTCGATGCGCTTGGCCTGCTCCGCCCAGAAGCCGTTCGGGTCCGAGATCGAGCGGGCGTACATCTCCTTGTACTTGGCCTGGTCGACCCAGGCGCGCTTCGCCCACTCCGCGGGGACGTCGTAGATCTTCTCGGACATGCTTCCCTCCACATGCGGCAAGCTCAGGCAATGCCGACAGCATCGTTTGACGGATTATGCGTCGGGCTAACCGGACCCGACAAGGAGCACAAGCTGGACCTTCGGCGGGCAGCCGGCCATGCGGAGGATCAAGGTCCGGAAGGCCCGCTGTCGCAATTCTGAAACAGGCCGACAGGCGCCTTTCGGCTCTTGACCCAGGCCGCCAGAAGGGACGCCGCAGAGCCCCTATGCGTCAGTCGGAGGTATTTAGGAACCGTTCCCCACTGATTCGGGACTCGCAATAGCGTTCGGAACACCCTAAATGGCCAACCCGGGTCCAAAGAGACCCTTCGGAACAAAAATCAGAACAGCGGCATTGATCGATAACAGACAGGGCTAAGGCATAAGACCATGATGGATCAGCAGAATCTCGGGACGATGCGGCCCGCTTCAGCCGATCCTGCAGCCATTGCCCTGGCCAAGGCCCTCGGACAATGGCCGAAACCGACCGGTTTCAGGCGCCCGAGCCCGAAGAAGACCTACGACACGGCGCCTGCGGCGACGGTCGAGGCCCTCGCCAAGGAGCTGGGCTTGCGGCTCGGCGACCAGAACGAGCTGACCATCCGCCGTATCAAGCGCGGCAAGGGCTATTCCTTCGTCCGTCCCAACGGCGCGCATATCCGCGACGCCCGCACCATCCGCCGGCTGCACGCCATGGCGGTGCCGCCGGCCTATCGCGAGGTGCGCTACTCCGCCGATCCGAACTCGCACCTGCAGGCGGTGGGCCGCGATGCCGCGGGCCGGCTGCAATATCGCTATCACGCCGATTGGGAGAAGGTCCGCGAGCAGCGCAAGGCGCATCGCCTGGCAAAGCTCGTCGGCGCGCTGCCGAAAATCCGGCGCAAGGTCTCGGCGTTCCTGTCCGGTGACGAGCCGACGCGCGAGTTCGCGCTCTCGGCCGTGATCGAGCTGATCGCGCGTACCGCGATCCGTCCCGGCAATGAATCCTACGCCCGCCTCAACGGCACCCGCGGCGCCACCACGCTGCTGAAGTCCAACGTCACGCTGGAAGACGATTGCTTCGTGCTGACCTTCAAGGCCAAGGGTGGCAAGGCGGTGCGCAAGGAGTGCGACGCCGCCAAGCTGGTGCGCGCCATCGGCATTTTGCAGAGCGTTCCCGGCAAGCGCATGTTCCAGTATCGCGATGCCTACGGCATCGTGCGCGCGGTCAACACCACCCAGGTGAACGCGTTTCTGCGCGAGATCGCCGGCATCAAGATTTCGCTGAAGGATTTCCGTACGCTGATGGCGTCCGCCGTCGTGGTGGAATCGCTGTCGCGGATCACGCCGGCGAGCAGCCAGCGCGGCCGCAAGAAGCAGGTGCTCGACGCGATCCGCGCCGCCGCCGACCAGCTCTCCAACACGCCGGCGATCTGCCGCAAGAGCTACGTCCACGACACCATCGTCACCGCCTTCGAGGAGGGCATCCTCGAGCGCTTCGCCGCGACCATGAAGGGCCAGCGCTCGCAGGCGAGGCGTGAACAGCTGCTGGCGCAGGTGGTGGCGACCGCAGCGGTGTAACGGCGCGCCGCACTCTCGTAGGGTGGGCAAAGCGAAGCGTGCCCACCATTTGCTCATGGTGAAAGGTGGTGGGCACGGCGCGAAGGGCGCGCGTTTGCCCACCCTACCGAGCGCTACTTCTTTTCTGACACACCCTTGTCCGGACCGGGATCGCCGCCCGCGGCTGCGATCGTGAGCCGCTCCAGATAGTGCGCCCATCCCGTCGCATGCGCGGCGGCCTGCGCTTCGTTCGGCAGGCCGCTATGGGTCATGCGCAGCAGCGTGCCGCCGTCCTGCTCGATCAGGTCGATCTCGATCAGGCTCGAGCCGGGCGGAACTTCCTGGCCGCCCTCCCAGCCGAACGTGTAGGCCAGACGATGCACCGGCACGACCTCGCGGAAGACACCGCGGGCGACACCGCCGCGCGGGCTGACGCCCTTGAGCAAATAGAGCCCGCCGGGATACGGCTCGGTGGTCGCATCCGAGCCCATCCAGCTCAGGATCTTTTCGGGGTCGGTGAGATAGGCGAAGACGGTGGCGCGCGGGGCCGCGATCTGGGTCTCGCGTCGCACTATGAACGGCTCGGGCATCGGCGATCATCCCTGGTCTGACGATGGGACATGGCGGCGGCCCGGCGCTCCGTCAAGGATTGCCCGTGACAAAGACGGTCCGCCTTCGTCATCATCGGGCCATGCACCTCTCTTCGACCCTCGCCTGGCTCCTCGATGCCGCCTCGGATTGTCCCGGGGCCGACCGCCTGCTCGCGGAACTCGGCGCGCATCTGGTCGCCGACGGCGTGCCGCTCGAGGCAGGCGCCTTGACGCTGGCGGTGCCGCATCCGCTGATCGCGAAACGGACCTGGCTGTGGCGTGCCGATAGCGGCCAGGTGATCGAAGCGCTCGGCTTCGCGCCGGGCGGCCTCGCGCCCGATCCACCCAACGACGCCGGCCGTCGCTGGCTGCGCGACAGCGCGCGCGGGCAGGTGCATGAAGATGTCGCCGGACGGCCCGATGGGCCGCTGCTCGGCTGGATCGGGCCGCGTCCGTTCACGGCGGATGAGATCGAGCAACTACGTCAGGCCGCGCGTTTCGCCGCGACGCCGCTTGCCGTGCTCGCCGCCCGCGCCACCTTGCGGGCGACGCTCGATGCTTACCTCGGCACGCGCAGCGCGGAGCGGGTGCTCGCGGCGCCTCTGCGCCGCGATCTCGGCGAGACCATCCAGGCCGCGCTGCTCTATGCGGATTTGCGCAATTTCACGAGCCTGTCGGAGACCACACCGCCGGCCGACGTCATCGCGGCGCTCGACGCCTGGTTCGATCGCATCGCCGGCGCGGTTCACGCCTTCGGCGGCGAGGTGCTGAAATTCATCGGCGACGGCGTGCTCGCGATCTTTCCGGTGCTCGAGGCGTCGCCGCGCCGCGCCTGTGACGCTGCTCTGCGTGCTGCAGGCGCAGCCGAGGCCGGGATGGCGTACCTCAACAAGGAGCGCCGCGCGCAAGGATTGCCGCCGCTGTCGTTTGGCGCCGCGCTCCATCTCGGCGAGATGCTTTGGGGCAATATCGGCGCCGCCAACCGGCTCGACTTCACCGCGATCGGCCCCGCGGTCAATCTCGCCAGCCGCCTAGAGGGATTGTGCAAGCCGCTGGGCCGGACCGTGCTGGTCTCGGGCGCGGTCGCTGCAGAGACGGAGATGCCGCTAGTCGCGCTCGGGACGCATGCGCTGCGCGGCATTGCCGCGCCGTGCGAGGTGTTTGCGTTGCCAGATCTGTAGGATGGGCAAAGGCGCGCTTTACGCGCGCCGTGCCCACTATTCCACCGCGAGCTTTCATCCTGAATGGTGGGCACGCTGCGCTTTGCCCACCCTACAGATCCAGGGCAAGATGCGACTAAACCCCGCCCATCTTGCAGACGAGCTTCCATTCCTCCGCCGTCACCGGCTGCACCGAGAGGCGCGAATATTTCACCAGCGCCATGTCCGTGAGCTTCTTCTCGGCCTTGATTGCGGCCATCGTCACCGGCGTCTTCAGGGGCTTGTCGGCCTTGATGTCGACGCAGACGAATTTGCCGGTCTTGTCGGTTGGATCGGGATAGGCCTCCTTGATGATCTCGGCGATGCCGACGATCTCCTTGCCCTCGTTGGAATGATAGAAGAACGCCTTGTCGCCCTTCTTCATGTTCACGAGGTTCTGGCGCGCGGTGAAATTGCGCACGCCGGTCCAGGCTTCGCCCTTGGCGCCCTTCGCAACCTGCTGGTCCCAGGACCACACCGACGGTTCGGATTTCACGAGCCAGTACGCCATGCTTATTCCTCTGCCTTGAAGGGGCGCGTCATCAGCCCCGAGATCGCGGCATCGATCGTGCTTCGGCCGCTCAGGATGGATGCGACCGCCTCCGATACCGGCAACTCTATGTTTTGCGAAGCGGCGAGCTCGATCAGCACGGGGGCGGTGAACTCGCCCTCGGCGAGCTTGCCGGCGGGAGGCTGCTCGCCGCGCCCGAGCGCGAGGCCGAGCGCGAAGTTGCGCGATTGCGGGCTCGAGCAGGTCAGGATGAGATCACCGAGGCCAGAGAGGCCGGTGAGCGTCTCGCGGCGTGCGCCGAGCGCGCGGCCGAGGCGCGTCAGCTCGGCAAAGGCGCGGGTCGTGAGGGCCGCCTGCGCGGAGGCGCCGAGCTTGCGTCCGACCGCGATGCCGACCGCGATCGCCAGCACGTTCTTGGCGGCGCCGCCGATCTCGACGCCGCGGATGTCGGTGGAGTGATAGGGGCGGAATGTCGGCGAGCCCAGCGCCTGCACCAGGCTGCTGGCCAGCGCCTCATCGCTTGCCGCCAGGGTCACTGCCGTCGGCAGGCCACGTGCGACGTCGTCGGCAAAGCTCGGCCCCGACAGGATCGCGGGCTGCGCGTGCGGCGCGGCCTCGGCGATCACCTCGGTCATGAACTTGTGGGTGCCGTGCTCGATGCCCTTGGCGCAGGCGACGATCGGCATTGGCTTCGTGATGTGCGAGGCCAGCATGTTGACCGCGCCGCGCAAATGTTGCGCCGGTGTTGCGATCAGCAGCATGTCCGCACGCGTGGCAAGCGACAGATCGCTCGTGACGACGATCTCAGGCACGAGCTGGACGCCAGGCAGCCTTGGATTGTCACCCGTCGATGCGATCCGCGCGGCATGCTCGGCATTGCGTGCCCACAGCGTCACGTTTCGCCCGGCTCGCGCCGCCACCGTCGCCAGCGCCGTGCCCCAGGCGCCCGCGCCGATTACTGCGACGGATTGCGGCGCGGTCATCGCTAATATCCCGCCCGCGTCTTGCCGTAACCCGCGGGCGCCGTCGCGTTGGCGTCGAGCAGCCAGCGTGCGCGCGGCTGCGCGTCCATCGTGTCGGTCAGGCCGAGCGCGAGGCGCTCGGCGCCGGCCCAGCCGATCATGGCGCCGTTGTCGGTGCAAAGCGCGGGCGGCGGCATGATCAGCTGCGTCCCGGCCTGCCTTGCGACATCATCAAGGGCGCCGCGGATCGCCTGATTGGCGGCGACGCCGCCGGCGGCGACCAGCGCGCGCGGTGCGCCGAACTGCTCGCGGAAAAGCCTGAGGCCGACGCTCAGCCGGTCGGCCGTCGAATCCAGCACGGCGGCCTGGAAGCTCGCGCAGAGATCGCTGATGTCCTGCGGCGTGAGCTCGGTCAGCCGGCTCGCTTCGATGCGCACCGCCGTCTTCAGTCCCGACAGCGAGAAATTGGCATCCGGGCGTCCCTGCATCGGCCGCGGAAACGCAAAGCGCGTGGCATCGCCGCCTGCCGCCGCGCGCTCGACCTGCGGGCCGCCGGGATAGGGCAGGCCCAGCATCTTCGCGACCTTGTCGAAGGCTTCGCCGATGGCGTCGTCGACCGTGGTGCCGAGCCGCACATATTGGCCGACGCCGGTGACTGCGACGATCTGGGTATGGCCGCCGGAGGCGAGGAAGAGGCAATAGGGAAATTCGATACCGTCGGTGAGGCGCGGCGTCAGCGCATGCGCTTCGAGATGGTTCACGGCGACCAGCGGCGTGTCGTGCACCATCGCGATCGCCTTCGCGGTGGTGAGCCCGACGATGACGCCGCCGATCAGCCCGGGCCCCGCGGCCGCCGCGACGCCGTCGAGCTGGGCATAATCGATGCCGGCCTCGGCCATGGCACGGTCGATGATCCCGTCGAGCACGTCGACATGCGCGCGCGCGGCGATCTCCGGCACCACGCCGCCGAAACGGGCATGCTCCTCGATCTGCGACCGCACGATGTTGGACAGGATCTTGCCGCTGCCGTCGGCCGCGCGTTCGATCACGGCCGCAGCGGTCTCGTCGCAGGTGGTTTCGATGCCCAGCACCAGCATTGGCGAATTGTTATCCAATTTGCGCCCTTGCGCTCATCCGTAAAGCAGAGTTCTGGTACGTCCGGTAGCATCCCGGGGTCGTCTTGCGCAATCGTCACGCGCAGCCGTTCTGGTCAATGCGTCACCGCCAAATGGTCCGGGAACACCAGCGATGTCCATTCTCGTCACACGGCCGCATCCCGACAACGAGGCGACGGCGGACAATCTGCGCGCACGCGGGCATGCGGTGCTGCTTGCGCCGGCGCTCAAGCTCGAGCCGGTCGCCTTCCAAGGCGAGAGTGGCGTTTCCTATGATGCCGTTCTCGTCACCTCGGCCAACGCGATCCGCACCGTGGCGTCGCAATTGCCGGACCTCGGTCTGTTGCAGCTGCCTTTGTTCGCGCTCGGCGAGCATACGGCTGCTGCGGCGCGCGAGGCCGGTTTTGCCGAGGTGATCGTCGCCGGCGGCGATGCCGCGTCCTTGCGCGACAAGGTGATGCAGAGCGCGCGCGACAAGGTGCTGAAGAAAAAGAGCGCGCTGCTGTATCTCGCCGGCGCGGATCTGTCGCGCGACCTCGGCGGCGAGCTCGGTGCGGAAGGTTTTCGCGTGTTGACGCGGACGACCTATCGCATGGCGCCGGTGAAGCATTTGCCGCGCGAGGTCTGCGAAGGCTTTGCCGCCCATGGGATCGAGGCGGTGCTGCACTACTCCCGGCGTAGCGCGCGTGCGTTCCTCGATGCGGCGCGGGACGAAGGTGTCGAAATTTCGGCGCTGGCGATTCCGCATTGCTGCCTGTCCGAGACCGTTGCGGGCGTGCTGCGCGAGGCCGGCGCGTCGCAGGTTCTGGTGGCCGCAACGCCGGACGAAACTGCCTTATTCGACTCCTTGGAGCGTGCGTTGCGCACCCGTTTGGCGTAAAGGTCGGGCCGAATCCGACGCAATCTGATCCACCCTGGTATGGAAGTGTGAGGAACCGTCACGATGGCCGACGATAAGCCTGAAGACGCTGGATTGGCGCCCGATCCGGGTCGTGCCAAGCGCACCCCGCCCACCATCGACCTCGAGGCGACGGAAGTCTCGACCCAGCCGCAGCAGGTCGCCGGCGAGCCCGAGCCGTCCGAGCATGTCGCGCAGGAGCAGGCCAGGGTGGAAGAGCCCGGCTCGGAAGAGCTCAAGGCCGAGCCTCAGCCCGAATCGGCAGAGCAGCAGGCGTCGGCGGCGGCGCTCGTATCGGCGCCGATCTCCCCCTGGGTCGTTGCACCGTTCTCCGGCGCGGTCGCAGCTGCGGTCGTGATCGCGGTCGGCTGGATGCTGGGCTGGCCGGCGGTACAGGCCCCGCCGGCCGCGCCGCAGGTCACCAATGCGACCGTCGATGCGCTGAGCGGACGCGTTGCCGCGGTCGAAGCCAAGGCCGCCAAGCCCGCGGCCGATCCGGCCCAAGTGACGCGAATCGATGCGTTGGAGAAAGCGGCGAGCGCCCTGCGCGGCGACATCGCCAATTTGCGCGCGCAGTTCGACAAGATGGAGAGCGCGCTGAACGATACGAAATCCGCGCCGCCGACTGCCGCGCCCGATCTTGCCGCGCTCGCCGACCGCATCGCTCAGCTCGAGCGCGCCAGCAAGACCGAGCGGGCCGAGCTCGCGCAGCAGGGCGAGAAGATCGCCGAGGCCAAGACGATGGACGACAAGCCGCTCCGTTATGTGGTGGCGGCGTCGCTGCTCGACGTTGCCGTTCGCCACGGCGATCCCTATCAATCGCAATTGGCCGCGGCGCGGTCGCTGACGGCCAAGCCCGACATGCTCAAGCCGCTCGAGGCGTTTGCATCGTCCGGCATCCCGACGTCGGCTGCGCTGAGCCGCGAGCTCCTCAACATCGTGCCGAAGCTGTCGCCGCCGGCTGAAGCTCCGTCGAGCGAGGCCGGCATTGTCGAGCGTCTCCAGGCCGGCGCCTCAAAGCTCGTGCGGATCGAGCGCACCGACGGCGTCGGCAACGATCGCGGCGCCATCGTGTCGCGCGTGACGGCGGCGGCGCTCCGCAGCGATTTCGCCGAGGCGCGGCGCGAGCTGAAGACGCTGCCCGTGGCAGATCGCGCCGCGGCACAGGCCTGGCTCGACAAGGCCGACGCCCGCGACGCCGCGCTCGCCGCGTCCCGCAAATTCGCCGACGATGCCATGGCGGATCTCGCCAAATCTACTCAATAAGATTCGCGCAACAATCGGCGCGTATAGGGATCGACCATGCTTCGCATCGTCCTCTTTCTCGTCTTGATCGCACTGGCGGCGGTCGGCGCGGCCTGGGTTGCCGACCAGCCCGGCGATCTCGTCCTGACCGCGGGCAGCTTCCGCATCTCGACGACGCTGCCGAGGTTCGTGTTCCTGCTCGGGCTCTTTGCCGCTTCCGTCGTGCTGGTCTGGAGCATCCTGACGACGATCTGGCGCATGCCGGGGCGCTTGCGCCGCCGGCGTCATGACAAGCGCCATGCCCGCGGCCGTCACGCCATCACCCATGGCCTGCTCGCGATCGGCCATGGCGATCCCGCGCTCGCGCGCCGGCACGCCGAGGCGGCACGGCGGCATGCACCGAACGATCCGCTCGCGCTGCTGCTGCACGCGCAGTCGGCGCAGCTCGAAGGCAATCGCGACGAGGCGCAGCGCGTCTTCCGCGTCATGGCCGAGCGCGAGGATACGCGGCTTCTCGGCCTGCGCGGTCTATTCATCGAGGCGCAGCGCGCCGATGATGCGGTCGGCGCCGTGATGATCGCGGAGGAAGCCATCAAGCTGTCGCCGTCCGCGACCTGGGCCTCGCACGCGGTGCTCGGCTTCCGCTGCGCGCGCGGCGACTGGAGCGGCGCGCTCGCGATCCTCGATTCGAATCTCTCCGCGGGCCTGATCGACAAGCAGACCTATCGCCGGCAGCGCGGCGTGCTGCTCACCGCGCGTGCGCTGGAGCTGGAAACGATGGACCGCGACGTCGCGCGGGAGAGCGCGATGGAAGCGGTCAAGCTCGCCCCGACCCTGGTGCCGGCGGCCGTGCTCGCGGCAAAATTCGAGAGCGAGGCGCATCAGGTGCGCCGCGCCATGAAGATGGTGGAAGCCGCCTGGCTCGCCAATCCGCATCCCGATCTTGCGGAAGCCTATGCGCATGTGAAGCTCGGCGATACCGCATGGCACCGCTTGCAGCGGGTGGAGACTCTCGCCGCGAAGACCCCCGCCGACAAGCCCGGTTATGTCGAAGGGCAGCTCGCCATCGCGCGCGCTGCGATCGAGGCCTCGGAGTTCGCCCGCGCGCGCGAGGTGCTCGCGCCTTATCTCAAGGATCCGACCCAGCGCGTCGCGCTGCTGATGGCCGAGCTCGAGCGCACCGAGCATGGTGACGGCGGCCGAGCCCGCGCCTGGACCTTGCGCGCGGTGCGCGCCCGCCTCGATCCCGCCTGGACCGCGGACGGCTATGTCAGCGACCGCTGGCGTCCGGTCTCCCCGGTCACCGGCCGCCTCGATGCGTTCCAGTGGCAGACGCCGGTCGCGAGCCTGCCCTCGGACAGGGGCCCCACGCTCGAATCCTCCGCCTTCGAGGAAGCCATGCTGGCCGCTCCGCCGGCGAAGCGGGTGACTGCGGTTCCCAGCGAGGCCTCGGTGGAACCGCCGGAGGTGGCCCCGGTGCCGGCACCGGCCGCGCAGGACAATTCACCCCCTCCGGCCAAGGAGGCCGCGAAGGAGGTTGTCAAGGAAGCTCCCAAGGAAACCGCGGAGCGAGCTGCGAAGGAAACTGCGGAGATCGACGAGCCGGCCGTCACACCCGCTGAGCCGGCGAATCCGGCTCCGCCGCCCGCTGAATCATCGCCTCCGGCGGCAACGCCCGTCTTCCGGACCCGGGCCGACCTCAGTAAGCCCGCCTCGGCGCCGATCCAGACCGTCATTCCGATCGTCCGTGCACCCGACGATCCCGGGATCGACGACGAGGGCCCAAGCGATGAATTTACGGAACAAATCGGCACGCCCAAAGCCCACGCAAAGGCCCAGGCGGGCGGCTGGCGCGGATTCTGGTCCCGCTGGGGCGCGTGAGCCGCATTTCGCCCCCGGCTTGTCCTTGCCAATTCGGGCCATGCCCGATATCAGGAGCGCGCGTATCGGGGCCGGCATTGCTTCGGTCTCGGCAGGTTCGCCGCAATAGCTCAGTCGGTAGAGCACGTCATTCGTAATGACGGGGTCGGGGGTTCGAATCCCTCTTGCGGCACCAGCACCCGATTCGGATCCTCCAATCTTGCTGTCATGCCTGGGCTTGGGCATCCACGTCTTCGCCCGATCCAGACACGCAAAATGGCCGGGACAAGCCCGGCCATGACGCAAGAGTTTGGATTGATCGCGCTTACTGCGACACCGTCTGCACCACGCTCGCGATCGGGCGGGTGTTGGTGCCCGCGGTCGGCACCTTCATGTCCTTCATCAGCGCCTCGTCATATTCCGGCAGCGTCTGGAAGGTCGTCTTGGCCTTCATCTGCACGACCTTGTAGCCGCCGGCCTTCAGCCGCGCGAGCAGCGTCGGCAGGGCGAGGCCCGTGTTCTTCTGGAAGTCGTGCATCAGGATGATGCCCTTGCCGAGCTTGTCCAGCCTCGTCATCACGGTCTCGACGATCTTCTCCGGCGTCGCGCCCTTCCTGAAGTCGAAGGAATCGATTTCGGTCGAGAACATCGCGACGTTGCGGGTGCCGAAATAGCTCACCATCGCGGGATTGTGCTGCAGCTGCGGAAAGCGGAAGAACGGCGCCGGATTGGTGCCGAGCGCGAATTTCACCGCGCTGAAGCCCTTCTCGACCTCGTCCTTGACCTGCTGCTCGGTCAACTTCTTGCTGTTCAGATTGACATGCGACCAGGTGTGCGTGCCGACCGTGTGGCCCTGGGCCAGCACCTGCTTCAGGATCTCCGGATGGTAGGTCGCGTGCTTGCCGACCGAGAAGAACAGGCCCTTGGTGCATTCGTCCGCGAGCGCCTTCAGCACCGTAGGGGTGTTGACCGGCCACGGACCGTCGTCGAAGGTCAGCACGACCTCCTTCTCGGTCAGGAAGTCGAACTGCTTGAAATGCTCGAAGCCGAAGCCGGGGCCGCCCGTCGTGTCGATCTCGACGACGCGGGACACACCCAGCGCGTTCGGATTGGTGCAGACCTGTTTCGGCTGCATCGGCATGACCGGCGCAGGTGCCGGAGCGGCTGGCTTGGCCGCGACGGTCGCGGTGGTCTCGACGTCGTCCTTCGCGGCGAGCTTCGCCTGTGCCGGCAATGGGTCGGCGACACGGGCGGCAACTGTCTTCGGAGCGCCCTGGTCGGCGCGCGTGGAATAATAAAACCAACCGCCGGCGGCGATCACGACCGCCGCAACTACACTGGCCAGCATCAGGCCCAACGCATTACGCATCGCTAATCTTTCCAATTACGCAACCAAACCGGCGGAATTTCCCGCGCGACGAGCCATTAATGCGAACCAAGAGTTAACGTGACACCAACACGACAGCGGTTGCGGTGGAATTTCAGTAGGGTGCGCCAAAGTGACCGAGATCACAGAGAGTGGGTCTCCCGTGACTGTCATCACAGTGGAAACGGTTTTGCCGGAGCATCGTAGCTCCCATCGATAACGGGCCCGCTGAGGCGGTGCCAATGGGAGCTTCAAATGACCAAGTCGTTTACCAGCAAGATCCGCGATACCAGCCTGGCCCTGGGCTTTGCCGCCATCGTCTCGATCGCTTCGACGAGCGCGAGCTTCGCCTTCACGGCTGAGGCGCAGCAGATGTGCACGGGCGATGCCTTCCGTCTCTGCTCGGCGGAGATCCCCAACATCCCGAAGATCACGGCGTGCATGATCAAGCATCGCTCGGACCTCAGCGCCGGCTGCCGCGCGGTGATGGACAAGGACCTCGCCAAGGGCGCCTCGCGCAAGGTCGCTGACGCCCGGGACAGCCAGTAAGAGCGCACGCAACAACGATCGTCGCGCTGGTCAGCTCCCCCTCGCGATGTGCCCCGGTGTCACGCCGGGGCCACGCGGTGGCTTGCCTCCAGCCCGGCAATAAAGCCGTTGCAGCCTCCGGATCGTCGCACTAGCTTCGCCCGCACTTTCTTCCGGGTAGAGGCATTACGCGATGACCAGATTTCTTTTCATTCTTCCTTTGCTCTTGTGCGCATCGGCAGCATCAGCGCAACAGCAGCCCGGCCATGATGCCTGCGCGCGCGATGTCAGCCGCTTCTGCCGCGCCGTGATGAACAATGGCGACGGCGCCGTGCTCGCCTGCCTGAAGCAGAACCGCACCCGGCTCAGCAAGGGCTGCGACAAGGTGCTGACGGATCACGGGCAGTAAACACATCCTCGTCATTCCGGGGCGCGCCGTAAGGCGCGAGCCCGGAATCCATTTCTCCACGCTCATGCTGCTCGATGGATTCCGGGTTCGCGCTTCGCGCGCCCCGGAATGACCAGAATTACGTACTGCTCCCGGCCGCGACCACCGGCAGCACCTCGCTGTTGGCGCGGTCCGGCGTTTCGTCCTTCCAGCGCACCGAGCCGAATGGACGCTCCAGCATGCGGCGGATCCGCACCGGCTCGGGGCCGATGTGGAAATCGATCGCCTGCTGATGCAGCGCGCGTTCGGACTGGGTCGAACGGTTGCGCTGACGCAAATAGTCGAGCCAGGTCGGGCAGTGATAGCGCTCGGTCCACAGCTCGGGGTCGGCGATGTCGCGCGCGATCGACCAGCCATAGGCGCCGTTGCGCTGGCGGGAGAGCTGCACGTCCTGCATGACGTTGTGGAACGCGCGCGCATTCTCTTGCGCGACCCGGTATTCGATCTCGACCACCAGCGGTCCGCTGCGTCCGGTCAGCGACAGCTTCACCTCGGGATCGGCCAGCACGTCCGCATCCTCGTTGCGCGCGCCGACGCGTGGCATCGCTAGCCAGATGCCGAGCAGCGGCGAGACCAGCATCAGGCCTGCCGCGGTCAGCAGCGCGATCTCGACGCCGGCATAATCGGTGAGATGGCCCCAGCCCCAGGCGCCGATCGCGATGCCGCCGGAGATCGAGGCCTGGAACGCGGCGAGCGAGCGGCCCGCGACCCAGCGCGGCGCCGAGAGCTGCACGCCGATGTTGAACAGCGCGATCGCAGCCATCCAGACCGCGCCGGCCAGGACCAGCGCGGTTGCCGTCAGCACCGGCTCCGTGCTCAAAGCGAGGGCGGCCATGGCGAAGGCCATCGAGATGGTGCAGGCGCGGATCGCGGCCTCGCCGCTCATGCGCTTGCGCAATTCGTGGATATTGAGTGCGCCGATCACTGCGCCCATGCCGAAGGCGCCCAGCATGATGCCGTAGGTCTGTGCGCCGCCATGCAGGAGGTCGCGCGCGACCAGCGGCATCAGCGCCATCACCGCGCCGCCGATCAGGCCCATCACCAGCGTGCGCAACAGCACGATCTTGATCGGCGGCGAATTCGTGATGTAACGCACGCCCGAGACCATGGCGCGGTTGAGCTTTTCCCGCGGCAGGCGCGACGGCTCGTTGCTGCGGCGCCAGAGCAGCAGCACCACAAGCAGCGGCAGATAGAGAATCGCATTGCAGGCGAACGCGGCCACCGCGCCAAGTGCAGCGACGATGACGCCGCCGACCGCCGGACCGAAGCTGCGCGCGATGTTGTAGCTGATGCCGTTGAGCGCCACCGCGGACGCCAATGCCTCCGGCGGTACCTGTTCGCTGACCGAGGACTGCCAAGCCGGGCCGAACAGCGCATTGCCGCTGCCGACGACGAAGCAGAAGGCGAGCAGCAATTCGGGGGTGATCAGGTTGAAGCCGGCCAGCACGGTGAGCGCGCTCGCGCCGATCAACGCGACCGACAGCGAAATCACGCTGACGATGCGACGGTCATACATGTCGGCGATGGCGCCGGCGGGCATCGAGATCAGCATGATCGGCAGCATCAAGGCGGTCTGCACCAGGGCCACCTTGTCTGCCGAGGCCGCCATCTGCGTCATCGCCCAGGCCGCGCCCACGCCCTGGATCAGGAGGCCGAGATTGGAGAGCAGGCTGGCGAGCCAGATCCGCCGGAACACGGTGTACCGCAGGGGCGCAGTGATGCCGTCGGCGGCCATTTTCGGGCGGTTCGGCTGCTCGGTCATATCCCCTTCCATGTCGGATGGCAGAAGTGGTCGTGGTGATTCCGGCCAATTCAGTGATGCCCGCGAAAGTCCTTCGCTGTCCAGTGCTTAGGCCGCTATAAGCAGTGCAAAGAGGCGGGCTGCCGGGAGGAACAGATGAAGCTGTCGCGACGGACGATTTTGCAAGGGGCTGCGAGCGCGCCTTTCGCACTTGCGAGCTTGCGGACGGACGCGCTTGCCCAGACCGCGCCCGCCGCCGCGGCGGGCACCGAGCTGCCGCCGATTCTGTTCGTCCACGGCAATGGCGATTACGGCGCGCTCTGGATGACCACCTTGTGGCGGATGGAGTCGAATGGCGTCGCACGCGATCGCATGATGGCGATCAATTTCACCGACCCCCTGGCGCGCAACGACGACAAGGTCGAGCAGGCGGGCCGCTCCTCGACCGAGGACCAGCGCCGTGAGCTTGCTGCCGCCATCGCTGAACTGAAGCGCCGCACCGGCGCGCCTCGCGTGGCGCTGGTCGGCAGCTCGCGCGGCGGCAACGCCATCCGCAACGTCATCAGGAACGGCGGCGCCGGCGATGTCAGCCATGCCGTGCTGTGCGGCACGCCCAATCACGGCGTGTTCGCGACCGACGACCAGCCCAACAACGAGTTCAATGGCCGCGGCACGTTCCTGCGCAGCCTGAACGAGGGCGAGAGCGAGGTGACTCCGGGCGTTGCCTTCCTCACGCTGCGCAGCGATGGCATGGACAAATATGCGCAGAGCGACGGCCGCTTCATCGGCAAGCCCGGCACGCCGACCAATGTCACGGCCGAAGGGCCGGAGCTGAAGGGCGCCACCAATCTCGTACTCGGCGCGCTCGACCATCGCGAGGTGGCTTTTCACCCGCGCGCGTTCCGGGAGATCTACAAGTTCATCGCCGGCCGTGAGCCTGCGCGCATCGCGATCGCGCCGGAGGCCAGTGTGACATTGAGCGGCCTGGTCACCGGCACGCCGGGCGGCGCGCCGACCAATCGCCCGGTCGCGGGTGCAACCGTCGATGTCTTCCGTGTCGATCCTGATACCGGTGAGCGCAAAGCCGGTGTGCTGCACAACTCGAAGACGGGCTCCGATGGCCGCTGGGGGCCGGCGCAGGTCGATCCCGCCTGGTCGCTCGAATTCGTGCTGACCTCGCCGGATGCGCCGACGACGCACATTTATCGCTCGCCCTTCCCGCGCTCGTCCGAGGTCGTGCATCTGCGGCCTGCGCGCCCGCTCGGGCCGGCCGACAAGGACGCCGGCGCCGTCGTGATCATGTCGCGTCCGCGCGGCTATTTCGGCCTGCCGCGCGACGTGGTGCTGCTTGACGGCAAGGAGCCGGCCGACGTCAAGCCGGGCGTGCCCACGGATGCGGCAGCAACCCTGCGGCTTCCCGCCAGCGAGGTTGGACGTAACATCGTCGCCCAATTCGGCGAAGAACGAATTGTGGCACGCGCCTGGCCTGCGTCCGAGAACCGGATTGCCATTGCCGAGCTGACTTACTAGCTATTTACCTGTCCCACCCTGCGGGAGAGAGCCATGAATATCGCCAGCGTGCGTCGGCCCATCATCCCTCCGGCTCCCCCGCGTGCGCCCGACGATATGTCGTTCTTCGGCCGGCTCGCGGTTATCCGGCAGAACATGATCGCGACCTGGGGACAGCGCGCCTATGAGGAAGAGGTCATCCCGGGCCGCTTCTTCTTTCGCAACAGCTTCATCCTGAACCAGCCGGACGCGATCCGGCACGTCCTGCTCAGCAATTACGAGAACTACACGCGCACGCCGGCCGGCATCCGCATGCTGCGCCCCGTGCTCGGCGACGGCCTTCTGATCGCGGAAGGTCATTCCTGGACGTTCCAGCGCCGCACACTCGCGCCGGCCTTCACGCCGCGCGCGACCGCGAACCTCGTTCCGCATATGACGGCGGTGCTCGACGAGACCATCGCCAGGCTGGACGCGAAAACCGGGGAGCCGGTCGACCTGCGCCAGATCATGCAGCGCATGACGCTGGAGATCGCCGGGCGCACGATGTTCTCGTTCGGCATGGACCAGCACGGCGCGACGCTGCGCGACTTCATCATCGAATATGCCGCGCGGTTGGGGCGTCCCTATTTCCTCGACATGGTGCTGCCGGTGTCCTGGCCGAGCCCGATGGATTTTGCCCGCGCCCGTTTCCGCAAGCGCTGGACCGAGTTCGTGGCCATGCTGATCGCCGAGCGGCGGAAGGCCGGCAAGAAGGACGGCGCGCCGCCGCGCGACCTGTTCGATCTCATGGACGAGGCACGCGATCCCGAAACGGGCAAGGGCTTCTCGGACGAGCAGCTCGTCGACGAGGTCGCGACCATGATCCTCGCCGGTCACGAGACCACGGCAACGGCGCTGTTCTGGGCGCTCTACCTGCTCGCGCTCGATCCTGAAACGCAGGATGAGGTGGCGTCCGAGACCCGCGGCGAGCATCTCGACAGCATGGCCGACATCGATCGCCAGAAATTCACCCGCGCGGTGATCGACGAGACGATGCGGCTCTATCCGCCGGCCTTCCTGGTCGCGCGTGCCGCGCGCGACAAGGACAACGCGGCGGGCGTCGAGATCGGCAAGGGCGACATCATCATGATCGCGCCTTGGCTGTTGCACCGGCACGAGAAGCTGTGGGATCAGCCGAACGCCTTCATTCCAAAGCGCTTCATGTCGAAGGAGGCACCGGACCGTTTTGCTTACCTGCCGTTCGGCGCGGGTCCGCGCGTCTGCATCGGCGCGCCGTTCGCCCAGGCCGAATCCGTGCTGGCGCTGGCGCGGCTGATCGGCGCATTCCGTGTCGAGCTCGCCGACCCCGCGACCGCCGTGATCCCGCTTGGCGTCGTCACCACCCAGCCGGACCACTCACCCATGTTCCGCATCACGCGTCGGTGACAGGCGCGCGTCTGGCCGTTGGCGTGAACCACCCTAGATAGAGTTTCGCCATGAGCGACATCCAGGCCCAGTTCTCCGTTCTGAAGCAGACCGCCGACCCAGAGGTGGTCGATGCGATCGCGCAGCTGATCGCCAATGGTCATGATCGCGATCTCAACCGTATCAATGTGCTCGATTTTGCCGATCGTACCGGGCTCGATCAGGAGAAGGTCATTTCCGGATTCCTGCATGCCTCACGGCTCGGCCTGTTCGACATGAGCTGGAACGTGCTGTGTCCGGGCTGCGGTGGTGTCTTGGGCGCGCATGCAACGTTGAAATCGCTGAAGCACGAGGACTACAACTGCGCTCTCTGTGCGGCCGGATACGAGGCGTCCGTCGACGAGATGGTCGAAGTCGCCTTCACCGTCAGTCCGCGGGTCCGCCGCATCGGGGCTCACGATCCCGACACGCTGCCGATCTGGGAGTATGTGCGACAGATGTTCTGGAGCTCGGGTGTCGACATCAACGAGGAATCGTTTTCACGGCTGATCAACGAAGTGACGCTTGAAGCACTCGAACTGCCTGCGGGAGAAAAGGCGATCCTCTCGCTGAACCTGCCCAGCCAGTTCATCATCGTTTTCGAGCCGGTCACCCATTCCGCACACTTCCTGGATGTCCAGGGTGAGCCGACCAGCGAACGCCAGCAGCTTTCGATCATGTTCAACAAGCTGGAGGCGCCCACGGGGACCACCGTGATGCGTCCCGGACCGCTGCGTCTCACGCTCGAGAACCAATCAGGCAATCGCGTGTTGCCGTCGGTCTGGATTGCCGCCGACGCGTTGCATGAGATGATCGGCAAGCGCAAGCCGATCCTGACCGCCAAGCGGATGCTTTCCAATCAGACCTTCCGTGACGTCTTCAAGGCCGACAATCTCAACGTCGACCAGCGGCTGAAGATCACGTCCCTGACGTTCCTGTTCACCGACCTGAAGGGCTCGACGGCCTTGTACGAGCGCGTCGGCGATCTCAGTGCCTTCGATCTCGTGCGAGCGCATTTCCGTGCGCTGCTGGAGATCATCGCGGCCGAAAAGGGCGCGGTGGTGAAGACGATCGGCGATGCCGTCATGGCGACCTTCGTCAGGCCCGAGCACGCCATCACCGCGGGACTGCACATGCGTGCAGCCATGGACGAATTGAACAAGCAACGCGGCGCCAACGATCTCATTCTCAAGATCGGCATCCATGAAGGCCCCTGCCTTGCGGTGATGCTCAACGAGCGGCAGGATTATTTCGGCCAGACCGTCAACATCGCCGCCCGCGTGCAGAGCCTGTCGACCGCGCAGGAGATCCACATCACCGGCCCGGTGCTCGACGTGCCGGCGGTTGCCGAAATCCTTCAACAGCGCGAGATCAAGCCGATTCAGAAACAGGCCGCGCTCCGCGGCATAGCCGACAAGATGGTGGTGTACGAGATACCGTGAGACCAGCGGAATTTGCCACCATCTCCGTCATTGCGAGGAGCTCGCGACAAAATTGCGAAGCAATTTTGCGCTGATGCGACGAAGCAATCCAGGCTGCCTCAGCGGAAAGATTCTGGATTGCTTCACTGCGCTCGCAATGACGCTGTAGACGCAGATGGGTGATACATCCTCCATCGTCATGGCCGGGTCGGCCCATGTCATGAGGCCGAAGGCACCTCCCAGATTGCCGAAACGTAATGCGCGCGCGGAACTGACGCACGTTGCGGCGGTTGAGTTTCCCGCTCATATAATGCTGGTAACGGCCGCGCTCCTTGCGGCGTCATCGATCTCGGTAGGACCTATGCTCGACGGCTTGCGTCAATTCATCGCCGACATTGTCGGCCCCCAAGCCCAGGACCGCGCCTTCGGCGACAGCGATTATCGGCTGGCCGCGACCGCGCTGCTGGTCCATGTGGTCTCGCTGGACGGCCAGCCCAGCGCGGCCGAGCAGCGCAAGCTGCACAGCCTGATCGAAAGCCATTTCGGGCTCGACCGCGGCACCGCTGACCGTCTGATCGCGGATGCCACCCAGGTCGAGGGTGAGGCCGTCGACCTCTATCACTTCACCAGCGTCATCATGCGCTCGCTCGACGAAGCGGGCCGCAAGCGGATCGTGCAGATGATGTGGGAGCTGGTCTATGCCGACGGAGAGGTTAGCGAGTTCGAGGACAATGTGGTCTGGCGCGCGTCCGATCTGCTCGGCATTTCCCAGCGCGACCGCATCGAGCTGAAGCACGCCGTTGCGGAGCGTGCCGGTGGCCAGGTCAAGGATCGCGCTGTCGGACCTGTCCCCGGCGGATTGCCTGGCCTGCGCGCCACATGACGAAACTTTAATGTAAGCCGGGCGGCCCCGCTTTTGCGGATTCGGCTGCAAATACCGGTCTTTGCTGATCCCCTGTCGCCTTCTCAAGCAGCCATGCTGCCTGCGCCGCTTGCGTGGCGCGTACGGCCTATGCTCTCGTTCAGCCATTGCCGGGGCCACAGACTTCAATTCAAGAGACTTCGATCGTGACTGAGCGGGTAACGTTGATCACCGGTGCCTCGGCGGGCATCGGGATGGAGCTGGCGCGTGTGTTTGCCGCCAATGGACATCGCCTCGCATTGACCGCGAGACGGGTGGATCGGCTCGAAGCGCTCGCGAGCGAGCTCGCCGCCAGGGGCGGCAAGAAGCCGATCGTGATCGCCTGCGACCTCGAGAACGCGGATGCCGGCGAGAGGATCGCCGCAGCACTTGCCGCCGAGGGCGTCGAGCTCGATCATCTCGTCAACAATGCCGGCTTCGGCGTGTTCGGCGATGCCATCGAGCGCGATCGCGACACGCAGCTCGGCATCGTCGACGTCAACGTCCGGGCCCTGACGGATCTGTCGCTGCGCTTCGCCGATCAACTCGTCCGGAACAAGGGTGGTCTTCTCAATGTCGGCTCGGTTGCAGGCTTCCTGCCCGGCCCCGGCATGGCGGTCTACTACGCGTCCAAGGCCTATGTGATCTCCTTCACCGAAGCATTGCGGGCGGAGCTCGCGCCCCGCGGCGTTCGCGTCACCGTGCTTTGTCCGGGCCCGGTGCCCACGGAATTCCAGGCCCGCGCTGGTGTTGGCTCGCAACATGATACGGCCATGCTCAACGTTTCTGCCGCCGAAGTTGCGCGGGAGGCGTATCGCGGCCTGATGGCCAACAAACGGGCAGTGCTGCCGGGTTTCGGCATCAAGATTGTGCCGTTCGCGCTGCGCTTCTTTCCGCGTGGCTTCATCCTGGCCGCCACCAGCCGGTTCCAGAGGCAGCGGCGCTGAACAACGCCGCCCGCGTCCGTAGTGGCCCGGAGCTTGCTTCAAGCACGCGGCGTGTGTGCGCAAACTCACACGATGTTAACTATCGCTTAGCTATGCTGGCGGTCTGAACCGATAGCACTCGCAGAGGCCATGTCATTCCGGACGGACAGGTTTGGTGGCGCAGAGGTGGTCGCCTTCCCACAGAGGGCGCCGCGCGCCGCCGCCGCTGAAACCCGGCTGCCGGTTCTGATCGTCCTGCATCAGGAGTGCTCGACGCCCGGCCGCGTCGGCAATGCGCTGCGCGCGCTCGGCCATCGCCTCGACATCCGCCGTCCCCGCTTCGGCGATCCCCTGCCCGAGACGCTCGATCAGCACGCCGGCGCCGTGATCTTCGGCGGCCCGATGAGCGCCAACGATCCCGACGATTACATCCGTCGCGAGATCGACTGGATCGAAATTCCGCTCCGCGAACAGCGGCCGTTGCTCGGCATTTGCCTCGGTGCGCAGATGTTGGCGATGCAGCTCGGGGCCCGTGTCGCGCCGCATGCGCAGGCGCTGACGCAGATCGGCTACTATCCGATCAGGCCGACCGCCGCAGGCCGCGCGCTCTGCCCGCATTGGCCGGCGCAGGTCTATCATTGGCATCGCGAGGGCTTTGAGCTGCCGCTCGGCGCCGACTTGCTCGCCGAAGGCGATGATTTCCCGGTGCAGGCGTTCCGCGCCGGCAATGCTTTCGGTGTGCAGTTCCACCCCGATGTGACCTACGCGATGATGTGCCGCTGGACCACGCGCGGCTACGACGGCTTCAGCGCGCCTGGGGCGCGGCAGCGGCATCATCACTTCGCGGATCGTGCCGTCTACGATGTCGCCGAACGCGCCTGGCTCGATCGCTTCATTGATGGCTGGCTGGAGCGCCGGCCGGTGCTGGCGCAAGCCGCCGAGTGATCGCGCCTTCGCGCAAGTCCTTGCCTCTTCCCTGAATATGCTAGGCTCTCTGCAAACGATCGCGCACCAATGCGTGCCGGCAAGCAAGGGAGAGCGCCGTGGCCTACGAACACATTCTCTATGAGGTGAGCGACAAGATCGCGACCATCACGCTCAATCGCCCCGATCGCATGAATGCATGGACGCCGATCATGGAGCGTGACGTGCGCCACGCGATGGAGGCGTCGAACGCCGACGACAATGTCCGCGTCATCGTCCTCACCGGCGCGGGCCGCGCCTTCTGCGCCGGCGCCGACATGGATGCGCTGAAGGGCCTCGATCCCAACGACGTCAGGCGTGCCTCGAACCTGCCGCCGTTCGACATGAATCGCCGGCCGGACTGGCAGACGCGGTACGGCTACTATCCTTCGATCAAGAAGCCGGTCATCGCGATGCTGAATGGCGCCACGGCCGGCATCGGCCTCGTGCATGCGCTCTATTGCGACCTGCGCTTTGCCGCCGACAACACCGTGTTCACCACCGCCTTCGCGCGGCGCGGCCTGATCGCCGAGCACGGCATCAGCTGGATGCTGCCGCGCATCGTCGGCCACGCCAATGCGCTGGATCTGTTGCTCTCGGCGCGGCGCGTCTCCAGCGATGAGGCGTTGCGGATGGGCTTGGTCAACCGGCTGTGTTCGCCGGAGAAGCTGCGCGAGGAAACCTATGCTTACGCGCGCGATCTCGCCGATTTCGTCTCGCCGAGCGCGATGGCCGTGATCAAGCGCCAGCTCTACGAGGTGCCGTTCCAGACGCTGGCCGAGGCGACGATCGAGGCCAACCGCGAGATGATGGTGGCGTTGAACGGGAGCGATTTCCGCGAGGGTGTAGCGAGCTTCATGGAGAAGCGGCCGCCGAGGTTTACGGGGAGGTAGGGGATTCGGAGGGAGCCCGGCTCCGCCCTTCGGGCTACGCCGCGGCAGCCCTCGCTGGCTTCGCTGCGATAGAGTTCGACGTGGCTTGCCGAGCCGAAGCTGGCGAAGCCAGCGAAGGCTGGTGGAGCCAGGCGGGATCGAACCGCCGACCTCGTCATTGCGAACGACGCGCTCTCCCAGCTGAGCTATGGCCCCTTTGCTGGCCGCTCTGGTGAACGCGGCCGACAACCGGGCGCCATTTAAGTCCCCGCCAAGGTCAAGTCAAGGACGCGTGTAACCGGGTTTTAGCCATCCGGGCGCCGACTTCCCTTGTTTGGGCCGGGGGGAACCGATATCTAGCAAACGGGGCGTCAATCCCGACCGAGCCAGAGTTTTCAAAAGCCAGAGGCCTCAAAAGCCATGCGTGCCGTTCTCGACATCGTCATCATCGTGCTCGATCTCTACGTCTGGCTGCTGATCGCCTCCGCGATCCTGTCCTGGCTGATCGCCTTCAACGTGGTCAACACCCGCAACCAGTTCGTCTCGGCAGTGGCGGAGTTCCTGTACCGGATCACCGAGCCCCTGCTTGCGCCGATTCGCAATTTCCTGCCCAGTCTCGGCGGTCTCGACATCTCGCCGATCATCCTGATCCTGATCATCATGTTCATCGAGCGGGTGATTCTGTACTACATCTACCCGAACGTGATCTAAGCGGGCGGGAGCGCCTTGGTTGCCAACAAGGAGCCTTGGCGCTACTCGGCCGCAGGGATCAGCATCGCGCTGCGGGTGACGCCGCGCGGAGGCCGCGACGACGTCGACGGGATCGAGCAACTTTCGGATGGCCGCAGCGTGCTCAAGGTGCGGGTGCGCGCCATCGCCGATGGCGGCGAGGCCAACAAGGCCGTTCTGCTGCTGCTGGCGAAATCACTCGACGTGCCCAAGGCCAGCGTGAAATTGCTATCCGGAGCCACGTCGCGGCTGAAGCAGATCGCGGTCGACGGCGATCCGGCGCGGCTCGGCGAAGCCCTGCGCCAGCTTGTATCGGCCAAATCGAAGGACTGAGGGAACTGACATGACCGCTGAGATCATCGATGGAAAAGTCATTGCGGCAGAACTCCGTGGCCGCGTCACTGAGGAGGTCGCCCGCGTCAAGCGCGAGCACAACCTGGTGCCGGGCCTTGCAGTGGTCCTGGTCGGCAATGACCCCGCCAGCGAGGTCTATGTCCGCTCAAAACACACCCAGACTCAGGCCGCGGGCATGGCCTCGTTCGAGCACAAGCTGCCGGCCGACGTCTCGCAGGCAGATCTGCTGGCGCTGGTCGCAAAGCTCAACCGCGATCCCGCCGTGCACGGCATTCTCGTGCAATTGCCGTTGCCGAAGGGATTGAACACCGAGGCCGTCATCAACGCCATCGATCCCGGCAAGGACGTCGACGGGCTGCATCCGAACAATGCTGGCCGGCTCGCCGGCGGCTTCGATGCGCTGTCCCCCTGCACGCCGCTCGGCTGCATTATCTTGACCAAGAGCGTGCATGCCTCGCTGGAGGGCATGAACGCGATCGTCATCGGCCGCTCGAACCTGGTCGGCCGCCCGCTCGTGCAATTGCTGCTGAACGAGAACGCCACGGTAACGATCGCGCATTCGCGCTCGCGCGATCTGCCCGGCCTCGTGAGGAAAGCGGACCTCGTCTATGCCGCGGTTGGAAGACCAGAGATGGTGCGCGGCGACTGGCTGAAGCCGGGCGCGACCGTGATCGATGTCGGCATCAACCGCATTCCGAAGGAGGACGGCAAGACGCGCCTCGTCGGCGACGTCGCCTATCAGGAAGCGCTTGCCGTTGCCGGCGCGATCACGCCGGTGCCGGGCGGCGTCGGCCAGATGACGGTGGCGTGCCTCCTGGTGAACACGCTGCGCGCGGCGTGCGCCATCGCAGGGCTGCCGAAGCCGGCGGTGTAAGCAAGCTCTCGCGTCCCGGACGCGGCGCGGCATAAAGTGACGCGACGCTGAGCCGGGACCCATGGCGCCGCTGTGCTGGGCCCCGGCTCAGCAGCGCATCGTTTCACGCTGCGCTGCGTCCGGGGCACGGAAGCCTAGCCCTTCTTCTTCTTCTCGCGCTCGATGCCTTCTTGGATCAGCTTGTGCGCCTCCTCCGGGCCGCCCCAGCGCAGGATCTTCACCCACTTGCCCTTCTCGAGATCCTTGTAGTGCTCGAAGAAGTGCTGGATCTGCTGCAGCGTGATGTCGGGCAGGTCGGAGTACGATTTCACCTTGTCGTAGCGCTGCGTCAGCTTGGACGACGGCACCGCCAGGATCTTCTCGTCGCCGCCGGCTTCGTCTTCCATGAACAGCACCCCGACCGGGCGCACGCTCATGACGGCGCCGGGGATGATGGCGCGGGTGTTGATGATCAGCACGTCGCAAGGGTCGCCGTCATCCGACAACGTGTGCGGGATGAAGCCGTAATTACCGGGGTAACGCATCGGCGTGTAGAGGAAGCGGTCGACCACCAGCGTGCCGGCCTCCTTGTCCATCTCGTACTTGATCGGTTCGCCGCCCACGGGGACCTCGATGATGACGTTGACATCGTGGGGGACGTTTTTTCCGATCGAGACCGCATCGATACGCATTCAAGGCTCCGTTGTTGCCGAGGATAAATCGCGCCCGGCAGCGATTTTGGCGCTGTCATACGCGGGCTTGGCCCGCTGATCCATCGCGTTTTTGTGAAATAATGAATCCGGCGATCACCGGCTCGAGCGGCCGGCGGTATCGACGGATGGGAACGCTGCCCGATTAGGGTTTCAGCAGCTCAATTGGTCCAAGCGAAGGCAACCTTGTCGAGCGCCTTCGGCCCGAACCGCTCCGACGAGCGTGCCACCATGCGGCCACCCAAGGCCCGGTAGAACTCGGTGGCGGGGTCGTTGTCCGAGAGCGCCCACACCACCATGCTCTTCAGGCCGCTCTGCATGAGGTCGCGGCGGGCGGCGGCGAACAGGCGGCGGCCGAAGCCGAGGCCCTGAAATTCGGGCCGCAGATACAGCTCGTAGATCTCGCCGTCGAAATGCAGGCTGCGGGCCCGGTTGCGACCGTAATTGGCGTAGCCTGCGATCTTGTCGCCGAACACCAGCACGCTGACGCGGCTGCCTTTGCGGATCGCGCTGTCCCACCACTGCGGACCGCGGCGGTTGATCAGCTTCTCCAGCTCGGCCCCGGGAATGATGCCCTGATAGGCCGAACGCCAGGCTTCGTCATGGGTCGACGCCACCGCAGTTGCATCTGCGGCTTTGGCCGGCCGGACCTCGATCAGGGTTGTGCTCATGGACGCGATCAAACCAAGTCGCCGCGTCGGCGGCAAGACCTATCGTTAATTATCGGTTAACCTGTGGACTTTCTGCATCAGTATTTCGGCCATGTTGTGCCGAAAGAGGACAAGCCGCCATGTCAAACGCCAACCGCAGGGCCGGCGTCGGTGCAAAACTACGTCGCGGCAACGAGGGGACGGCAATGGCACCGCAGAAAGTCGGCCGATAATGATTCGTTCCTACTAATCTGGCTGTCGCTGTTCGCGTTCGCTCTCGGCAATTCATGCGGCTCCTCAACATCATCGCGCTCCTGCCTCTGCTGGCTTTGCTGACTGCGCCGCCTCTGTGTGCGCAGGTCAGGTTTGGTCCATCGGGAGAGGAGGGCGCGCCGTTGCGTCGGGAGGACTGGCGCGTGCCCACGCCGGATACCGACCTTGCCGCGCATGCCGTGCTGTTTCGCCCCTCCGGCCCAGGTCCGTTCCGGCTCGCGGTGATCGCCCACGCCTCGACGCAGAACACGTTGCGTCGGGCGCAAATGCCGCAGCCGGAATATCGTCCGCTTGCCGCCTATCTCGTCGCGCGCGGCTTTGCCGTGCTGGTGCCGGAGCGGCCCGGCCATGGTGCAACCGGCGGCCGCTACCTCGAGGATCAGGGCGGCTGCGACGAAGCCGATTACGCACGCTCGGGCCGCGCAACGGCCGACGCAATCTCGCGGGCGCTGGTTCATCTGCAAAAGCAGGACTTCATCCGCAAGGACGGCGCGATCGTGATCGGCCATTCCGCCGGCGGATGGGGTGCGCTGGCGCTCGCCAATGCCGATCCGAAGGTGATTTCCGCCATCACGGTGTTTGCTCCGGGACGCGGCGGCCATGCCAATGATGAGCCGAACAGAATCTGCGCGCCGCATACGCTGCTCGCCGCGGCAGCGGAGTTCGGCAAGACCGCCCGCATTCCCGTCACCTGGCTTGTTGCGCGCAATGACAGCTATTTTGCGCCTGCATTCTCGCACAAACTCGTCGATGCGTTTCGCGGCACTGGCGGCAAGGCCGAGTTTCGCCCGCTGCCGGCCGTCGGCAGCGAAGGCCATTGGCTGATCGAAACCGAAGCCGGCGTCAAAGCCGCCGGCAGCGAGCTCGCGCGCGTGCTGAACCCGCCCAAGCCTGTGGCGACCAAGAAGCCATGACGCTGTATTTCCTGGTCAAATTTGTTCACGTGCTCGGCGCCATCGTCATTCTCGGCACCGGGACCGGCATCGCCTTCTTCATGCTGATGGCGCATCGCACGCAGGATCCGGAGTTCATCGCCCGCACCGCTTCGGTCGTCGTCATCGCGGACGCGATCTTCACGCTGTCGGCCGTGATCCTCCAGCCGATCAGCGGCGGCGTGCTGATGATGCTGTCGGCGACGTCGATCGCGGAGCGCTGGCTGCTGGCCTCACTCGCGCTCTATGCGATTGCCGGGTTGTTCTGGGTGCCGGTGGTGTTCATGCAGATCGAGATGCGCGACCTCGCGCGCAAGGCTGCTGCGCAGCGCAGTGCGCTGCCACAGCGCTATTTCGTGCTGTTCCGCCGCTGGTTCGCGTTCGGCTTCCCCGGCTTCGGCGCGACCGTGCTGATCCTGTGGCTGATGATCGCGAAACCGTTTTGAGACACGTGATGAACCAGCGCACCATTCTCGTGCTCGGCGCCTCCGGCCTGATCGGCCGCTTCGTCACCGACGATCTGCGCACGCGGGGCTTTCGCGTCGTCGGCGTGGCGCGGAGCCTGTCGCCGGCGCAGAGGATGAGCGCGCTGGACATCGAGCTGCCGATCCTCATCCTCGACGCGGCCGCGCTGATGCGTTTCCTCAGCGAGCATGCGGTGGACGTCGTCGTGAACTGCCTCGGCGTGCTCCAGGATGGCCCCGGCAGCAACACGAGCGCGGTGCATCGCGATTTCGTCGCGCGGCTGCTTCAGGCGATCGGCGGCTGCGGCCGCGCAATCCGACTGGTGCACATCTCGATCCCCGGCGCCGCGGAGGCGGATCGCACCGCCTTCGCCACGACCAAGCGCGAGGCCGAGCGCCTGATCGGGGCTAGCGGCATTCCCCACGCCATCCTGCGGCCCGGCTTCGTGGTCGCACCCCCAGCCTATGGCGGCAGCGCCATGCTCCGCACGCTTGCTGCCTTTCCGATCGATTTGCCGGCCAAGGAAATGGCAACGCCATTCCAGCCCGTGGCGATCGAGGATATTTCGGTGACCATCGCCTGGCTCGCGGCATGCGACATCGACGGTGCCTCGTTAAGGGCGGTGAGCTGGGACCTGATGGCGGCCGAACCGGTCACCATGGCCGGCGTCATCAAGCCGTTTCGCCTTGCATTCGGCACGGCCGGCTGGCCGCGCATCGCGATGCCGCGCCTCATGCTCGATCTCGGCGCGAAACTCGGTGATATCGCCAGCCATCTCGGCTGGATGCCGCCGATGCGCTCCACCGCCATTGCCGAGCTCCGTCGCGGCGTGACAGGCGATCCGTCAGCGTGGATCGCCGCGACGGGCATCGCGCCGAAGACGCTGCCTGAGACGATCGGACGCCATCCTGCCAGCATCCAGGACAAATGGTTCGCGCGCCTGTTCCTGGTCAAGGCGCTGATCTTCGCAAGCCTGGTCGCGTTCTGGGTCGTCTCCGGTTTCATCGCCTTGTTCGTGTCCTATCCTGCCGCCGCCGGCATCTTGAGCGCGCACAATTTTCCGCCCGCGCTGGTCGATCCCATCACCATCGGAACCAGCCTGATGGACATGAGCATCGGCGTATTGATCGCCTTCCGCCGCACCGCGGCGGTCGGGCTCGTCACGGGAATCGTCGCCTCGCTCGGGTATATGGTGGGCGCGGCGATCCTGACGCCCGACCTGTGGATCGAACCGCTCGGCGCGCTGGTGAAAACCGGGCCGGCGATCGTGCTGATGCTCGTTGCGTTGCTCATCCTGGATAATCGATAGCGTTTTCGAGCGAAGTGGATTCCGGTTCGCATGAAGAAAACGCGTCAAAAAGAGAGTCTGATGCCAAAATGGCCCGACGATGACGTTATCCTGTTCGACGGCATCTGCATCTTCTGCTCACGCTGGGTACGCTTCGTCGCCAAGCGCGATGAGGCGAGGCGCTTTCGCTTCACGCCGATCCAGTCGGACTATGGGGCGCGGCTGGCACGCACGTTCGGTATCGACCCCGATGATCCCGATACCAATGCGGTGATCCATGGCGGCGAAGTGTTCATGAAGTCGGATGCTGCGCTGACGGTGCTGTCGCAGCTCCCCGGCTGGGGCTGGGTGCGTGGGCTGTTCGCCGTGCCGAAGCCGCTGCGGGACCTCGTGTACAGCCTCGTCGCGCACAACCGCTATCGCATCTTCGGCAAGTACGATGCCTGCTTCGTGCCCGACGCGGATTTGCGGGCGCGGGTGATCGAATAATTCGTCATTGCGAGCGCAGCGAAGCAATCCAGAATCTCTCCGCGGTGGCAGTCTGGATTGCTTCGCTACGCTCGCAATGACGGAAGTGTGGAGCTACGACGTTCCCAGAGTCGCGAGCACTTCCCCCGCCGCTCGCTCGCCACTGTCCCGCGCGCCATGCGCCGTCGTGAAGAACGTTGGGGACGTCGCTTCCCCCGCAAAAAATAATCGCCCATCCACCGGCGCGGCCAGCACAGCGCGATCTCCGGCATGCCCCGGCAGCGCATGCGAATACGACCCCCGCGCAAAGGGATCGCGAGCCCAGCGGGACTCGCAGAGCGGCTTCAGCTTGGGCCTGATATCGTTGCCGAGGAAACCCGCGATCTCGTTGATAGCTTGCGCGGCGATGGCGCCGTCACCGGCATCTTCCAGCTCGCGGGCAAAGCTGCCGCCGAAAAAGCCCTCGATGCAGGGCTGGCCGAACGGGCGGATGTGGTAGGTGCCCATGTCGGTGCGCATGGTGGCGCCGCGCAGGTTGCCCTCCTTCGGGAAAGCCTCGGCGTCGTCGAGCCCCAGTGTCACCTTGTCGTCGACGCCGAGCGGCAGGCCGGCCGCTGCGTTCACCTTTGCGGGGAGCGGCGGTGAGAAGCGGATCGCTTCATCGGCGATCAGATTGGTCGGCACGGTGACGATCACCTTGTCCGCGGTCAGCGTGCCCCGGGACGTCTCGATGCGGATGTGCTTGTCCGAGTGATCGATCAGCGTGACGTTGCAGTTCAGCGCCACCGGGCAGGGCGCACCATAAGCCGCAATCAGCGCGCCGTAGCCGCGGCGAACGCGCCAATTGAAGTTCGTATCCTCATAAGCGTCCCAGTCCAGCGTCGACATATCCTTCAGCTCGCAGCCGTTGATATAGGTCGAGATCGCGTCGATCATCGGATTCCAGCGATTGCCAGGCTCCAAATGCGAGCTCGTGGGCTCGTCCTTGCCCGTTTGCGCGGCCTTCCACACGCGCTGGTAAAAGGCGTCCATCGCACGCATGAAATCGTCGCGCTCGCTTTCCGGAAAGGCGTTGCCATAGGCGCGCTCGCGCCAGGGCGGCAGGTCCTTGTTCAGCTCGAAACCGAGCTGTCGCGCGATCGGCACGAAGGAGTTCTTGTCCGCCGAATGCAGCCAGCCGCAGCCGACGTCGAAGGTCACCTCGGGCGAGGCTTGCACCGTCCAGGCCCGGCCGCCGAGCCGGTCACGGGCCTCCAGCACGATGACGGAGAGGCCGGAGCCGTGCAACGCATGGGCTGCGCCGAGACCGGCGGCACCAGCGCCGATGATCGCAACGTCGACGGAGGAGGGGAGAGAGGTCATGGACGGGCTCTAGCACGTTCGCCGGGTGTGCTGAAGCCGCCACAAGTCGGCTGTCATCACCCGCGCAGGCGGGTGATCCAGTATTCCAGAGGCAGTCGTTATAGAGCCGAGAAGCCGCGGCGTACTGGATGCCCCGGTCAAGCCGGGGCATGACAGTCGTTGGGTTTCGTAGGATGGGCAAAGGCGCCCTTGCGCCGTGCCCACCATTGCCTATGGGGATCTCGATTGGTGGGCACGCTTGCGCTTTGCCCACCCTGTACCCTTGTGGGGTTCGTGGCGGCCTTCGGATGTAGACTGGCCGTCCGGGCCGATCCGCCGGGAGCAGCCTTGTCCACCTGTGCCTCGAGCACCGACGTAGGAACCGCGCCCCGGCGGAAGATGCTGTCCAGGATGCCGAAGGCACCGGCAAAGCCGGCGCGCAGCGTCCTGGACTGCATCGAGCACGGCGCTACCATATTGCCCTATAAGGACGTTCCCCTTGACCAAGGGTAGGAGGTCCTACGGCACTGAGGCGCGGCGGCCTTACGCCACCGCTTCCTTGGCCTTTTCCGCGCGCTTGCGCTCGTTCGGGTCGAGGTGCTTCTTGCGCAGACGGATCGACTTGGGGGTGACCTCGACCAGCTCGTCGTCCTCGATATAGGCGAGCGCCTTTTCCAGCGTCATGCGGATCGGCGGGGTCAGGCGCACCGCTTCGTCCTTCGAGGTCGTGCGGATGTTGGTGAGCTGCTTGCCCTTGAGCACGTTGATCTCGAGATCGTTGTCGCGGGTGTGCTCGCCGACGATCATGCCGCGATAGACCTTCCAGCCCGGCTCGATCATCATCGGGCCGCGGTCTTCCAGCTTGAACATGGCATAGGCCACCGCCTCGCCCTGATCGTTGGAGATCAAGACGCCGTTGCGGCGGCCCTGGATCTCGCCCTTGTATGGCGCATAGCCGTGGAACAGGCGGTTCATGATCGCGGTGCCGCGGGTGTCGGTGAGCAGTTCGCCCTGGTAGCCGATCAGGCCGCGGGTCGGCGCGTAGAACACCAGGCGCTGGCGGTTGCCGCCCGAGGGCTTCATCTCGATCAGCTCGGATTTACGCTCGCTCATCTTCTGCACGACGACGCCGGAATGCTCCTCGTCGACGTCGATCACGACCTCCTCGATCGGCTCCATGGTGGCGCCGGTCGCTTCGTCCTTCTGGTAGACGACGCGCGGACGCGACACCGAGAGCTCAAAACCCTCGCGGCGCATGGTCTCGATCAGGATTGCGAGCTGGAGTTCGCCACGGCCCGACACTTCCATCGCGTCCTTGTCGGCGGATTCGACGACGCGCAGCGCGACATTGCCCTCGGCCTCGCGGAGCAGACGGTCGCGGATCATGCGGCTCGTCACCTTGTCGCCTTCGGTGCCGGCGAGCGGGGAGTTGTTGACGATGAACGACATCGACACGGTCGGCGGGTCGATCGGCTGCGCCGGCAGCGGCACCTCGACGGTCGGGTCGCAGAAGGTGTCGGCGACGGTGCCCTTGGTCAGGCCCGCAATGGCGACAATGTCGCCGGCTTCGGCTTCGTCGAGCGGGGTGCGCTCGAGGCCGCGGAAGGCCAGGATCTTGGTGATGCGTCCGGACTCGACCAGCTTGCCGTCGGCGTTCAGCACCTTGACCTGCTGGTTCGGCTTCAGCGTGCCGGAGGAGATGCGGCCGGTGATGATGCGGCCGAGATAGGGGTTGGCCTCGAGGATGGTGCCGATCATCCGGAACGGACCTTCCTCGACCTTCGGCGGGGCGACGTGGCGCAGGATCAGGTCGAACAGCGGCTCCATGCCTTTGTCCTGCGGACCTTCGGGGCTGTCCGCCATCCAGCCCTGCTTGGCCGACCCGTAGAGGATCGGGAAATCGAGCTGCTCCTCGCTGGCATCGAGCGCAGCGAACAGGTCGAACACCTCGTTGATGACTTCGGTCGGGCGCGCGTCGGGGCGGTCGACCTTGTTGATGACGACGATCGGCTTGAGGCCGACCTTGAGCGCCTTGGAGACCACGAATTTGGTCTGCGGCAGCGGGCCTTCGGCGGCGTCGACCAGCACCAGGGCGCCGTCCACCATGTTCAGGATGCGCTCGACCTCACCGCCGAAATCGGCGTGGCCAGGGGTGTCGACGATGTTGATGCGGGTGTCCTTCCACTGCACCGAGGCCGCCTTGGCCAGGATGGTGATGCCGCGCTCGCGCTCCAGATCGTTGGAGTCCATGGCGCGATCGGTCACCTTCTGGTTCTCGCGGAACGTGCCGGACTGCTGCAGGAGTTTGTCGACCAGGGTCGTCTTGCCGTGGTCGACGTGGGCGATGATGGCGACGTTACGAAGATTCATGAGTGAGCTTCTTTGCGGTCGAACAATGGGTTAAGCGCGATCTCGCCGGTCGGACCGGGACCTCTTCTCGAAACAACGCTGGAAGACTGGAAACGGGGCGCTTTGCGCCCAAAAAGGAAGCCCGGCCATCGGACCGGGCGCCCTGCGCGTTGCGGCGCAATATATGCAAAAACGGCCAAAAAACAATGTGTTCTTTGGCCGTTGGTTGACTGAATTTTGTCCGGGAATCCCCGGGGCTTAGGGCTGGTTCGGGGGATCGGCGGGGGCCTTGCGCCCCTTGATCGCCGCCCAGATCATGGCGACCCCGCCGATGCCGATGACTAGTCCCAAAAAGACCAGCGACGCGATGTCGGAGGGGATCTTGCCGTCCTCGACCACCGACATTCCGCCGAACAGCAGTGCGCAGAAGCCCGGTAGCAGCATGAAGATCCCGGCGATCGCCATCAGGGCGGTGAGGCAGCCGCCGCGCTGTTGCGGGGCCTGCGGAGGCACTGCCGGTGGGTTGAGACTGGAATCGCTCATGATTTCTTTCTCGCGGCCCCAATCAGCAACACGCCGGCGAATGCCGCCAGTAGTGCAAGGACGAGGATGGGAATGAAACGGCTATCGACGTGGAACGACGAGTCGGCGACGAAAATCAAGGCGCAGATGCCCGGCAACAGCAGAATCACCCCGAACATCACCATGAGCGCGGTGGCGCATCCGCTTCGCGACGGTGGAGGTGACGACGTCTCGCTCAACGAGGCATCTCCTCGCTCTGCCTGGCTTCTCGATAAGTGTCGCCGGCCAGCGCGGCACGGATGCCGTCGATCTTCCCGTTGCGGTAGAACAGATTGTAGGTGTCGAACGGAATGATCGCTCCTTGCTCGGTCACGAAATGGATGCAGCTGCGCTTGACGTTGCCGACGCAGAAATTGAAGCGGTCGAGAAACTGCACGATGGTGACGCGGAAGACGTTCTCGTAGGTGAGCCCGTCCGGCACCTGGAAGCTCGGCAGGCAGCACAACAATTCGCAGACGCGCTCGGACGTGTTGAGGGGGCCTGAGGACAGCGAGAACAGGTCGATGAACTTTTCCCGCAGCATCGGATATTTTTCCGGGCTGATGGTGTTGGGCATCACCGCCACCAGCTGCTCCTGCGGGATCAGCGAGGTCAGCGGCAGCACCTTCTCGCCGTTGCGCAGGCCATAGCCTATCGAGATGCTCTCGGGGTTGCAGGGCAGCGGGATCATGTCCTTGTCGCCGAACACGCCGGTTTCGACGACGCGCTTGCGGATCTCCGACAGCATGATGCGGTCGGTATTCTTGTCGAAACTCTCGTTGCGGCCGGCATCCTGGACCGGCTGCAGGGTCACGCCGCGCACGCATTTCCAGGTCAGTGCGTGGCGCACGATGTCGCCGATCTCGGCATCGTTGACGCCGCGCTTGATGGTCGCGACCAGCGTGGTCGAGATGCCGTAATGCTCGAGATTCTCCAGCGCCTGCTGGCGGATTTTTCGCAAGTCGGCGCCGCGGAGGTTGATCAGCGCATCGCGCTGCAGCGAATCGAACTGGAGGTAGACCTCCAGCCCGCGCCTGTTCTCAGCAAGCCGTGCCACGAAATCCTTCTCGCGGGCGATGCGCAGGCCGTTGGTGTTGATCATGACATGGCGGATCGGGCGGGCGCGCACGGCCTCCAGGATCTCGAAGAAGTCAGGATGCAGCGTCGGCTCCCCGCCGGAAATCTGCACGAGATCGGGCTCGCCTTCGCTCGCGACCAGCGCGTCGAGCATCTTATCGACCGTCGCGAGCGGCGTGAATTTCGTTCGTGCCGGCGAGGATTCGGCGAAGCAGACCGGGCAGGTGAGATTGCAGTGCTCGGTGATCTCGATCAGAGCCAGGCAGGAATGCTGCTCGTGGTCGGGACAGAGGCCGCAATCATAGGGGCAGCCGAATTGGGTGCGCTCCTGGAATTGCAGCGGCCGGTCGCCCGGCTTGATGAAATCCTTGCACAGCCGCCAATAGGCGGCATCCGTCGACACCAGCGTCGATTGCACGCCGTGCTCCCGGCAGCGCTTTTCGTACCAGACCTCGTTGTCCTGGATCTGGATCTTGGTCGGCACCAGCTTCAGGCAGGTCTCGCACAGGGATTGGGTCTGGCCCCAGAAGATGTAGGGACGCGACTTACGCAACGGCGCGTTCATGCAGGGGTCTCGCTTTGGGTGCCGTCGCCAGCATGAAAGCGGCGTAGAGCAGGATCGACAGCGACAGCAGGTGAAACAGGGTCAGGGGCCCGACCAGCGTGCCATAGGGCTTGAGGAATTCCCATAGGAAGCGTTGCGCTCCGTAATAGGCGAGCACCAGGTAGAAACCATTGGTGATCGCGAACGCGTTCCGGTTCAAAACCGCCAGCGCATAGACGAGCGCGAACAGAGCCATGGCCGCGCTCTCGTAGAGCTGCACGGGATGGCGGCGAACGCCATCGCCGAAATCATGGCCGAAGGGCAGGGCCGTCGGCGTGCCATAGGTGAAATCGTCGAGACCCGCGAGGTAACAGCCGATCCGGCCGATCGCGATGCCGAGCGCCAGCGGCAACGCGAACCGCGCGCCGGTTCGCACCGTGATCCCTGCGGACCATTTGTAGAGCTCGATTGCCACGATGCCGCCGGCCAGCGCCCCCTCGACCGAGCGCGCAATGCCGTTTTGCCCTGACAGCCACAGATTGGCGGAGCCGAACAGATAGGCGCCAAGGCCTGCGCCAAACACCAGCGCGGCGACATACGGCAGCGCGAAGGATTGCGCCGGAAACTGCAAGCCCCGTCGCGACAGCCAATAGACGGCGGCCGCCGCCGCCAGCCAGGCCAGGATGTCGAAGAGAGTGTGAAGGAAAGCCCCGCTCATGCGGGGGCAGTATAGCACGACCGCTGTTAGAACGGCGCGCCGCGCATTATCGCGCCACAAGGGAGAAGCAAGAAGCTACCCGGCCTCCCGCTCCTCGGTCGGATAAACCCCGCGCAGCACCTCCTCGAAATGCATCTTCACGGCATCGTTGCACAGGCAGGCGCGCAGCCTCAGGCCGTCGCGGCTGCGGACCAGGATCGAGCCGCGCCTCGTGTCGAGCACGCCTTCGGCCTTGAACGACTGAAGCACGCGGCTGGCATAGGAGCGGCCCACCCCGAGCAGCGTCGCGAGCTGTTCATGGGTCAGCGGCACGCTGGTCTCGTCGCCGGTCCGCTCCATCGCAGCCAAAATCCATTTGGCGGTGCGCTGCTCGATCGAATGGATCGCGTTGCAGGCGGTCGACTGGAAGATCTGGGCCAGCATGCAATCGGCATAGCGGGCGAAGACGTTGCGCAGTGATGCCGAGCGCAGCTTGGCTGCTTCCAGCTTGGCGACGTGAATGCGCGCAAACGGTCCGCCGAATTTCACGCAGATCCGGGTATAGGCCGGCAGAAACCCCTCGCTGACGATGCCGCCGACCGCGCCTTCGCGGCCGACCAGAATGGTTTCGACGTCGCGGCCGTCCTCGTTGGGGACGAGGAAAGTCGCGAGCGACGGGCCGCAGGGGAAGTGGACGACCTGCACGTCATCGCCGGGATTGTAGAGCAAGTGGCCTGCTGCAGACTCCTCGACGGTCACGTGCGGTGCCAGGAGGCCGTAATCGACCTGGCTCAAGCGCCGCAGCAGATTGTTGGCCGGCCGGCTCTCGACCTCGGTGACCTTGGCGATACGCGCATCCATCCTGAACTCCCACCCTTCCTTTCACCTTAGCGAGTTCCATCCGTTTCCTGTGTGCACAAGTGGACAGACCAGAGAACGACGATGTGGTGAGTTTCGTTCCGGGAACCCTCCGATGCGCTGGACGCAGGCATCGTGTCGCGGCAGTCCTGATCCAAAAACCCCCAACCAAGATGCGATCATGGCACCCGCACCCTCCAATGGCACAGGCTGGCCGGCCGATGTTCTGATCGTCGAGGACGATCCGATCATCGCGATCGATTTCGAGGATCGCCTGCTCGGATTTGGAGTATCCGCGGTGCGGACCGTGGGTTCGGTGACGCAGGCGCTAAACGCCATCGCGAAACGGACACCCGATTTCGCGCTGCTCGATGTCGAGCTGATCCGGGAGACGAGCTTTGCGATCGCCGAGCGGCTGATCGCGCTGAAGATTCCGTTCGTCTTCGTCACCGGCTACGGCGCCGAAGCGCGTATTCCGTCCGAATTGGCGGGCCGGCCGCGGCTGCAGAAGCCGTGCTCCAGCGAGGCGCTGGAAGCGGCGCTTCAGGCGCGCGCCGCCGATTAGCGGTCAGCTCTGCTTCGGGTCGAGCGTGGTCGACCACAGCGCGACGTCGGCGCGGTCGCGCAGGGTCACCGTCATCTGGCCGGAGGCGCCGTCGATCTTGACGTGGCCGAAGAACTGCATGCCCGCTGAGGGCGGCAGGTTCTGGCTGTCTTTGCCCGGCGCCTTGACGAAGCGCACCTCGGGGCCAAAGGTGTTGTCGAGCGCGTTCGGACCGAACGTGCCGGCATGCAGCGGGCCCGAGACGAATTCCCAGAACGGCTCGAACTCCTGGAATTGCGCCTTGTTCGGATCGTAATAGTGCGCGGCGGCGTAATGCACGTCCGCCGTCAGCCACACCGTGTTGCTGATCGGCGCCATCTTGATGAAGCGCAGGATGTCGGCGATCTCGAGCTCGCGGCCGCGCACCGGGCCGTCGCCCTGCGCAACGGCTTCCGAGCCGCCGTTCGGCGTGTCCGAGACGATCAGGCTGATCGGCATGTCGGACGCGATCACCTTCCAAGTCGCGCGCGAGTTCAGCAGGCCGCGCTTGAGCCAGGCAATCTGGTCCGGGCCGAGGAAATAGCTGGCAGGGCCATAGGCGGTTTCGAGATTGGCGCCGTTCGGCCCGCGATAGCTGCGCTCGTCGAGCACGAACACGTCGAGATGCGGGCCGTAGGAGATCTGGCGATAGACGCGGCCGGGCTCGGTGATGCTCTCCCGCAGCGGGTACATCTCGTGGAAGGCGCGGCCTGCGCGGGCCGCGAGCAGCGAGATGTCGCGCACTTTGTAGGCGGCCGGCAAGTCTTTCGACAGCGACCAGTTGTTGGTGACCTCGTGGTCGTCCCACTGCACGAAGATCGGCACCTCGGCATTGAAGGCGCGGAGATTGTCGTCGGTGAGATTGTATTTGTGCGCGGCGCGGAACTCGTCCAACGTCTCGGCGACCTTGGCCTTCTCCGGGATGGTGAGGTTCTTCCAGATCTTGCCGTCGGCGAGCTTCACCTCGGGTTGGATCGGGCCATCGGCATAGATCGTGTCACCCGAATGCAGGAAGAAGTCCGGCCGGTGCTTGCGCATGGTTGAGAAGGTGAACATGCCGCCGTCGTCGGGATTGATGCCCCAGCCCTGCCCTGCGACGTCGCCGCCCCAGACGAAGTTGACGTCGCGGCGGTCGGCGGGCGCGGTGCGGAAGCGGCCGGTCACCGGCTCGCCCTCGATCGCGCTGTGGGAGAGATCGCGAAAGCGGACGCGGTAAAAGATGTCCTGGCCGGCCGGACAATTTTCGACCAGCAGCTTCGCGGTGAAGTCGCTCTCGGGCAGCGCCGCGATCGGCGGCAGCGCGCGGGCATCCTTGAACGACTCGGTGGTCGCCACCTCCACCAGCATCTGCGATGGACGGTCGGCGCGCGCCCACACCACGCCGCCGTCCACGGTGACGTCGCCCGATTGCACGCCGTGGGTGACCACCGGCCGGTCGGCCGCGCGGGAAAGATAGGGCATCGCCATCGTGCCGAGTGCACCCGCGCCGGTGGCGAGGAAGCGGCGGCGGGAGAACCTAATGTTCATGAAGATGGCTCCGAACCCGAGCTTGCAGGAAGGCACCTCATTCCGGGGTTCGCGCGTTGCGCGCCCGGGATGACGGAGCAAGCTATATTGAGACAATGTGACGCAGCAATAACGCGCGCAAGCGCAGGCTCAGGCGTTGCCGGCGGCCCGGAATTGCGCGCCGGCGCGCTGCAGGTTCTGCGGCAGGCTCATCAGCAGGGCCTTGCGGTCGGCGACCGCCGAATGAAACTGGTCGAGGGCAATGTTGAAGGCGGTGAGCGCGCCTTCCTCGATCGCGCCGTGATCGTAACAGCGCAGCGTATCGCGCAGGATGTCGTCGGCTTCGGTCTGCATCTGGTCGAGCTCTTCGGTGGTCTCGCACTTGCGCGCGGCCGCGATCATGTCCAACAGCCGATCACGCAGATGGCTGTTGTTGTCGCGCTCGTCCTTCTTCAGATAGCCCGCAAACCACGCGCCGATCGAGCCCATGGCGGACAGCGCCATCAAGCCCCACCAGATGTAATCGCTGTATTTGTCGAGGAAGGTCTTCTCCTCGCCGTCGACGAAGGCGGCCGCACCCGGATGCACCGGGATCACGGCGTCCTTGTCGGTATCGGGCGTTTCGATCTTTGCCGCCAGCGGGAATTCCGTCACCAATTGCTGCCGCACGGCGAACAGCTGGCGCGTGAACGCCGCGATGGTGGTCTCGGACACGCCTTTGCGCGCCACGATGTGATGCGAAAAGCTGATGGTCTTGACCTCGTCCTCGGGTCGAGCGGGCGAGCCGCCATAGGTGCCGGCAGGGATCTCCGAGGCTTCGTAGACCGGATGGTTCTGTGCGATTGCGTCCGCCGAATCGATCTCGAGGAAGGTCGGCGTGCCGCCTTCCTTGATCGATGCCGCGATCGCGTCGGCCGTGATCTTGCTGTTGACCGGGCCGGCCGCGAGATAGACGTCGGCCTTCTGCGCCTTGATCGCGTCGGCAACCTCGTTCGCCGGGAATTGCACGATCTCGACCTTGGCGGAATCGACGCCGTATTGCTGCAGGATCACCTTGAGGAGGTTGACGTTGGCTTGGGTGCGGCCGACGACGCCGATGCGATGGCCGGCGAGCTGCGCGATCTTGGTGATCTTCGCGCCCTTCTTCTTGCCCTTGGCGGGCACGGACCACAGCACCACGACGTTCTTACGCAGGGTCGCGACCGCCTGTGCGTTCTTCGGCACCTCGAGGTCGCCGCGCACGATGGCGAGGTCGACCTTGCCCTCCGCGAGTGCATTGGCGCTGGCGATGGCACTGTCGGTCTGGATCGGGCGCAGCCGCACCTGGCTCTTGTGTTGCGCGAAGCCTTGCGTCAGCGTCTGCACGACCTTGACGTCGTCGCTGTTGGCAGGGCCGACCGCGATCCTCAGCGTCACCGGTCGCATCGCGAAATAGTAGCCGCCGGCGAGCGCGCCGATGATCGCGAGCACCAGGGCCAGCGACACGAGAGCCGTCTTCCGCGCCGCGGATCGCGGCGAAGGCGGAGGGGGCGCTTCGGCCAGGTCCAATCCCCCGGTCATAGATCTCCCAAACAGGCGCTTCAGGCTCAGTTTCATCTTGGCCGGCGATTTACGCCCGCAATTGTAGCAAATTTCTTGTCCGGCGGGGTTACATCTCCGTCATGGTTAGCGGATCGAGGAAATCCCCGTGTGAACCCGGGCGTCAGCGCGGTGTTAGGGTAAAGTTCCCCTGAAGGACGGAGATGGTCATGTCAGAACGGCTCTCGGCAGAGGCGCGCAGGCAGGCGCTGGGCGGACTACCCGGCTGGACCGACGTCCAAGGCCGCGACGCCATCGGGAAAACCTTTGTCTTCAAGGATTTCAACGAGGCGTTCGGCTTCATGAGCCGCGCCGCGCTGGTCGCCGAGAAGATGGACCATCACCCCGAATGGCGTAACGTCTACAAGACCGTGGAGGTGGTGCTGTCGACCCATGATGCCGGCGGCGTCACGGCGCGCGACATCGAGCTCGCCAAGGCGATGAACGCCATCGCCAAGCCGACGGCTTAGCTGACACCTAGCTGACATCTTGCAGCGCCCGGCCGCATCCCCATCTTGTGATCAGCAGGGCATGCGGCGATCCGCCGCCCCTTGCTGAACGGGGAGTTGCAGCATGGCTGCCGAGCACAGTGTTGGCTTTGAGCCGGCCGATCGGCTTGCGGAAGATCGCGAGAGCGTGCGCCGCCGCTTCTGGCGCAAGCTGAAGCGCGTCGCCGCACAACTGCCGTTCGCCGAGGATCTGCTTGCGGCCTATTACTGCGCGTTCGACCGGCAGACGCCGCGCCACGTCCAGGCCTCGCTGTTAGGCGCGATCGCCTATTTCATCCTGCCGTTCGACTTCGTCGCCGACGTCATGCCGATGCTCGGCTTCGCCGATGACGCCGCCGTGCTCGCCACCGCCATCCGCATGGTTGCCGGCCACATCACGAACGAGCACCGCGAAGCCGCCCGCGCCGCGCTGAAGCGCGGGGTGAGCGAGGCGGACGTGGAAGCGGCGTAGTCAAGGCGGATTCAACCACACATTCCGCTGTCATGCCCCGGCTTGACCGGGGCATCCAGTACGCTGCGGCCTCTCGATTCAATCACTGACGTCACGGAGTACTGGATCGCCCGGTCAAGCCGGGCGATGACACTGAGTGTGTGGCTGCTGCTGCCGCGAGCATCGTCATTGCGAGCGAAGCGAAGCAATCCAGACTCTTTCCGCGGAGGGATTCTGGATTGCTTCGTCGCTCCGCTCCTCGCAATGACGGCCGCTATTTCTTCTCCGCCCGCGCCTTCTCCGCGTCCCACGCCTGGAATTGCCTGAACAGCGTCTCCTTGTCTGCATCAGACACGGTTGCTGCCGCAGGGCTCTGCTTCAAGAACGCCTCGAAGCGCTGCCGTGTCACCGGCTCGATGCCGTGCTTGTCGAGCCATTGCTGCGCCACCGGCAATCTGTTCCAGCCGGAAAGCGGCGCCGCCAGCGAGACCTCCTTCCACTTGGGATGGAAGGGCGGATTCTGCAGTGCCGTGAATTTCGTGAAGAACGCGTCCACGAACAGCGCGAGCTTGCGATAACGCTCGGTGTTGGGCGCCCAATTGTAGGCCGCGAGCACCGCGGGCACCGCGATCGTGTCGACGCTCTCACCCTCCTTGATGAGATTCGGGTAGTCCTTGGCGGTCAGGGTTGCCGGCAGATAGTCGCTCTGCAGCGGCTTTGCATAGTCCACCTTCGCGAGATGGAAGCGGCCGTCATTGCCGAAGGTCGAGACCGATTTGTACGGCTTGCCTCCGACCACGATGACGGCATCGATCTGTCCGGCCTTCAGCTTCTCCATCGCGATGCGTTGCTCGACATAGACGAAGTTCGCCTTGATCCCGAGCCGCTCGAACACCGTCAGTGCGGTGACGAAGGTCCCGCCATTGGGCAGATCGACGCTGACCTTCTTGCCCTCGAGGTCCTTCAGCGTTGCGATCGATTTCGGCGCGATGACCTGCATCTCTTCATTGTAGAGCTTGGTCACGTAAGTGAACTGTTTCTTGATGTCCTTGGCGAAGCCCTTGCGCTCGAGATAGTCGAGCGTGTCTGCGCGCACGATGCCGAGATCGACGCCCTGCAGGAACAGAATGTCGGCGACGCTCTGCACCGAGCCGCGGCCGACGATCGGCAGCACGCGGATCTTGTTGCCGTCGTCGAGCACCGAGGCGAGGTCGGCGCCGAACTGCACATAAGTGCCACCGATCGTGCCCGTGATCAGCGTGACGGTGTTGGCGTTCAGCGCCTGCTTGGTCGAGGTCGAGCCGAACTGGAAGATGGCCTTCAGGCTGTCCGAGACCTTGGCCGGATCGTATTCGGCCTGCTCGGCGTGGGCGGCGAAGGCACAGATGGTCGTGATGGCGGCAAGCGCCATTTTCAAAGTATTACGCATGATGTCCCCTCTGAATTGGCCTAATTCGAGAACTGGGCGAGGCGCTGGCGCGCTTCCGCCGATCCGAGACTGGCAGCCTTTTGATACCAGTCGCGCGCGGCGGTCGCGTCAGCGGCGATGCGCCGCGAGTCGCTGGTGCCAAGCACGGCCGGGTCATAACTCTGCGCCAGCAGAAACGCAGCCGTGGCATCCTGTGCATTGGCCGCGCGTTCAAGCAGCAGGCGGGCAGCAACAATATCGCCGACGCCCAACAGGCTCTTCGCGCGCGTCATCAGCGCGGCCAGCGTGTCAGCATCGAGCGTCTTTGCGGGCGCAGGCGGTGCAGGCGGCGCCGCGACGGGCGCGGGCGCTGGTTGGGTTTGTCCTTGGACTTGCAGCGCGGTCTGATAGGCGGTCGCGATCGCCTCGCGACTCGGTGCGGCAGGTGCAGAGAGAGCCTGCGTGTCGGCGCTCGCCAGCCTCGTGTCGCTCACGCGGGCCGCATCCTTGGGCGGGATCTGCGGTGTGGTCGGTGCGCTGGCCGACGCCATCGCTGGGTCCGCCATGATGCGGACCCAGCTATCGGCATGAGTGGCGAAGAGGCCGCGCAAGTCGGACTGAAACAGTGTGACCAGAACTGCCAGAGTGGATGCCGCCAGAACGGCCGCGAGCACACTTGGGACCATTCTGGAGCGCAATGTCACCGGTGCATATTCGCTCGGGTCCGGCGCACCGAGCGGATCGGACAGAAACAGTGGAATTGGATCGTCCTGCGCGAGCTCGGCGCGCTTGGCACGTGCACGGATATAGGACGCGATGGGCGGATGTGATGCAGATCGATCGGAATCGTGCGCGTGCGATTCCTTCGACAGACGGTAGGCCGTCGTCTCCATGGTGTGATGCTCCCCTTTACTGACGCAACGCAGGGGCAGTCCCGGCTTCAGTCTTCTTGTTGTTGTCCAGAGGTCCCCGCTAACTGGAACCGGTAAATCGCCGTCCGATTCAGCCCAAAAAACGACGGTGGTTTGCGCGAATCTGGAAATATTTGGGTTTGATTACGGCGGCGCGGCGGAATGCACCGGAATTTTGCTCGCTATGGTTGAGCGGGATTTTCGATGCGGCGGCGTGCGCAGCTTTGCGATGTCGCGGTCGTCGACGCTGCCCGTCTCGCCCTCCGCTGTCATTCCCCGCGACCCGGCTACGCCAAGGCTTCGCCGAGGTTTCGGTCTTGGGCACGCCGAAGCTTGAGCGTAGGCGGCAAGCGGGGAATCCAGTACACCGCGGCGTCTCGGCTAGATCACTAACGTCTCTGGAATAATGGATCGCCCGGTCGAGCCGGGCGATGACAGCTGTGGATGTTGAAACAGCGTCGCGATGACATTGCGATCACGGATGCAGGATCACCTTGCCCATAGCCTGACGGCCCGCGAGCACCTTCAACGCATCCGCGGTCTGGGCCAGCGGGAAGGTGCGGTCGACATGCGATGAGATCTTGCCTTCCGCGGTCCACTTCACCAGCTTCTCGAGATTGGCGCGATTTTTCGCCGGGTTGAGCCGCGTCCAGGCGCCCCAGAACACGCCGCGGATGTCGCAGCCCTTCAGCAGCGCGAGGTTCAGCGGCATCTTGGGAATGTCGCCGGCCGCAAAGCCGATGACGAGAAAGCGGCCTTCCCATGCGATCGAGCGCAGCGCCTGTTCGGCGTAAGCACCACCCACCGGATCGAAGATGATGTCGACGCCCCTGCCATTGGTGAGCTTGCGCAGGCCTTCCTTCAGATCTTCCTTGGCGTAGTTCAGCGTCAGCTCGGCGCCATGCGCCTTGGCGAATTCGAGCTTCTCGTCCGACGAGGCGCAGGCGATCACCTTCAAGCCCATCAGCTTGCCGAGCTCGCAGGCCGCAAGGCCGGTGCCGCCAGCTGCACCCAGCACGGCGAGCGTCTCGCCCGGCTTGGGGCTGGCGCGATCCTCCAGCGCGTGCAGCGCGGTGCCGTAGATGATGATGATGCCGGCCGCGCGGTCGTAGTCGAGACTGTCGGGGATCTTCACGATCGATGCCGCCGGCAGCGCGATCTTCTCGCGCGCGCCATTGTGGCCGCAGGAGGCGACGACGCGGTCGCCGACCTTGAGGTCAGTGACCCCGGCGCCGATGCTCTCGATCACCCCGGCAACTTCCGCCGCCGGCGAGAACGGAAATGGCGGCTTGATCTGGTACTTGCCCTGGATCATCAGGATGTCGAAGAAATTCAGCGCCGCCGCCTTGATCGCGATGACGGCTTCGCCGGGCCCTGCCACCGGATCCGGCACCTCAGTCAGAACGAGGTCGTCGGGCTGGCAATATTGCGAGCAGAGGATGGCTTTCATGGCGGCACCTTGAGAGCGTTTCGAGTGGAATTATAGTTGGGTCGTTTCTGCCGGATTTACTGCGGTCGGACAATCCGGATTCTTTGTCTCGGACCACGCGACGGCCTAACCTCCCGTCATTGCGAGCGCAGCGAAGCAATCCAGAGTCCGCACCGCGGAAATAGTCTGGATTGCTTCGCTGCGCTCGCAATGACGAAATTCGCGGAGAAAGGATTCAAACGATGTTTGAAACAAGCCTGCTCGAGACCAAGCGCATCCTCATCACCGGCGGCGGCTCGGGCCTGGGCGCCGCGATGGGCCGCCGCTTCCTCGCGCTCGGCGCCGAGCTCGTGATCTGCGGCCGCAAGCTCGATCGCCTCGAGGCAACGGCGCGCGAGATGCGCGAAGAGACCGGCGGCAGGGTCACCGCGATCGCCTGCGATATCCGCGACGGTGCGGCCGTCGACAACATGATGGATGCGATCTGGCGCGAGGCGCCGCTCGACATTCTCGTCAACAATGCCGCTGCCACCTTCATCGCACAAAGCGAGCATCTCTCCTTCCGCGCCGCGGATGCGATCCTGGCGCCGACGCTGCACGGCGCGATGTATTGCACGCTCGCCGCCGGCCGGCGCTGGATCGAGGCCAAGCATGCCGGCGTCGTGCTGTCGATCCTGTCCACCTCCACCATCACCGGCCGCGCCTTCACGGTTCCCTCGGCAATGGCGAAGTCGGCGCTGCTGGCGATGACCAGGAGCCTTGCGGTGGAATGGGGCCCGAAGCGCATCCGCACCGTCGCGATCGCGCCGGGCCCGTTTCCGACCGCAGGGGCCACCGGGCAGCTCCGTCCCGAAGGCCGCGACGAGGGCTGGTCCTCGCGCAACCCGCTTGGGCGCACCGGCGAGCACAGCGAGCTGGCCGATCTCGCCAGCTTCCTGGTCTCGGACCGCGCCGCCTACATCAATGGCGAGATGGTGGTGATCGACGGCGGCGCGCATTTGCGCAGTTCCGGTGCCGAGGATCTGCTCGGCTGGACCGAGGCGCAATGGGCCGCTCAACGCGCCGCCAGATCCAAGGCGTAACCGCCGCCGATACCGCTAACTGCCTTCCCAAATTGGACTTTCCCGGCTATCCCTGGCCGGGGACAACGCGCGCTCGGGCCATCTTCCAGTCACAATATTGAGGGAACCACTGCGGCATGTGGCGGGTGCTGATTTTAGCTTTGACGACTGGCGTGGCGGCCGGGGGAATCGCCGTTTCTGCGCGGGCGCAGACGGCGCAACCGGCGCCCAAGTCCGGTTCTGCTCCAAAAGAGGCTACACCCAAGCCGGCGGCGCCGCCGGCCAACACCAACGCAAAGGCGACCCCGAAGCCCGAGAGCAAGCCGGCGGCCCCGGCTGCGGCAGTTGCGGGGGGCGCGGAGCCGACCCTGATCGGGCAGTTCGGCACCTGGGGCGCCTATTCGGCGACGCCGAACGGCAAGAAGGTCTGCTTCGCGCTGGCCAAGCCGTCGTCGTCGAAAACCAACCCGCCGAACCGGCCGCGCGATCCCGCCTATGCCTTCGTCTCGACCCGGCCGGCCGAGAAGGTCAACAACGAAGTCTCGGTCATGATCGGCTATGCGCTGAAGCCCGGCTCGGAATCGACCGTCGAGGTCGGCGGCGCCTCCTTCGCCATGTACACGCAGGGCGACGGGCTCTGGATCAAGAACGCGGCCGAGGAGGAGCGGATGGTCGAAGCCATGCGCAAATCCGCCGATCTCGTCGTCAAGGGCGTCTCGGCCAAGGGCACCGAGACGACCGACACGTTTTCGCTGAAAGGCCTCGCCCAGGCGCTCGACAAGATCGCGCAGGACTGCAGGCGTTAAGACTGCGGGCGTTAAGTCTGCTGGCGATAAGGTCGCAATCGGCGGTTCCGGTTGCTATATAGGGGTATCCCAAAGGCGCTGCCGTCATGGCCGGGCTTGTCCCGGCCATCCACGCGCTGGTTCCGGCGGGGAGAACGTGGATGCCCGGGACAAGCCCGGGCATGACGAGACAGCAGCAATCTCAGGCAACCGATGACCGAGCCGCACAACGCCATCCTGGTGGAGAAGACTCCGCTCGAAACCTATGTGCCGCCGGCAAAACCGTCGCTGATCGGCCTGTCGCGCGCCGAGCTTGCCGATCGCCTCGGCGAGATCGGCGTCGCACCGGCCCAGCGCAAGATGCGCGTGCAGCAGCTGTGGCACTGGATCTATTTCCGCGGCGCCCAGAGCTTCGATGACATGACCTCGATCTCGAAGGGCATCCGCGCCGATCTCGCCCAGCATTTCACCGTGGACCGGCCCGAGGTGGTGGCCGAGCAGATCTCCAACGACGGCACCCGCAAATGGCTGCTGCGTCTGCCGAGCGGCGACAATGTTCAAAAGGCGCACGAAGTCGAATGCGTCTACATCCCCGAGACCGACCGCGGCACGCTGTGCGTCTCCTCGCAGGTGGGGTGCACGCTGAACTGCGCCTTCTGCCACACCGGCACCCAGCGCCTGGTGCGCAACCTCACCGCCGGCGAGATCGTAGGCCAGGTGATGGTCGCGCGCGATCGCCTCAACGACTGGGCCGATCGCGAGGATGGCACCCGCCGCGTCACCAACATCGTGATGATGGGCATGGGCGAGCCGCTCTACAATTTCGACGCGGTGCGCGATGCGCTCTTGATCGTCGGCGACAACGAAGGCATCGGCATCTCCCGCCGCCGCATCACGCTGTCGACCTCGGGCGTGGTGCCGAACATCGTGCGCGCCGGCGAGGAGATCGGCGTCATGCTCGCGATCTCGCTGCACGCGGTGCGCGACGAGCTGCGCAACGAGCTGGTGCCGCTCAACCGCAAATATCCGATCAAGGAGCTGCTGCAGGCCTGCCGCGACTATCCCGGCGCCTCCAACGCGCGCCGCATCACCTTCGAATATGTCATGCTCAAGGGCGTCAACGATTCGCTCGACGATGCCAAGCTGCTGGTGAAGCTGCTCAAGGGCATTCCGGCCAAGATCAATCTGATCCCGTTCAATCCGTGGCCCGGCACTGCATATGAATGCTCGGACTGGGACCAGATCGAAAGGTTCTCCGAATACATCTTCGACGCCGGCTATTCCTCGCCGGTGCGCACCCCGCGCGGCCGCGACATTCTCGCCGCCTGCGGCCAGCTCAAGTCGGAGACCGAAAAGCTATCCGCGCGCGAACGCCAGGCGCTGCGCGCCATGGCGATGACGGATTGAGTTGTTCATGCCGTCGTTCTCGCATTCCTGTCATTGCGAGCGCAGCGAAGCAACCCAGAATATCTCCGCGGCGGCAGTCTGGATTGCTTCGTCGCTGCGCTCCTCGCAATGACGACTGAGTTGGCATTTTCGTCATGTCCCTGATCGGCCGCCTCGTCGTCATCTTCATCGGCTTTCTCGCCGCCTGCTTCGTCGGCGGCATGATCGTCGTCGTCGCGCTGCTGTTTCCGGAATTCGCCGATCTCGGCGCCGGTCCGGTCGATCAGGGCACGATCGACATCCTGCTCGGCTTCGGCTTCATCTTCGTCTCGGGCTTCGCACTGGTGCCGGCGGCGGTAATCGTCGCGATCACCGAAGCGCTCTACATCCGCAGTGCGATCGCCTATGCCGTCGGCGGGGGCCTCGTCGGGCTCGCCTGCTATCTCGGTCTTGTTCCCTTCCACGCCGACACGCTGCAGTTCGAGGGCATCGTGCGGCGTCACCTGGAAATCATGACGGGTGCCGGCATCGTTGCCGGCGTGGTCTACTGGTTGATCGCCGGCCGCAACGCCGGTGCCTGGCGCGAGCCGCCACCCGCGCGCAAGCCGCCTCCGCCGATGCCGTCGAATTCGCGGCCGGATTGAGACGCCGTCATTGCGAGGAGCGAAGCGACGAAGCAATCCAGGGTCCTCTGCGGAAAGATTCTGGATTGCTTCGCTTCCGCCTTCGCTCTTCGAGCTACGGCGGACAAGTCGCTCGCAATGACGGATTCCGGGGTTTCCATCCCCTTCCCACTCCGCTAAACCGCGCGCCATGAACCGGACTGGACTCTTCATTGCCCTGGCGCTGTGGCTCGTCATCGGCGTCGCCTTCGGCCTCTATCCCGAGCTCGACCTCAAGCTCGCTTCGCTGTTCTTCGACCCCGAGACCAGGACTTTTCCGCTCAAGCTGAACGAGTGGGCCGGCTTTGCGCGCGATGCGGCGATGTGGATCGCCTGGGCGTTCGCCCTTCCCTCGATCGTCGCGCTCGTGGTCAAGATGGTCCGGCCCGACCGGCCGCTGATGGTGCCCGGGCGCACGATCATTTTCCTGCTGGTCACGCTGATCATGTCGGCCGGCATTTTGACCAACCTGACGTTCAAGACTTATTGGGGCCGCCCGCGCCCGGTGGTGGTGACCGAGTTCGCGGGCGACCAGCAATTCGTGCCGTGGTGGGATCCGCGCGGCGGCTGCGGGCGCAATTGCTCGTTCTTCTCCGGCGAAGGGGCAACGGCATTCTGGACGCTGGCGCCGGCCGCGCTGGCGCCGCCGGCGTGGCGGCCGCTCGCCTATGCCGCCGCCGTGGTGTTCGGTGCCGTCACCAGCACCCTGCGCATGGCCTTCGGCGGGCACTTCTTTACCGATGTCTCGATCGCCGGCCTCGTCACCTTCGTCGTGATCTGGTTCGCCTACGCGCTGATTTACCGCTGGCCGCGGACGCGGTTCTCGGACGAGGCGGTGGATGCCGCCCTGACCCGGCTGAACATGCCCGCCTACCGGCTCCGCCAGCGCCTGTTCGGCCGCAAGACCGGCCCCGAACCCTCGGTTTGAGCCATTAAAGGGGTGCCGAGCCCCGCGAAATTTGATATTCGCGCGGTCAAACCCATCCGTCACATCAGCTTGAGACCCGATTGGAAGCCCCATGACCACGATCCTGAAAAGCCTGCCCAAGGGTGAGAAAGTCGGCATCGCTTTTTCGGGCGGCCTCGACACCTCAGCGGCGCTGCTCTGGATGAAGCAGAAGGGCGCGCGCTGCTACGCCTACACCGCCAATCTCGGCCAGCCGGATGAAGCCGACTACAACGAGATCCCGCGCAAGGCGATGGAGTTCGGCGCCGAGAACGCGCGCCTGGTCGATTGCCGCACGCAGCTCGTCCACGAGGGCATCGCCGCGATCCAGTCCGGCGCCTTCCATATCTCGACCGGCGGCATCACCTATTTCAACACCACGCCGCTCGGCCGCGCCGTGACGGGCACGATGCTGGTTGCGGCCATGAAGGAGGATGGCGTCAACATCTGGGGTGACGGCTCGACCTTCAAGGGCAACGACATCGAGCGCTTCTACCGCTACGGCCTGCTCACCAATCCCGGCCTGAAGATCTACAAGCCCTGGCTCGACCAACAGTTCATCGACGAGCTCGGCGGCCGCGCGGAGATGTCGGCATTCATGACCGCGCAGGGCTTCGCCTACAAGATGAGCGCCGAGAAGGCGTATTCGACCGACAGCAATCTGCTCGGCGCCACGCACGAGGCCAAGGATCTCGAAAGCCTCGACAGTGGCATCAAGATCGTCAACCCGATCATGGGCGTGCCGTTCTGGCGCGACGATTGCGCCGTCAAGGCCGAGAAGGTCGTGGTGCGCTTCGAGGAAGGTCAGCCGACCGCGCTGAATGGCCAGACCTTCTCCGATCCGGTCGCGCTGTTCCTCGAAGCCAACGCGATCGGCGGCCGTCACGGCCTCGGCATGAGCGACCAGATCGAGAACCGCATCATCGAGGCCAAGAGCCGCGGCATCTATGAGGCGCCCGGCATGGCGCTGCTGCACATCGCCTATGAGCGCCTCGTCACCGGCATCCACAACGAGGACACGATCGAGCAGTACCGCATCAGCGGCATGCGCCTGGGGCGCCTGCTCTATCAGGGCCGCTGGTTCGATTCGCAGGCCCTGATGCTGCGCGAAACCGCGCAGCGCTGGGTCGCCCGCGCCGTCACCGGCGAGGTGACGCTGGAGCTGCGCCGCGGCAACGATTATTCGATCCTCAACACCGAGAGCCCCAACCTCACCTATGCGCCGGAGCGGCTCAGCATGGAGAAGGTCGAGGACGCCGCCTTCACGCCGGCCGACCGCATCGGCCAGCTCACCATGCGCAACCTCGACATCGCCGACACCCGCACCAAGCTCGGTCTCTATTCGAAGACCGGCCTGTTGTCGGGCACTGAAGGCTCGCAGATATTCCGGCTCGAGAGCGACAAGGGCTGACGCTCTCGCTGTCGTAGGCTGGGCAAAGCGAAAGCGTGCCCACCATCTTTCCGCGACCGAGATAGTGGTGGGCACGGCGCTCTCGCGCCTTTGCCACCCTACGATTACTGACGCCCCGTAGCCCGGATCGAGCGAAGCGAAATCCGGGGCCGCTGCCAAGCCGATGAGATTCCCGGATTGCGCTTCGATCGATCCGGGCTACGGGCTTAATGACGGTGTCATGCTCGATCGCTAGCTTCCTGTGTCCATCGGAACGGAATTGCGGAGCATCAAACATGGTCACGAGATCGGCACTCGCCTCTCTCATCGTCCTTTGCTGGACATCGTCGCTGCAGGCGCAGACGATCTATCCGATCGATCGTGCCGAGATCCTCGCTGGAGCCAAATTCGACTTCAAGGTCGAACTTCCCGGTCTGGTCGATCCCGCCAAGTTGAAGGTGACGGTGAACGGCGCGGATTATGCGGCCGCGTTCGGCCGTTCCGGGAGCTTCATCGAGCGCGAGGACGGCAAGGAGCAGTCGGCCCTGATCCTGCGCGACGTCACGCTGACCAAGCCCGGCAGCATCGTGGTCGACGTGAACGACGGCACGCGCCAGCGCAGCGTCACATGGACGGTCTACGACACCGGCGCGCGCAAGGCGAAGAACGTCATCCTGTTCATCGGCGACGGCATGTCGCCGGCGCATCGGGTCGCCGCGCGAATCCTGTCCAAGGGGATTTCGGAAGGCAAGAGCCGCGGCAAGCTCGCCATCGACGACATGCCGCATATGGCGCTGGTGGCAACCGCCGGCTCGGACTCGATCATCACGGATTCCGCCAACTCGGCGAGCGCCTATGCGACCGGGCACAAGAGCGCCGTCAATGCTCTCGGCGTCTATGCCGACCGCACCGCAAGCCCGCTCGACGATCCCAAGGTCGAAACCATCACGAGCCTTGCCAAAAGGCAGCTCGGCATGGCGATCGGTATCGTCACCAATACCGAGATCGAAGACGCGACGCCGGCGGCGATGGTCGCGCACACCCGTCGGCGCGCCGCCTATGACGACATCGTCGAGCAGTTCTTCGCGGCGAAGCCGGATGTGATGATGGGCGGCGGCAGCGCGAATTTTCTGCCGAAGTCGGCTACCGGCTCCAAGCGCAAGGACGAGACCGACTACATCGCGAAGTTTCGCGATGCCGGATATCAGGTGGCGACCACCGCGGGCGAGCTCAGCGCCGCTGCCGCAAAACAGGAGACGAGCCGGCTGCTCGGCCTGTTCGCCACCGGCAACATGGACGGTGTGCTCGACCGCAAATTCCTGAAGGGCGGCGGCGTCAGGAAATTCCCCGAGCAGCCCGATCTGACCGAGCAGGTGCAGGCGGCGCTGAAGATCCTCGCGAAGAACGAGAGCGGCTTCTTCCTGATGGTCGAATCCGGAATGATCGACAAATACGCGCATTTGCTCGACATGGAGCGCGCCGTCTACGACACGATCATGCTCGACAACGCCGTGCGTCAGACGCGCGAATGGGCGCGCGCACGCGGCGACGACACCCTCATCCTGGTGCTGGCCGATCACAATCATCCCAACAGCCTCGTCGGCACGGTGAATGACGACATGGGCACGACGCCCAACGTGCCCTTGCGCGAGCGCGTCGGAGTCTACGATCAGGCCGGATTTCCCAACTATCCCGCGCCGGATGCGGAAGGTTATCCGTCACGCGTCGACGTGAGCCGGCGGCTTGCCATCTTCTCGGCGAGCCTGCCCGACCACTACGAGACGTTCCGTCCGAAGCTCGACAATCCCAACGAGCCGACCGTCAAGGCCGGCGACGACGGCACCTACAAGGCCAACGACAAATACAAGGAGGTCCCGGGCGCGGTGCTGCGCCCCGGCAATCTGTCGGCGCTGGTCGGCGCCAGCGTGCATTCGGGCGAGGACGTCATCCTGACCGCGACCGGACCGGGCAGCGAGCGCGTGCACGGCTCGATGGACAATACCGACGTGTTCCGTGTCATGGCCGATGCGCTGGGATTGGCTGCGCGACAATGATGACGGGTCGACTGCCAATCTGGGCACAACTACATGCCTGCCGCACGCGAACGCGGCAGGGCGGCCGCCCTGGTTCGCTCACGCCCTATGAATTTACGACGAGTGAGTCGGCGTGAAGACCAGCTTCACAAAGCTGCGGAAGAGCAGGATCTGTCGCTCCAGCCGCTTCGGGTCGTTGAGCGTCTTCGACATGATGATTGCGCCGTCGACCACGCACGAGATCATCTCCGCGAGATCGTCGAGGTCCATCGGCTCGTGGGGCGGATAGACGGCGGCGATCCCGTCGAGAATTTCGCGGAAGTGCGCATTCCAGCTCCGGACCGATTGCGCGGTCAGATTGCGAACATCGCGGTCGAACAAGCGCTCCTGATAGCAGATGCTGGCGATCAGGCAGCCGGGATGGCCGTTCGGCAGATCGGCCATGACTTCGGCGAGCAGTTTCAGCGAGATCAGGAACGACTGCAGCGGGTCGTCGGAGAGCTCACGTCCGCGCCTGAAGATCTCGTCGAACAGGCGATCATTCGTATCCACGTAGCGGCGCAGCATCTCCCGTGCGAGCGCGTTCTTGTCCTTGAAGTGATAGAAGAAGCCGCTCTTGGTCAGTCCGGCCTCGGCAATGACCTCCTCGATCGAGGTGGCGCCGAAGCCCTTTGCGAGCACCGCCGCTTCCGCGATTTCGAGAATGCGCTCGCGCGTCGCTTCGCCCTTTCCCATCGATGTCTCCAGAACTGTACCGACGGTGCGGAAATTGGCCCTTGGGACCAAGCACCTCTCCGAGTGACTCGTGCAAATCTTTGATTTGTCTACGCTTGCCGGTGGAAGTTCAGCCGCACCACGGGGCTTCTAGAGCGACGCGACATTATGCGGCACCAAATGCCGCGACCGAACACGGGCATGGCGCGACCGAATGAAGAGAGCGGGCCCGTCCAAATGATGGAGCGATCAATGGCCAGATACAGGCATGGTCTGCCGCAGCGCGGCGGCGGCATTTTCCTGACCGACGGCGGCATGGAAACAACCCTTATCTTTCACCACGGGCTGGAGCTGCCCCACTTTGCGGCATTCGTGCTGCTCGACAGCGCGGATGGCCGCGCGCACTTGAGGCAGTACTACGAAGCCTATCTGCGTATCGCGCGGCAGCATGGGCTCGGCTTCGTGCTCGACAGTCCGACTTGGCGCGCCAACCCTGATTGGGGCGCCAAGCTCGGCTATGATGCGGCCAGGCTCGAGGCCATCAACATGCGCGCCATTCGCTTCCTCGACGAATTGCGCGGTGCTTGGGAGGCCCCCGGCACGCCTTGCGTCATCAACGGCGCGATCGGTCCGCGAGGCGACGGCTACAAGGCCGGCAACATGGACGCGGCGGAGGCGGAAGCCTACCACTTGGGCCAGATCGCGGCCTTTGCCGAGGCCGGCGCCGACATGGCGACTGCATTCACGCTGAACAGCATCAACGAAGCCGTGGGCGTGGTCCGTGCAGCCCAGAGACAGGACATTCCGGTCGCGATCTCTTTCACGGTCGAAACCGATGGCCGCCTCGTCCGGGGAGAGTCGCTGCGCGAGGCGATCGAGGCGGTCGACGACGCAACGGAGCGGGCTTGCGAATACTTCCTGATCAATTGCGCGCACCCAACGCACTTCGAGAGTGCACTCGCTACAGGCGAGGCTTGGGTTCAGCGAATCCACGGCATCAGAGCCAATGCATCGGTCAAGAGCCACGCCGAGCTCGATGAATCGGAGGCGTTAGACAGTGGTGATCCCGCAGATCTCGGCCGCCGCTACCATTTGCTCAGGCGCGCATTCCCCGGCATGCGCATTCTCGGCGGCTGTTGCGGCACTGATCACCGGCATGTTGCCGCGGTTTGTGAGGCATGTCTGCCGTCGGAAGCCATGACGGCGTGATAAGAAAAATGGCCGGGATTGCTCCCGGCCATTTTCTTTTTGCGAAGGTCCTACTGGCGCGGCGGAGGCGCCGCATTGGCCTGGCCGCCGTTGAGCAACGGCGTGATGCGGCGGACGGTGACGCGCCGGTTGATCAGGCTCGGCCCCTGCGTCTGCTCCTTCAGGTATTGCTCGCCATAGCCCTGCGACGTCAGGTTTTCCGCGGGCACATTGAACTGCTGCGTCAGCAATTCGGCTGCGGCCTGCGCGCGGCGGTCCGACAGCGACAGATTGTCGACCTCGTTGCCGACCGCATCGGTGTGGCCCTCGATCAGGAACACCTCCTGCGGGTTGGCCTGGAGCGCCTGGTTGATGCCGTCGGCGATCACTTGAAGCCGCGCCGCCTGGTCCGGCGGAATGGTCCACGATCCCGTCTCGAAGTTGATCGTGTTGACGTCGATGCTCGGCATCTGCATGCGAACGTTCGGGCTGTAGCGGATCTCGTCGAGCGAGTAGCGCCGATCGATCCGCTGCACCGGCGGAGCCCGCATCGTTTCGTAGATCACCTGCGGCGGCGCCTCCTGGGCGTCGACGATGTAGCGATCGTAGGGAATGCTGACCACCGGCGGCGGCACGTCGACGTAGAAGCCGCCGACCGCCCGCGGATCGCGGTAGGTGTTGTCGATGATCACGATCTCGCGTCCGCGCGGGTCCCTGCGGATACGACGGAGCAGCGAGCCGTCCGGCCCGACCACGGTGATCACCTCGCTGCCATCGGGACGGATCACGACGGTGCGGGTTTCGCCGCCGACGGTGTCGGTGCGGATGTCGCGGGCGCCGTAGCGGAAGCGATAGAGATCGTTGCCGCGGACATAGGCCTGCCCGCCCGGATCGCGGATGATGATGCGGTCCGGCTCGGTGTAGACGGTGCGGCCGCCTTCGACGACCTCGCGTCGCTGGCTATGGAGATCGGCGATGGTGGCGCCGATCACGGCGCCGGCCACCACGCCGGCACCGATCGCGAGCGGCGTCAGGTCACGCTGTTGCGGACGCGGCGGCGGCGGCAAGGGCGCTGCGACCGTCGGCGCGGCGCGGAACGCGGGTGCGACCGTCGGCGGTCTGTATCGGGTGGGGCGGTGCTGCCGCGGGCGGCGGAGCCGCGGGGCGCGCGGGTGCTGCAGGCGGCGCGGCTGCGGGCGGTCCCTTCGGCGGCTGCTTCGGTTTTCCGTCAGGGCCCGTGTCTTGCGGCTGGGCCTGCGCGACCACGAGCGGCGCGGCGTCTTGCGCATGCGATGCGGTGTTGGCCAATTGCATCGCGGTCAGAGCCGTCGTCGCAAGCAGCACGAAACGAAGGTTGGTCATGGTGGTGAACTTCCCCGGAAGGTTCTTTGTCGAAGTGTCGTGATGAACGGCTACGCGTTAGGCCGCATTGTGGCGGGCGATGCAACCGCGGCTCGATTTATTTCTGCACGCAAATCATCTCACTATGGCAACGTTCATTGCGCATTCAGAAGCTGGTTGCAATCGCCTTGCACTCGTTGGCCCTTTCACACGTGATCCCGCGGCGGAATTGCATCCGTCGCAGGATTGGGCGTGAGCGGTCCATGCGGCCCGCGCGATGGAATCTCTTCAGGCATGCGGCCCGGCAATTCGTCGGGCCGCGGCGGCGAGCCGGGCTCGCGCACCGGCGGCGTGATTTCGGGCTGCGGATTGCCGGGCGGAATTCCGGGCGGTGGCTCAGTTGGCGTACCGGGCGTCGAGGGCGGAATCTCGGGCGGTTCGATCGGCATCGGCACCATCGGGATCGTTGTGCAGAGAACAACAACGACGGCGCAGCGCCGATGTTCCGCGCCACCCGCTTCGAAGCCCGGTTTATTCCGGCGTGTGGCAGACCGCCTCGATATTGTGGCCGTCGGGATCGAGCACGAAGGCGCCGTAATAGTTCGCGTGATAATGCGGACGGATGCCGGGCGGACCGTTGTCGCGGCCGCCGGCCGCCATCGCCGTCTTGTAGAATGCATCGACCGTGGCGCGGTCCTTGGCGCGAATGGCGACATGCACGGGCTTGTTCATCGCGCCCTCGCCGCCGATTCAGAAATCGGGCTTGCCCTCGGCGCCGAAGCCCGCGGCCGCAGCGTGACCGGTCTGCTCGGCCGTGACTTCCATGATCAGGCTGTAGCCGAGCGGCGCCAGCGCCTTCACGTAGAACGCTTTGGCGCGCTCATAGTCGGAGACGGAGAAACCCAGATGGTCGATCATCGCTAACCTCCCTTGTTCGTCCCTGTCAGCGGGACAGAAACGTATTGCTTCGTGTCTTCCGCACGATCGTAAAGCCGCGCCCGACCATGTCGGCAATACAATCCTGCTGCCATTCGTTTTGTGACAGATGCTCGATCACCACCGCCCGCGGCCACAGCGATTGTGGCGCGTCGCGGAAGAAGCCGATCAGCACGCGGTCCTCGAAGCCCTCGACGTCGATCTTGAGCGAATCGACCTGCCCGACGCCGGCCTCCTCCAGAATGCGCATCAAGCGCAGCGACGGCACCTTGATCGCCTCGGCACTGGCCGTGCCGGTGACGACGTGGGTGGCGCCGAGATTGCCGCCGCCGCTCTCGATCATCAGCTCGCCGTCGCTGTCGCCCGCGGCGGCCTGGACCAGGCGAACCTGCGGCGTCTTCGATGCGGCGTGGTTGAAGGAGAGCCGTGCGAAGGTCAGCGGATGCGGCTCGATCGCCACCACTTTTCCTGATGGCCCGACCTGCCGTGCCATCACCAGTGCGAACGTGCCGACATTGGCGCCGACATCGACGAACACGCCGCCCGCGGGGGTGTGCTGGCGCAGGAAGTCGAGCTCGTCGAGATTGTAGTCCGGATTGAACAGCGCGCCGCGCTCGGTCGCGCTGCCCTGGTGATGGAGGCGGAACGAGGCGCCCTGGTATTGCACGTCGACAGGGCCGCTGCGCAGCAGGTTGACCAGCCGCGACATCCAGGGCCGGAACGCGCCGCGCTTCAGCCCGGATCGTTGAGCGAGGCGGATGATTGCGGCCTGCGCCGCATTGGGCGCGAACGCGCCGAACGGCGCGGACGAAGGGGCATTGTCGGACGTCAAGCAGCAGATCCTCGTTGCAGGCGGCGCATGCATAGCCGGTTTTGCGGGGGACTCCAACGCTCGATCACCGGTGTCGTCCCGGGGCGCGAAGCGAACCCGGGACCCATAACCCCAGGAAGGAGTGTGATGCGACACGCTCACTCCGAGTCTTCGTCAAACTTCCTTCCTGTGGGTATCGGTCCCGGATCTGCGCGCTTGGAGCGCGCTTGTCCGGGACGACGGAGAGAGCCTCACGCCGCCTTCCTTGGAGCCTTGCGCTGCCGCAAGAATCGCCCGAGCAGCCGGCGCCTGCCCTTGCGCGGAATCAGGTCGATATCGCTGACGAGCTTGGCGCCGCCCTTGCGCCGCTCCAGCACGATCTTGCGGCTGTGGAAAGCCTCCAGCTCGGCGCGGTGCGCGACGCTGACGATGGTCGCCTTGGGCAACGCGTCGGTGACCATCTTCATCATCTTGTCCTGGCTCTTCTCGTCGAGCGCGGAGGTCGCCTCATCGAGCACGACGATATCGGGGTTGTGCAGCAGCAGCCGCGCAAAGGCGAGGCGCTGCTTCTCGCCGCCCGACAAGGTCTGGTCCCATGGTCCTTCCTCCTCGATCTTTTCCTTGAGATGATCGAGGCCGACCTTGTGCAGGGCTTCGCCGATTTCGTCCAAGGTCCAGTGGTCGGCCGCGCCGGGATAGGCGACCGCCCGCCGCAACGAGCCGGAGGGCACATAGGGCCGCTGCGGCAGCATGAACAGTCGGCGGTCGGCATGGAAATTCACGCTGCCGCCGCCCCAGGGCCATAGGCCGGCGATGGCGCGCACCAGCGTGCTCTTGCCGGTGCCGGATTCGCCGGCGACCAGGAGCCGCTCGCCGGGCTCGATCACTACCTCGGTCTCGCCGACCACCGCGGTGCCGTCGTCGAGCGTGACCGAGAGATCCTTCAGCTCCAGCATGGCCTCGCTGCAGGTCTCGCCGCGCTTGATGCGGCCGAGGCCATCGCCCTGCTCGGCGCGCTCGAGGCCGTCGAGCGACATCATCAATGAGGCGATGCGGCGCGCGCAGGCGTTCCAGTCGGCGAGCCGCGGATAATTGTCGACGAGCCAGCCGAACGCGCTCTGCACGATGGTGAAGGCGGATGCGGCCTGCATCACCTGCCCCAGCGTCATGGAGCCGTCGAGGAATTTTGGCGCGCAGAGCAGAAGCGGCACGACCGGCGCAACGAGGCTCGATCCTTGCGACACCAGCGTGGTGCGCATGTGCTGGCCGGCGAGCCGCGCCCATTGCCGCAGCACGTTCGTGAAGTTGCGATCGAGGCCGTCGCGCTCCTCCTCTTCGCCGCCGAGCAGTGCGATGCTTTCGCCGTTCTCGCGTACGCGTGTCAGGGTGTAGCGGAAATCGGCCTCGGCCTGGTTCTTATCCTCCGAGACTTGCACGAAGCGCCGGCCGATCACCGTGATCGACCCGGATGCGATCGCGGCGTAGAGCATCGCGGCGATCACGAGGAAGCCGGGAATGGTCACCGACGAGCCGCCGAGCGTGACGGTGAGCGCGCCGCCGATGGTCCAGAGCACGACGATGAAGGTCGCGGCCGACAGCAGCGCGGAGGTGACGCCGGCAATGAAATCGACCGGCGCGTCGGTGGCAATGCGAAGATCCTCCGCGATCCGGTATTCCGGATTCCCGTGATCGCCGCCGACGAGGTTGAGCTGGTAGTAGCGCCCGTTCTTGAGCCACCGTGTCAGCACGCTCGCGGTCAGCCAGGCGCGCCAGCGCCGCTGGATGCCCATGCGCGCGAACACCTGCACGACTGCGAGCACGATGCTGCCGATCGCGAGCGGGAAGAACATTGCGGTGAGATGGAAGACACTCGCCGCATCGCGCTTCTCGATGGCGTCGAAGATTGCACGATTCCAGACATTGATGCCGTATTGGAAGCCGACGGTCAGCACGATCAGCAGGACGAGACCGATCGAGAACGGCCAGGCTAGGCGGTCGCCGTTGCGGCCCCAGAAACCGCGGGCGCTGATCCAGAACCGCGTCAGCAGATAATCCTTGCGGACCTGCTCGGCTTCCTCCGGTGACAGTTCGGGGTCGGGTTCGACCAGCTCGGGCGGCGGCGGTGTCACGTCGTCGCCGTTCTCGCCTTGGATATCGATGATGGGCGGCTTCTTGCCCTGTTCGCGCGTCGCGGCCGGTTTGTGCATGAGCGGACAACGCGAAGGGAACTCAGCCGGTTCCCGTGAGGTTCCGCGGGCCCCTATTCGGCGGCGCCGTCCCTGACGCGCCTGATCCGGGCTGCCCGATGCAGAACGCGCGACAATTCCTCGATCGAATAGGGCTTTTGCACGAGATCGAAGCCGGCAACGCCCTCTTGCGACAGGGCTTGGCTGTAGCCGGTGGTCAGCACGACCGGCACGCCGATGCTGCGGTCGCGGATCGCCTGCGCCAGATCGAGCCCGGTCATCCCGGGCATCACCACGTCCGAGAACACGACGTCGAAGCGGTCGGCGTCCACGACGAGCTCGGCGAGCGCATCGGTCGCGTTGTCGATCAGAGTGATGCTGTAGCCGAGCTCGGTGAGGCCGTCGGCGGCGAAATTCGCCAGCTCGATATTGTCCTCGACCACCAGGACCGACATGCCGCTGCCGGCCACCGCCGGCGCCGTGTTGGGCGCCTGGCGCTGCGGCAGTAGGTCCGGCGGCACGCGCGGTAGATAGAGCGAGAAGGTGCTGCCGCGCCCCACCTCGCTCGTGACAGTCACTTCGCCGCCGGACTGTCTGGCGAAGCCGAACACTTGGGACAGGCCAAGGCCGGTGCCGTGGCCGACCTGCTTGGTGGTGAAGAACGGCTCGAAGATGCGCCCGAGCCGCGCGGCGGGAATGCCGACACCGGTGTCGCTTACGGTTACGCGGACGAAGCCGTGGCCTGCCATGCCCGGGCCAGTCGATGCCAGCGTGTCCGGAACGGCCGTCGTGGCCTCGACCTTGAAGACGATTCGTCCCTGGCCCTGCATGGCATCGCGCGCATTGGTCGCCATGTTGATCAGCGCCGTCTCGAACTGGCTGGCATCGGCATTGACGAGGCACGGCTCCGCCGGCAGCTGCATGACGATCTCGATCGCGGGGCCCAGCAGCGTGGCGAGCATGTCGTGCAGCGACTGCACCCGCGCGCCGACGTCGAACACCTCCGGCTTGAGGGTCTGGCGCCGCGCGAAGGCGAGCAGCTGCGAGGTCAGCTTGGCCGCGCGCGCCACCGAATCGGCGATGGCCGTGATGTAGCGCTGTCGCCGCTCCTCCGTCAGCTGCGGGCGGTTCAGGAGGTCGACGGAAGCGCGGATCACCGTCAGGAGATTGTTGAAGTCGTGCGCGACGCCGCCGGTGAGCTGGCCGAGCGCTTCCAGGCGCTGGCTGTGCTTCAGCGCCTCCTCGGCCTCGCGCCGCTTTGCAGCCTCCGCCTGGAGGTGCTGGGTGCGCCGCAGAGCGAGCGCCAGCAGCAGGAACAGCAGCGCGGTGGCGGGAATGCCGAACACCAGATGCTGGCCGATGGTGGCGAGCCAGCGGGCGCGGATCGCCGAGGTCTCGAGTCCGGCGCTGACATAGATCGGATATTCGGCGACGCGCCGGTAAGCGATGCGCCGCTCGATCCCGTCCGAGGGCCAGGCGACGGTGATGAGGCCGTGCTGGGGCTGGGCCGCGATTTTCTGGCCCACCGGTCCGGTCGGATCGAGCCGAAGCTCGTGGTCGAGTCGGGGAAAATGCGTGAGCATCGCGCCGTCGGTGCGGCCCATCGCAAGGAAGCTGCCGGGATCGGACCCGATTCTGGCGTAGAAGCTCTCGAAATATTCCGGCAGCACCGAAGCCTGGATCACGCCGATGAAGCGGCCGTCGTCGGACTCGCGGCGGCGGCTGACCCCGAAGAAGCGGGCGCCCTGATAGGGCGGCCGTGGCGTCAGGGCCGTGCCGATGAACGTGCCGATGCTCTGGTCGACATGGGCATAGAAGTAATCGCGGTCGGCAAAGCTCAGGTCCGGCGGCGGCGAGACGAGGCTGTTGACCAGCGCCTTCCCGTTCGCATCGAAGATCCAGGCCGATTTGAGCTGCGGCAGCGAATCGCTCAGCCGCTTCAGCCGGCGATGCAGCGTCGGCTCCCGGGTGCGGATGACGTCGTCGGGCAGGCCGCGCACGACCTCGTTGAGCTCGGCGAGGCTGCGGTCGATGGTCTCGAAGACCTTGAGCGCGTGCTCATGGGCGACATCGACCGTCCGCTCGATCTCGCGGTCGGCGGTATCCTTGGTCGACGTGTAGGAGATCGCGGCGGCGACGGCGAACAGCGCAATCGGCAGCGCCAGGGATGCCGCCATCATCCACTGCAACAGCCTCAGCGAGTTGCGTTGCGCCCTCTGCACAGTCGCTCCGTCCCTGACGGGAGCTTAACTGAATCCCGCGTGAGGAAGGAAGCAGCTTGTGCTGGAACCGCTGGTTGTGAGCCGGAAACTTGCGCGCCCAGCGGGTCAGAGAAAATTCTGCTCGAATTGACGGCAAATGCAGGACACCCCGGCCGGTTTGGCCGGGGCGCAAAGGGGGGACTTCGCCTCAGATCTGCCGTTCGACCATCTTGAGCTTGAGCTCGGCGATGGCTTCGGCCGGGTTGAGGCCCTTCGGGCAGGCCTTGGCGCAGTTCATGATGGTGTGGCAGCGGTAGAGCCGGAACGGATCCTCGAGATTGTCGAGCCGCTCGCCAGTCGCCTCATCCCGCGAATCCGACACCCAGCGGTTGGCCTGGAGCAGCGCGGCGGGGCCGAGATAGCGCTCGCTGTTCCACCAATAGCTCGGGCAGGAGGTCGAGCAGCAGGCGCAGAGGATGCACTCGTAGAGACCGTCGAGCTTCTCGCGGTCCTCGTGGCTCTGGCGCCATTCCTTCTGCGGCGTCGGCGAGGTGGTCTTCAGCCAGGGCTCGACCGAGGCGTACTGCGCGTAGAAATTGGTGAGGTCAGGGACGAGGTCCTTCACCACCGGCTGGTGCGGCAGCGGGTTGATCTTCACCGCGCCGTCCTTCACGTCGTGCATCGACTTGGTGCAGGCCAGCGTGTTCTGGCCGTCGATGTTCATCGCGCAGGAGCCGCAGACGCCTTCGCGGCAGGAGCGGCGGAAGGTCAACGACGGGTCGATGTGGTTCTTGATCCAGATCAGGCCGTCCAGCACCATCGGACCGCAATCATTGGTGTCGACATAATAGGTGTCGACGCTCGGATTCTTGCCGTCATCCGGATTCCAGCGATAGACCTTGAACTCGCGGAGCTCGGTCGCGCCCGCAGGCTTCGGCCAGGTCTTGCCGCCTGATATCTTGGAGTTCTTCGGAAGTGCGAATTCAACCATTCGATTAAGGCCTTCGCTGTTCGATCAGTACACGCGCGACGTTTAGTAAACGCGAGCTTTGGGCGGGATGTACTGAACGTCGTTGGTCATGGTGTAGTTGTGAACCGGGCGATACTCGATCCTGACCTTGCCGGCATCGTCCAGCCAGGCCAGCGTGTGCTTCATCCAGTTCTTGTCGTCGCGCTCCGAGAAATCCTCGCGGGCATGGGCGCCGCGGCTCTCGGTGCGGTTGGCGGCCGAGTTCATCGTCACCACCGCCTGCGAGATCAGATTGTCGAATTCCAGCGTCTCGACGAGGTCCGAATTCCACACCAGCGAGCGGTCGGACACGGCGATGTCGATGATGCCGCTGTGGACCTTCGCGATCAGGTTCTGGCCTTCGCTCAGCACTTCGCCGGTGCGGAACACCGCGCAATTGTTCTGCATCACGTGCTGCATGCCTTCGCGCAGCTTTGCGGTCGGCGTGCCGCCCGAGGCATAGCGGTAATGGTCGAGACGGTCGAGCGCCATCTCGGCCGAGTTCGCCGGCAGCTCGGGCTGCTTGGCATTGGGCGTGAGCTTTTCCGCAAGGCGCAGCGCGGCGGCGCGGCCGAACACGACGAGGTCGATCAGCGAGTTGGAGCCGAGGCGGTTGGCGCCGTGCACGGAGACGCAGGCGGCTTCGCCGATCGCCATCAGGCCGGGGATCACCGCGTTGTCGTCGCCGTCCTTCTTGGTCAGCACCTCGCCGTGATAGTTCGTGGGGATGCCGCCCATGTTGTAGTGCACGGTCGGCACGATCGGGATGGGCTCGCGCGTCACGTCGACATTGGCGAAGATCTTGGCCGATTCCGAGATGCCCGGCAGGCGCTCGGCGAGCACCGCGGGATCGAGATGGTCGAGATGCAGGAAGATATGGTCCTTCTTCTTGCCGACGCCGCGCCCTTCGCGGATCTCGATGGTCATCGCGCGCGAGACCACGTCGCGCGAGGCGAGGTCCTTGGCCGACGGCGCATAGCGCTCCATGAAGCGCTCGCCCTCGGAGTTGACGAGATAGCCGCCTTCGCCGCGCGCACCCTCGGTGACGAGGCAGCCCGAGCCGTAGATGCCGGTCGGGTGGAACTGGACGAACTCCATGTCCTGCATCGGCAGGCCGGCGCGCAGCACCATGCCGCCGCCGTCGCCGGTGCAGGTGTGCGCCGAGGTGCAGGAGGCATAGGCGCGGCCGTAGCCGCCGGTCGCCAGGATCGTGGTTTGGGCGCGGAAGCGATGCAGCGTGCCGTCGTCGAGCTTGAGCGCGATGACGCCGCGGCAGGTGCCCTGATCGTCCATGATCAGGTCGATGGCGAAGAACTCGATGAAGAACTCGGCCGCGTGGCGCAGCGACTGGCCGTACATCGTGTGCAGCATGGCGTGGCCGGTGCGGTCGGCGGCGGCGCAGGTGCGCTGCGCCTGGCTCTTGCCGAACTCGGTGGTCATGCCGCCGAACGGACGCTGGTAGATCTTGCCGTCCTCGGTGCGCGAGAACGGCACGCCCCAATGCTCGAGCTCGTAGACCGCGTCGGGCGCGTTGCGCACCATGTATTCGATCGCGTCCTGGTCACCGAGCCAGTCCGACCCCTTCACGGTGTCGTACATGTGCCAGCGCCAGTCGTCCTTGTGCATGTTGCCGAGCGAAGCGGAGATGCCGCCCTGCGCCGCGACCGTGTGCGACCGGGTCGGAAACACTTTCGTAATGCAGGCGGTGCGGAGGCCCGCTTCGCTGCAGCCGACGACCGCGCGCAGGCCCGCGCCACCGGCGCCGACCACGACGACGTCATAGGTGTGGTCTTCGATCGGATAGGCTTTTCCGTTGGTGGCGGGAGCGCCGTTGCCCTTGCCATTCGTCTCAGCGGCCATGGGTTACACTCCGGAAGAAAGCTTCAGGATCGCATAGGTCGAGGCGAGCGCCACGGCGACCGAGAAGAAATTGTTGAGCATGATCGCGGTGAGCTTCAGCTTCTCGTTATGGACGTAGTCCTCGATCACCACCTGCATGCCGATCTTCATGTGCCAGGCGCTGGCGAAGATGAAGAGGAGCAGTATCACCGCAACGGGAATGGAGCTCAGGGTCTGCGCCGCGTAGACCTGGTTGCGGCCGAGCAGCATCATGATGATCACCAGCGCGGGGATCATCAGCAGCGTCATGGCAACGCCGGTGATGCGCTGGCGCCAGAAATCGGTCGTGCCGGAATGCGCGGCGCCGAGATTGCGGACGCGCCCGAGCGGCGTGCGCATCGAGGGACGCTTCGGAGAGCCGTGGGATTCGTCAAAGCTCATCGGCCGCCTCCGTTCGCATAGGCGATGATCCAGATCAGCACCGTCAGCGCGATGCCGCCGATCAGGGCGCCCCAGGTCAGCGCTTCGCGCTCATTGGCCTTGAAGCCGTAGCCGAGATCCCAGACGAAATGCCGGATGCCGCTGAGCATATGGTGCATCAGGGCCCAGGTGTAGCCGAACACGATCAGCCGGCCGATGATGCTGCCGGAGAAGGCCTGGACATGGGCATAGGCGGCCGGGCCGGAGGCCGCGGCAACCAGCCACCAGACCAGCAGCAGGGTTCCGACATAGAGGGCGATACCGGTGGCACGATGGACGATGGACAGGGCCATCGTCAGCGTCCAGCGATAGGTTTGGATGTGCGGCGAAAGCGGTCGTTCGATCCGTGCGGTCATGGGCGGCTTTTGATGTTTGTTGCGGCCCAGCATGGGGCGCGCGGGGATCGCGAGAGGTTGGCTCTATTTACGGAGTCGATTTGGACTGCGCAATCACCAAATCGCCATAAACGGAACCCGGGTTCAGCTCTATGGCCTTGATGAACCAAGGCCAATCAAGGTCTTGGTATACCAGCATATCGGTCCGCCAGCGAAAGTGTGAATATAAGTTCGCTCTTTGATCCCGAGCGTATGGCGCATTGAAATCACTATTGGAACGCCTCTAAGCCGCCTCGGGCCCTCGTGATCGCAACTCGCGAGGGGCATCGCCGAGGGTGAACCAGCCCGGCTGCCGCCCCATCGCGGTGCTCGCCGCGCGCCACGGTTCCCGCAGTGCGGGCGGATATGCGCAGCCTGCATTCCACCCCAGCCGGGTCGCGCGACGTGTCGACCGGCTGGATCGGATCGCCTACAGCTTGCCGACGCGGCCGGCTCTGAACGTGCGTATCGGGCCGGCAGGCCGGGCAGGTCTGGGGTGATTGCAGGTCTTGATATCAGGGACTTTGTCGAGCTCGCGCTGCTGCTGATCGCAACCGGCGCGCTCTCGGGATTCCTGGCCGGCGTGTTCGGCATCGGCGGCGGCGCGATTCTCGTGCCGGTGTTCTACGAATGCTTTCGCATCGCCGGCGTGCCGCTGGAGGTGCGGATGCCGCTCTGCGTCGGCACCTCGCTCGCCGTGATCATCCCCACCTCGATCCGCTCTTTCCAGGCGCATTACAAGCGCGGCGCCGTCGACATGGCGATCCTGCGGGTCTGGTGGCTGCCGATCCTGATCGGCGTCATCGCCGGCAGCGTGGTCGCGCGCTTCGCGCCGGAGCGGCTGTTCAAGATCGTGTTCGTCGCCGTCGCCTGGTCAGCCGCGGTCCGGCTGATCTTCGCCCGCGAGACCTGGAAGCTTGGCGATGATCTGCCGAAGGGCCCGTTGATGCGCGTCTACGGCTTCGGCGTCGGCATTCTCTCGACCCTGATGGGCATCGGCGGCGGCCTGTTCTCGAACCTGCTGATGACCTTCTACAGCCGTCCCATTCATCAGGCGGTCGCGACCTCCTCCGCGCTCGCGGTGCTGATCTCCATCCCCGGCGCGCTCGGCTACATCTATGCCGGCCGGCCTGCTGCCGCGAACTATCCGGCCGTCGCAGCGCTGCAAGTGCCATTCGCGCTCGGCTACGTCTCGCTGATCGGCGCCGTGCTGGTGATGCCGATGAGCCTCGTCACCGCGCCGCTGGGCGTGAGAGCCGCGCATGCGATGTCGAAGCGTACACTGGAGATGGCGTTCGGGTGTTATCTGTTGATCGTGGGGAGCCGGTTTGTGTTGAGCCTTGTGGGCGGGCAGTAGCCGCCACGACCTCCGTCATTGCGAGCGAAGCGAAGCAATCCAGTGGTAGCGTGGGTTAGCGGAGCGTAACCCACCGCTTCTGTCTCCGCAGAAAGTAAAGAGGTGGGTTACGCTCCGCTAACCCACTCTACGAACTAGTCCTTCAATCGCACCTCGCTGTGGAACCATGATCGGAGATCGCCGATGCCTTCGATGCGACCGGAATCGGAAAGTACCTTCAATCGCGCAGCAATCACTTCGCCTTCGATCGGCAATCCAAGCTCTTTGCAGCGATCCAACACATAGCTGACCATCATCGCGGTTTTCCGCCAAGTCGGCTCCATGACCGAGAAAATGATCTCGTCGAGCTGCTTTTCGGTCACCGACGCCGGGAGTTGCACCTCATCCCACGTGAGTTCGCAGATATATCTTAGCGGTTCTCGATCAGATTTCGGCGGCTCTAGATCCGGGTACTGATCGTAGATTGGCTGGAGCAGCTCGTCCTCTAAGGCGACAACGACTTCCTCAAGCCAATCTTCGAGCTCGATCCGCTCAGCCTTGCCAAGTGCCGCGATTGCCATTCGAGCCTCGTCGAGGGCCCGATAAGCATCGAGGAGATGATTGTTGATCCGGACAGCCTGCTCGCGCTTCATGCATCTCCCCGCCCTGGAGCATTTGCCCCCTCACTTCTTCGCGTAAATATCCTTGTACGTCTCGCGCAGCACGTTCTTCTGCACCTTGCCCATCGTATTACGCGGCAGCTCGTCGACTACGAACACCCGCTTCGGCATCTTGAATTTCGCGAGGCGCCCCTCGAGGCCCTTCAGCACGGCTGCTTCATCGATGCTCGCGCCGGGCTGGCGCACCAGCACCGCGGTGACGCCCTCGCCGAAATCGGCATGCGGCACGCCGATCACGGCGGACTCCACTACGCCGGGCATGGCATCGATCTCGCTCTCGATTTCCTTCGGGTACACGTTGAAGCCGCCCGAGATCACGAGATCCTTGCCGCGGCCGAGGATGTGCACGTAACCCTTCGCATCGATCTTGCCGAGGTCGCCGGTGATGAAGAAGCCATCAGGCCGGAACTCGGCCTTGGTCTTCTCCGGCATGCGCCAATAGCCCTTGAAGACGTTCGGCCCCTTCACCTCGATCATGCCGATTTCGTCGCGCGGCAGCTCTTTCCCCGTCTCGGGATCAGTGACGCGCACAGAGACGCCCGGCAGCGGGAAGCCGACCGCGCCGGGCACGCGCTCGCCCTCATAGGGATTCGACGTGTTCATGTTGGTTTCGGTCATGCCGTAGCGCTCGAGCACGGCATGTCCGGTGCGCGCCGACCATTCGCGATGGGTCTCGGCCAAGAGCGGCGCCGAGCCCGAGATGAACAGCCGCATGTGCTTGGTCGTCCCATGCGACAGCGCGGGGTTCTGCAGCAGGCGGGTGTAGAAGGTCGGCACACCCATCAGCACCGTCGCGCGTGCCATCAACTTGATGATCAGGTCCGGATCGAGCTTCGGCAGGAAGATCATCGAGGCGCGCGCGAACAGCGTCACGTTGGTCGCCACGAACAGGCCGTGGGTGTGGTAGATCGGCAGCGCGTGGATCAGGACGTCCTTGTCGGTGAAGCGCCAATAGTCGACGAGCGAAAGCGAGTTGGACGCCAGATTGTCATGGGTCAGCATGGCGCCCTTGGAGCGGCCGGTGGTGCCCGAGGTGTAGAGGATCGCGGCGAGATCGTCGTTTTCACGCGGCACTGTCGTGAACTCGCGGCTCGCTCTGTCGGCGGCCTCCGTCAGCGAGCCCTTGCCGTCAGCCCCGAGCGTCTCGACCTTCGCGTTCACCTTGGCGGCGATCGGGGCGAGCCCTTCCGCCTTGGCGGGATCGCAGACCACGAGCGACGGCTCGGCATCGCCGATGAAGTAGTCGAGCTCGTTGAGCGTATAGGCCGTGTTCAGCGGCAGATAGACCGCGCCGGCGCGCACCGTGCCGAGATAGAGCACGATGTTGGCGACCGACTTCTCCACCTGCACCGCGACGCGGTCGCCGGGCTTCACGCCACGGGCGACCAGCACGTTCGCCATCTGGCCCGCGCGCGCGATCAGATCGCCATAGCTGATATGGGCGCCGTCATGCGTCTCGATCGCGAGCCGCTTGGGATCGGCGAGGCCCTCGAACAGGCGGGAAAACAGGTTGGCGTTGGCAGCTTGGTTCATGCAACATTCCTCGCCGGCACAGGCCGGTCAAAACCGAGGGCTGGATTAGCAAAAACCGCCCCGATGAAGCAACGGAGACAGTTTGCATGTCAAAAAGCGGGAAACGCGTGGCCTGGGTCACGGGCGGTGGCAGCGGGATCGGGGAGGCCGGCGCCGAGGCGCTAGCTGCCGACGGCTGGATCGTTGTGGTCTCGGGCCGGCGCAAAGACGCCCTGGAGACCGTGGTAGCGAAGATCACTGGGGAAGGTGGGGCGGCCGAGGCCCTTGTGCTCGATGTGTCCAACGCGGCCGCAGCCCAGAAGGCAGCCGACCAGATCGTCGCAAGGCACGGCCGCATCGACCTGCTCGTCAACAATGCCGGCATCAATGTTCCCAAGCGCAGCTGGAAGGACATGGAGCTGGAGGGCTGGGACAGACTGGTCCAGGTCAATCTCAACGGCGTGCTCTATTGCATGCGCGCGGTGCTGCCGACGATGCGCAAGCAGCAAGACGGCGCCATCATCAACGTCTCGTCCTGGGCCGGCCGCCACGTCTCGAAAATGCCGGGCCCGGCTTACACCACCACCAAGCATGCGGTGCTGGCGCTGACCCATTCCTTCAACATGGACGAATGCGTCAACGGCCTGCGCGCCTGCTGCCTGATGCCGGGCGAGGTGGCGACGCCGATCCTGAAGCTGCGTCCGGTGGTGCCGAGCGAAGCGGAGCAGGCGAAGATGCTGCAATCGGAAGACCTCGGCCGCACCATCGCCTTCATCGCGGGCATGCCGGCCAGAGTCTGCATCAACGAAGTGCTGATCAGCCCGACGCATAATCGCGGATTCATCCAGACCCCGAACAACAGGGATTGAGGCGAGGCGGAGCCGCAAACTCGTCATTGCGAGCGAAGCGAAGCAATCCAGAAATGTGCCCGCGGAGACAGTCTGGATTGCTTCGTCGCAAGGGCTCCTCGCAATGACGGCGGATGGGCCCCCACGAACATCCCCGCCGATAGTTTCACCCATCACAAAGAATTTTTCCTCGAAACCGCACCACAAACCCTCCCGTAGTTCGGTCCAACGACGGCACTGCTGCATCACCCCTCGACTGTCGCAGGCGCCGTTGTTGCCCCAACTCAACGCCGGCCATCGCCGGTCTCAATTCAATCGGGAGACTTTCTCATGTCGAAGCGCATTGCCTATCTCGCTGCCGCCGCCTTCAGCGCCCTGGCCATCACCGCGACCGTCGTCGCGCCCGCAAGCGCCGAGGAAAAGACCGTCATGGTCGGCGGCGCCGCGATGTTCCCCTCGAAGAACATCGTCCAGAACGCGGTCAACTCCAAGGACCACACCACGCTGGTGGCGGCGGTGAAGGCCGCGGGCCTCGTGCCGACGCTGGAAGGCAAGGGCCCGTTCACCGTGTTCGCGCCGACCAACGCCGCCTTCGGCAAGCTGCCGGCCGGCACCGTCGACAGCCTCGTCAAGCCCGAGAACAAGGCGACGCTGACCAAGATCCTCACCTACCATGTCGTGCCCGGCAAGCTCGAAGCCTCCGACCTCACCGACGGCAAGAAGCTGAAGACCGCCGAAGGCGAGGAGCTGACGGTCAAGAAGATGGACGGCAAGGTCTGGATCGTCGACGCCAAGGGTGGCACCTCCATGGTGACGATCTCCAACGTCAACCAGTCCAACGGCGTGATCCATGTGGTCGATACCGTGCTGATGCCGGCCTCGTAACACCGCGCGATCCTGTTTCATCCCCGAACAGGATGGTCTCAGACCGCGAGCCGGGGATACCCGGCTCGCTTTTTTGTGACCACAATAGCCTGACCGCATCGATTCGATGGCGGGCGGGATGTAACGAAAGCCGAAACACCGGCGTATAATCGCTGTCAGACGACCTCAGAATGGAACCCGCCATGGCGAGCCTCACAGTCACCGACGAGCAGGTCACGGCTATCAAGTCCAAAGTGATCCAGCCGGCCTGGGTGCGGGTCATGCACTGGGTCAACGCTTTCGCCATGATCCTGATGATCCTGTCGGGCTGGCAGATCTACAACGCCTCGCCGCTGTTCGACTTCCGCTTTCCGCGCGAGTACACGCTCGGCGGCTGGCTCGGTGGCGGCCTGCTCTGGCACTTTGCGGCGATGTGGCTCTTGATGATCAACGGCCTCGCCTATCTCATCACCGGCTTCGCCACCGGCCGCTTCCGCAAAAAACTGCTGCCGATCACGCCGGCGGGCGTGCTCCATGACGTCAGGGCGGCGCTGACCTTCAAGCTCGGCCATGACGATCTCGCCGTCTACAATTACGTGCAGCGGCTGCTCTATGCCGGCATCATCGTGGTCGGCGTGCTGATCGTGCTCTCAGGCCTCGGCATGTGGAAGCCGGTGCAGCTCTACTATCTCGTGATGTTGTTCGGCGACTATCCGACCGCGCGCTACGTGCATTTCTTCTGCATGGCCGCAATTTGTGCCTTCCTCGTCATTCACGTCCTGCTCGCGCTGCTGGTGCCGAAGAGCCTGCGTGCGATGATCATTGGCCGCTGATAAGGAGACCCGTCATGGCCAAGCGTCCGTTTCTGATCCCCGGCGTCGACAAACGATTGCTGATCAAGGACTCCATGAAGACCATGCCCGACGTCACCCGCCGCCGCTTCATCGCCGGCGGCGCCAGCCTGGGCGCGCTGACGCTGCTCACCGGCTGCGACGTCGTCGACTCGTCCTCGGCCGAGGAGATGCTGAAGAGCGTCTCGAAGTTCAACGACGCGGTGCAGGCCTTCATCTTCAATCCCGACGCGCTGGCGCCGACCTTCCCCGAAAGCGCGATAACAAAGCCGTTCCCGTTCAACGCCTATTACGATCTCGACGACGCGCCCGAGGTCTCGGCCGCGGACTGGAAGCTCGAGGTGCGCGGCCTCGTCGACAACAAGAAGTCCTGGACGCTGGAGGAGCTCTACAAGCTCCCGCAGGTGACGCAGATCACGCGACACATCTGTGTGGAGGGCTGGAGCGCGATCGGCAGCTGGACCGGCACGCCCTTGCGCGATTTCCTGAAACTGATCGGCGCCGACACGCGCGCGAAATATGTCTGGTTCCAGTGCGCCGACAAGGACGGCTACAACTCGCCGCTGGACATGCGCAGCGCGCTGCATCCGCAGACGCAGATGACGTTCAAATACGCAAACGAGATCCTGCCGCGCGCCTACGGCTTCCCGATGAAGATCCGCGTGCCGACCAAGCTCGGCTTCAAGAACCCGAAATACGTGGTCTCGATGGAAGTCACCAACGACTACAAGGGCGGCTATTGGGAAGACCAGGGGTATAATTCGTTCAGTGGGAGTTGAGGCGAACTCCACTGCCGTAGGGCGGGTTAGCGAAGCGTAATCCGCCATGCGTCCGCGCTTGCCGAACGAAGTTGGTGGATTACGCTTCGCTAATCGACCCTACGGCACCGTCTATTTGGCTGGGCCCACCTTGCGCTGGCACAACGCCGCTACCGCGCCCAGCGCCAGCAGCGCCGCCGACACATTCAGCGCGTAGCTCAAGCTCCCCAGCGCATCGGTGATCGCGCCGACCACGATCGGCCCGAGCGTCTGGCCGACGCCGAACGAGATCGTCATCGCCGCGATCGCGGTCGGCCACACAGGCGGCGGATAGTTGAAGCGGACGAAGGCGGTGGTCGAGCCGACCACGGCGAAGAAGGCGACGCCGAATACAACCGCGGAGACCGCGAGCCAGGCCGGCGAATGCCCGAGCATCGGCAGGGCTGCGCCCAGCGCGTTGGTGCCGAGGATGATGGCGGTGGCAAGTCCGCCGCGATCGAGCGCCAGCACGGCGCGCCAGGCCCAGGGCGTCACGAAGGCGGACAGGCCGATCAGGCTCCAGAACGCCGCCTGCGCCGCGGCTCCGCCGCCGCCGTCGCGCACATAGGCGATCATGAAGGTCATGTAGGCGATGTAGCCCGCGCCGAACAAGAAATAGCCGGCGAGATAAATCAGCACCGGCAGGATCGCGAACGAGGTGTGGCTGCCTTCCGAGAAGCGCGCGCCGCTCTCGATGCGGATCAGGAACAGCGGCACGGTCATCGCGACCGACAGCACCGTCAGCGCCCACCAGACGATCCACCACGAGCCCGGCCCGAAATATTGCAGCGTGAACGGAGCGATCAGCCCCGAGGACAGAATGCCGATGCCGGGCCCGGCATAGAACAGGCTCAGCAGGAAATTGGCCCGCTCCGGACGCGACTGGGCGATGGTGGCGGCAAGCGCGCCACCGGCGACGAAGCCGGCCGCCGCGCCCAGGCCCAGCACGAGGCGCGCCAGGCTCAGCGCCACGAAATTGCCGGTCATGGCGCAAGTCCCAAGCGCGGCGACGCAGGCGAGGGTTCCGCCGCGGATCGCGGCGGCCCAGCCGACGCGCTGGATCAGGCGGGACGCCACCAGCGCGCCGACGAGATAGCCGACGGCGTTGATCGTGTTCATGAAACCGGCCGCCGAGTAGGACCAGCCGAGGTCCTCCCGCATGTCCGGCAGCACCAGCGCATAGGCAAAGCGGCCGATGCCGAGCCCGACCGTCGCGGCCAGCGACAGGGTCAGGATCAGCCGCGCGGGGTGTGCGTCGGGCAGGGGGCGATCAGGTGCGTGCAAGGGGTACTCCGGCCTGCCCAGTGTGGCAGGCCCCGCCCGCCTTGCACAGCCGCACCCCGGCAATGGTGTCTTGCCAAGCGTGCAACGCCGCTCTAGCACTCCGGCCGACCTGTCATTCCGGGGCGCACGCGAAGCGGGCGAGCCCGGAATCCATAACCCGGCTGGTGGTTATGGATTCCGGGCCCGCGCATCCAAGTCGGCTGTTGCCGACTTGGACAACCAAGATGCCGAACTCGGGTAAACCCGAGGTCGGCGGCGCGTCCCGGAATGACGAGAGAGGATCAAGAAGGAAACGACCATGGCGACCCACAAACTGCTGCTGCTCCCCGGCGACGGTATCGGCCCCGAGGTGATGGGCGAGGTGAAGCGGCTGATCGACTGGCTCAATGCGGCCGGGATCGCCAAGTTCGAGACCGACACCGGCCTCGTCGGCGGCTCCGCCTATGACGCGCACAAGGTCTCGATCTCCGAGGGCGACATGGCCAAGGCCAAGGACGCCGACGCTGTGATTTTTGGTGCGGTCGGCGGCCCGAAGTGGGATGCCGTGCCTTACGAGGTTCGCCCCGAAGCCGGCCTGCTCCGCCTGCGCAAGGATCTGGCGCTGTTCGCCAACCTCCGCCCGGCCGTGTGCTATCCGGCACTGGCGGATGCCTCCAGCCTGAAGCGCGATGCGATCGAGGGCCTCGACATCGTCATCGTGCGCGAACTCACCGGCGGCGTCTATTTCGGCGAGCCGAAGACCATCACCGATCTCGGCAACGGCCAGAAGCGCGCCATCGATACCCAGGTCTACGACACCTATGAGATCGAGCGCATCGGCCGCGTCGCCTTCGAACTTGCCCGGAAGCGCAAGAACAAGGTGACGTCGATGGAGAAGCGCAACGTCATGAAGTCGGGCGTGCTCTGGAACGAGGTCATGACGGCGGTCCACAAGCGCGAATACCCCGACGTCACGCTCGAGCACCAGCTCGCCGACTCCGGCGGCATGATGCTGGTGAAGTGGCCGAAGCAGTTCGACGTCATCGTCACCGACAATCTGTTCGGCGACATGCTGTCCGACATCGCGGCGATGCTCACCGGCTCGCTTGGCATGCTGCCCTCGGCCTCGCTCGGCGAGGTCGACGTCAAGACCAAGAAGCGCAAGGCGCTGTACGAGCCCGTGCACGGCTCGGCGCCAGACATCGCCGGCAAGGGCCTCGCCAATCCCATTGCGATGATCTCGTCCTTCGGCATGGCGCTGCGCTATTCCTTCGACATGGGCGATCTCGCCGACAAGGTCGACCAGGCCATCGCCGCCGTGCTGGCCAGCGGCCTGCGCACCGCCGACATCAAGTCGGAAGGCACCACGTCCGCCTCGACCACGCAGATGGGCGAAGCGATCCTGAAGGAATTGCAGAAGCTGCACGCGTAAGCGGCAAGCACAGAAACGTAGCAATCGTAGGGTGGGCAAAGCGTAGCGTGCCCACCAGTCGATCGCGATTAGTTAGAGAGAGATGGTGGGCACGGCGCGTTGCGCCTTTGCCCACCCTACGGCACTGTCCGTAATCTCAGGAGCCACCTCATGGATTCACCCCGCCCCAAGATCGCGGAAACCATCATCCATGAGACGGTGCGCTTGCGCGAGGCGCAGATCGGGCGGCGCTGCGAGGTGCTCGCGGGCACGCGCATCGAATATGCTTCGCTCGCCGACTACTCCTATCTCGGCGAGAATTGCGACGTCGCCGACGCCGTGATCGGCAAGTTCACGGCGATCGCCAATTCGGTGCGGATCGGTGCGCCGAACCATCCGATGGGCCGTCCCTCGCAGCACCGCTTCACCTATGTCCCCGAATATTACGAGGCGGGCGCGACGCGCGACCGCGACTTCTTCGCAGGTAGGCGCGGCGATCGGGTGATCGTCGGCAACGATGTCTGGATCGGCCACGCCGCCATCCTGCTGCCGGGCGTGAGCGTCGGCGACGGCGCGGTGATCGCCGCAGGCGCGGTCGTCAGCCGCGATGTCGCGCCCTACACCATCGTCGGCGGCGTTCCCGCCCGTCCGATCCGCAAGCGCTTCGATGATGCCGTTGCCGCAAGCCTGCGCCGCATTGCCTGGTGGGATTGGCCGGATGAGCTGATCTTCGAGCGCCTCAGCGATTTCCGCTCCGAGGCCATCGAAGAATTTTGCCGGCGCTATGACCTGGATGCGAATGCGTAGGGTGGGTTAGCCGAAGGCGTAACCCACCTCTTCTGTCTCAGCGGCGAAGAACAGTGGTGGGTTACGCTGCGCTAACCCACCCTACGGCATCTCGCCAAAACAAAAATGGCCGGACTTCGGCCCGGCCATTTTGACTTCAAGTCGACCCGCCTCAGTACAGCGGGAAGTTCTGCGGATAGCCGCCGACATCCTGCGGCGGCGAGAGCGGCTGGCGGTCGATCGGACGGTTGAGGTTCTCGCGGGCGAAGGACGGATAGCCCACGGCCGGCGGGAAGGCGTAGTCGGTGAACTTGCGGTCGCCCGGATTGACCTCGGTGCCGCCGTCGAGCCAGGAGCGCTTGCTCACATAGATGCGGGTGCGGCCCTGCTGGTAGACTGCGTTGGGGCCGCTCGGGCCGTAATAGGGCCGGCCGCGCTCGTCATAGCGCTGCTTGGTCCTGGTCTCGGCGGAAGCCGGGGTCGCGAACGCGATGGCCATTGCGGCGCCCGCCGCAAGCAACGTCGCCAGTTTGTTCGCGGCAGAAAATTTCAAGCTCATCACGTCCCCTTCAGGCGGCAGGCCGCCAGTCGATTTCACCCCATACTAGCCCGGCCAGGGCGGATGCAACTAGGTCAATTGGGTCACACCAGCGCGGAATAATCGTGCGCGCCGGCAAAAGTTGCATGCAAACCAGCCACTTGAGCTTGATGCAGAATCCTTGATGCAGGTCAAAGCGCTCCGCGCAATTGCGCGTTCGCGGCGCCGAGCAGCCAGTCCGGCGAGCCCTGCGGGGCACAGCCGCGGCGCCTGAGCTCGGCATGGGCGAACAATTCGGCCAGCTTCGGCTCGTTGCCCGAGGCCAGCAGCGTGAGCCGGTTCAGCGTGCAGGCGATCGCCGCGCGGCGGGCGGGCAAGCTGTCGCCCTGGCAAGAGAAGCCGGAGATCTGCAAGCCTGGCTCCTCATAGCGCTTGAGATAGCCGAGGCAGGCCCGCGTCCCCTCCGCCGCGCCGACCGGTCGGAACAGGGCAACGGGGCCTAATTTGGTGTCGATCAGGCCGGCCTGCTCGAGCGGGGCATCCGCACCCAAACCCATCTGAGCGGCCAAGCCTGCGGCTGCCGGCCGCGTCACGTCGAATTCGGCGCCCTGGCGGTAGATTTCGATCTCGGCCACCGGCTTGTCCGCCGCGTCGGTCCAGCGCAGCACGTCCCTGCGGCCGCCTTCGGGATGCCGAAAGATGGTGTAAGAGGCTGTTTTCTCTGATGAATCGATCCGACTGACGGCGAAGCGCGGATGCGAGCGGTCTGCCGTAGTCCAGCTTGGCTTGTCCGCGGGACCGTCACCGCGCAGGTCAGGCAGCTGTCCCAGGCCTGCGAGGGCGAGGATGGCAAACAGGGCGAGCGCCCCCACATACACGACCAGATGCGCGAGCGTGCCGACCACCTCATCGGCGATAGCCAAAAGCCTCAGCTGGATCTGGGTAGGGCTAACGGCCGTGCTGGCCTCAGGCGACTGCATCCACGTCCCTAAGGCATGGTCTTAACGTTGTCTTGAGGCCGGTTCTCGCATAGAAGCGCTGCTCTTCCTGTTTAAGCGTCAGCTTCGGGAACGGGCTTTTTCATCGGAGAGTGAACGATGGGTTACAAAGTCGCAGTCGTCGGCGCGACCGGCAATGTCGGTCGGGAAATGCTCAACATCCTGGATGAGCGCAAATTCCCCGCGGACGAGGTCGTGGCCCTGGCGTCGCGCCGCAGCGTCGGCGTCGAGGTCTCCTATGGCGACCGCACCCTGAAGGTCAAAGCGCTCGAGCATTACGACTTCTCCGACGTCGACATCTGCCTGATGTCGGCGGGCGGGTCGGTGTCGAAGGAATGGTCGCCGAAGATCGGCGCCGCCGGCGCCGTGGTGATCGACAATTCCTCGGCCTGGCGCATGGACCCGGACGTGCCGCTGATCGTGCCCGAGGTGAATGCGGCCGCGACCGAAGGCTTCAAGAAGAAGAACATCATCGCCAACCCGAACTGCTCGACCGCGCAGCTCGTGGTGGCGCTCAAGCCCTTGCACGAGAAGGCGACGATCAAGCGCGTCGTGGTCTCGACCTATCAATCGGTGTCGGGCGCCGGCAAGGACGCGATGGACGAATTGTTCTCCCAGACCAAGGCCGTCTACACCAACGACGAGCTGGTCGCGAAGAAATTCCCCAAGCGCATCGCCTTCAACGTCATTCCCCACATCGACGTCTTCATGGAGGACGGATACACCAAGGAAGAGTGGAAGATGATGGCGGAGACCAAGAAGATCCTGGATCCCAAGATCAAGCTCTCCGCCACCTGCGTGCGCGTGCCTGTGTTCGTCGGCCATTCCGAGGCCGTCAACATCGAGTTCGAGAATCCGATCACCGCCGATGAAGCGCGCAACATCCTGCGCGTGGCGCCGGGCTGCCTCGTCATCGACAAGCAGGAGCCCGGCGGCTACGCCACGCCGTATGAATCGGCCGGCGAGGACGCGACTTACATCAGCCGCATCCGCGAGGACGCGACGGTGGAGAACGGCCTCGTGCTCTGGTGCGTGTCCGACAATCTGCGCAAAGGCGCTGCCCTCAACGCGATCCAGATCGCGGAAGTCTTGATCAACCGCAAGCTGATCACCGCCAAGCAGAAGGCAGCGTAAGGGGCTTACATCGGCCGGACTTCGACCACGTCAGGCACGAAGTGCTTGAGCAGGTTCTGGATGCCGTGCTGGAGCGTCGCCGTCGATGACGGGCAGCCGGAGCAGGCGCCCTTCATGTTGAGATAGACGATACCGTCCTTGAAGCCGCGGAAGGTGATGTCGCCGCCGTCATTGGCGACCGCCGGCCGCACCCGGGTCTCGATCAGGTCCTTGATCATGTCGACGGTCTCGGCGTCAGCTTCGTCAAAGAACTCGTCCTCGTCGTCGAGATCGGCCTCGCTTGTGGCCGCGCCGTCGGCCAGCAGCGGCGCGCCCGACATGTAGTGCTCCATGATGGCACCGAGGATTGCGGGCTTGAGCTGCTGCCATTCACCGCTCGCTTTGGTCACGGTGATGAAGTCCGATCCGTAGAACACGCCGGTGACGCCGGGCACCTCGAATAGCTTTTCAGCGAGCGGCGAACGCGCCGCCGATTCGCGGCTCGAAAACTCCATCGGGCTGCCGTCGACCACGACGCGGCCGGGAATGAACTTCAGCGTGGCGGGATTGGGGGTCGCTTCGGTTTGAATGAACATGATTTTCTCCAGACGTCGCCGGTTCAAGGCCGGCGCGTGCTCTATCCCCTAGCAGATGGCGACGGCGAACGCACGATCAAGGGCTTCGGATAGCGTTCTGTTGTTAAATCAGCGGGTTAGGGACGTTCTTACTTACCCTCCCCTGGAGGGGGAGGGTCGATCGCGGAAGCGCGAGCGGGGTGGGGTGATCTTTCCCCACGGGCAGCGTTCGAGGTGGAGAGACTGTCACCCCACCCCGTCTCATGTCTCGCTTCGCTCGACACGAGCCGACCCTCCCCTTCCAGGGGAGGGTAAGAGCAGCGCAGCTACGACAGCGAATCCACGCTCTGGTCGCTCAGGGCGCCCGAAATGATCGTCACCGGCACCGGAAACGTGCCGAGCGCATGGGCGAGCAGCGAAACCAGAGGCCCGGGCCCTTCCGCGCCGGGATTGGCGGCGAGCACCAGCATGGCGATATCGGGGTCCTCGTCGATGACAGCGAGCAGCTGCTCCAACGCTTCGCCTTCGCGGATCACCCGCTCCGGCGTGATGGCGGCAATGCCGTTGGCGCGCCCGGCGGCGCGGTCGAGCGCGGCTTCGGCGGCTTCCTGCGCCTCGGCGCGCATGATGTCGGCCACGCCGAGCCATTCCTGGCTCTGCTGTTCCGGCTCGATGATGCGCAGCATGACCACGCCGCCGCCGGCGCGGATCGCCCAGCGGCTGGCGTAATAGACGGCGCGATCCCATTCGGCGCTGTCGTCGACGATGACGAGGCATTTGGGCTTGTGACCCGGCTCGTAGCAAAGTCGCTTGCTGGTCATGCATGTCCCGGATTGTGCACGGCAAGCATGCTGCCACACTCCCGCAACGTTTGGGAGAGGAGAAGCGGCCGGCGCCGTGGCGCCAGCCGGTCTTGCAATGGCGGCTCTAGCGCCGGCGGATGAAGCCGACGATGTCCTTGGAGAGCTTCATCGTCTCGTCGGCGATCGCGTGCGCCCGGTCGGATCCCTCGTTCAGGATCGCGTCGATATGGCCGGGATCGGCGACGAGGCGCTTCATCTCGCCGGCGATCGGCGCGAGCTTGGTCACGCACAGCTCGGCCAGCGCGTTCTTGAAGCTGGAGAACTGGCCGTTGCCGAACTCGCGCAGCACGTCCGCCTTGGAACGGCCGGACAGCGCGGCGAAGATGCCGACGAGATTGTCGGCCTCGGGCCGCGCTTCCAGGCCCTTCTCTTCCGTCGGCAGCGGCTCCGGATCGGTCTTCGCCTTGCGGATCTTCTGCGCGATGGTGTCGGCATCGTCGGTGAGATTGATGCGCGAATTGTCGGAGGCATCCGACTTCGACATCTTCTTGGTGCCGTCGCGCAGGCTCATCACGCGCGTCGCCGGACCCGTGATCAAGGGTTCCGGCAGCGGGAAGAACAGGCCGTCATTGGTGCCCTGCGCGCGGATGGAGTCACCAAAGTCGTTGTTGAACTTCTGCGCGATGTCGCGGGAGAGCTCGAGATGCTGCTTCTGGTCCTCGCCCACGGGAACGTGGGTGGCGCGATAGAGCAGGATGTCGGCGGCCATCAGCACGGGATAGTCGAACAGGCCGACGGAGGCGTTCTCGCGGTCCTTGCCGGCCTTCTCCTTGAACTGGGTCATGCGGCCGAGCCAGCCCATGCGCGCGACGCAGTTGAAGATCCAGGCGAGCTCGGCGTGGCCCGAGACCTGGCTCTGGTTGAACACGATGTGCTTCTTGGGATCGATGCCGGCCGCGATGAACGCCGCGGTCACCTCGCGGGTGTTGCGCGCGAGCTCGACCGGCCCGCCCCAGACGTCCACCCCTTGCGTGATCGCGTGCATGTCGACGACGCAATAGATGCAATTGTGGGTTTCCTGCATCTTCACGAAGTTGACGATGGCGCCGAGGTAATTGCCGAGGTGCAGATTGCCCGTCGGCTGGACGCCGGAAAAGACCCGTTCAACGAATGGCATGGTCAGCCTTCCCATAGGTATTCGGCCGTCGTTTCCAACAGCGGCGCTGCCCCGTCAAGGGTCTTTCGCGCGGGCCGTGGGTCAGCCGGGTCGTTTCAGCGCGTTAAGTGCCTCGCGCCAGGAGGCGGCACCGAGGATCTGCAGCAGCAGGCCGTAGACCGCGATCCCGGCCGCGATCTGCACACCCAGCACGACGAAGCGGATCAGGCCATGCGCCTCCGCAGGCATCAGATCTGCGGACAGCCAGAGCAGGGCGCCCATCGCGGCCGCGGCGAGCACGATCCGCGGCAGCCGTCTTCGCGCGGCATCGTCCACCGAGAAGCCGAACTCGCGCGTGCCCTTTCGGAGCAACGAGAGCGCGCTGCTCCAGGCGCCCGCCGCGATGCTCGCCGCGATCCCGCTCGCGCCGAAGAGATGGCCGAGCAGGACCGCGAGGACGACCGCGACCACAAAGCCTTTGGCGGTGGCCATGAGCGGCGTCATCGTGTCGCTGCGGGCATAGAACGCCGGCGACAGTGCCTTGATCAGCACATGGGCCGGCAAGCCCAGCGCCAGCCACATCAGCGCGCGCGCGGTGGCCGTGCTGTCCTCCGCACCGAACGCGCCATGCTCGAACAACAGCCGCACGATCGGCTCGGCGAGCACGATCAGGCCGAGCGTCGCCGGCAGCGCCAGCCCGGTCGCAAGCTCCAGCGCACGGGATTCGGCGTGCGCCACCGCGTCGCGATCGGAGCTAGCCACCGCGCGCGTCAGCTCCGGCACCAGCACGGTGCCCATGGCGACGCCGACGATGCCGAGCGGCAACTCGATCAAGCGGTTGGCGAAATAGAGCCAGGACACCGCGGACGGCGTCGCGGACGCGATGATCGCGCCCGCCACCATCAGCCATTGCGGCCCCGAGCTTGCGATCATGCCGGGGATCGCCTTGGCGAAAAAGCCGCGCATCTCCGTGTCGAAACTGGCGCGCAGCGGCGTCGCGAGGCGCGCGCTTCGCTGCGACAGCAGCATCATCAGTTGCAGCAGGCCGGCGAGACCAACGGTCGCAGCCAGGATCCACGCGGCGAAGCCGGCCTCTGCCCGCCCGACGAGCAACATCGCGATCGCGGCGATCAGCGCAATGTTGAACAGCAGCGGCGCGAATGCCGTGAGCGCGAAGCGTCCCTGCGCGTTGAGCAGCCCCATCAACACGGTGACGGGACCGGCGAAGGCGAGGTAAGGCAGCATCAGCCGCGCGTTCTGAACCGCGAGATCGAGCGTGCCGCTGCCGAGGAATCCCGGCGCGATGATTGTCATGATCAGCGGCATCAACAATGCGATCAGGAGCGAGATCGCGACCAGCGCTGCGCTGACCGTGCCGAGCACGCGCCCGGCGAACGCCGCGGCTTCCGCCACTCCGTCGCGGTCCCGCACCCGCAACCAGGCCGGGATCAGCGCCGCGTTCAGCGCGCCCTCGCTGAGCAGCCGCCGCGCCACGTTGACGAGCTGGAACGCCGCCAGAAACGCGTCCGCCACGGCGCCGGTGCCGAGCAGCGCCGCAATCAGGGAATCGCGGGCAAAACCCAGGAGGCGCGAGGCCAGCGTTCCCGTCGAGACGGTCAGGAAGGAGCGGATCATGCTCTCGAAAATACCGTTGCTTGCCCGCCAAGGCCCGGTCGTGATAGGCCGCGAGCTTGGATTTCAGGCCGACAGGAAGCGGATTTCCGTGAGGTCCGCAATCCGGCAAACAGGATCAAGGTGAATGGCTGACGTGAAATATGACGTTCTCGGCATCGGCAACGCGCTGTTCGACGTGCTGGTTCGGACCGACGAGGCCTTTCTGGCCAAGCATGGCATGACCAAGGGCAGCATGTCGCTGATTGACGAGGCGCGGGCGGCGGCCATCTACAAGGACATGGGGCCGGCCACCGAAGTCTCGGGCGGCTCGGCCGCCAACACCATCGTCGGCATCGGCAGCCTGGGGGCACGCGCCGCCTATGTCGGCAAGGTCAAGGACGACCAGATCGGCAAGCTCTATGTTCACGACATCCGCTCAGCCGGCGTCGCCTTCAACACGCCCGCCGCCAAGGACGGCCCCGCCACCGGCTGCTCCTACATCCTGGTCACCGGCGACGGCGAGCGCACCATGAACACCTATCTCGGTGCGGCGCAGGATTTGTCGCCCGCCGACATCGATCCGGCCGAGATTGCTGCTGCCGGCATCGTTTATCTCGAAGGCTATCTCTGGGACCCCAAGAACGCCAAGGAGGCCTTCGTCAAGGCCGCCAAGATCGCCCATGACGCCAAGCGCAAGGTGGCGCTGACGCTGTCGGATTCCTTCTGCGTCGATCGCTATCGCGACGAGTTTCTCTCGTTGATGCGGGGCGGCACCGTCGACATCGTGCTCGCCAACGAGTCCGAGCTGCACTCGCTCTACATGACCTCGGACTTCGACACCGCGCTGAAGCAGCTGCGCAACGACGTCAATCTCGGAATCGTCACTCGCAGCGAGAAGGGCTGCATGGTCGTGTCCGTGGAAGACGCGGTCGCAGCGCCGGCCTTCCCGGTCGAGAAGGTGGTCGACACCACCGGCGCCGGCGATCTCTTCGCTGCCGGTTTCCTCTACGGCCTCGCGCGCAACTTCGGCTACAAGCAGTGCGGCGAGCTCGGCGCGCTCGCCGCCGCCGAAGTCATCCAGCACATCGGCGCCCGCCCGCTGGTGTCGCTTAAGGAGCTGGCGGAGCAGCGCGGGTTGACGGGGTAGAGCAAGGCTCTCTCCCCGTCATTGCGAGGAGCGCAGCGACGAAGCAATCCAGAGTCTCTCCATGGCGGCAGACTGGATTGCTTCGCGGAGCCTGTCATCGGGCCGCGCTTCGCGCGGACCCGGTGGCTCGCAATGACGGTGGTGATGCAGATGCGCGCCTTGGACTCTGCTGTCTGCATGGCGTCCTCGGGTTTGATTATTGTTTGAAGTAATCGACTGCCTTCCCGCGCGGCAAGCGCATCCATGCAGCTGCGCCGGTCGCGATGTCGTGACTTGACCGCCTTGGTCCCAGGCACGACGACAGCGGGACTGAACGGCGACGCTCTCTCACAATCTGCGGTGGATTGCCGGACGTCGCCTCACCTCGGAAGGGCTCGAGGCGATATAGTTTCGGCAGCTTGAAACATTTCGTGAGCTGCCGCGTTCAGCACCCGGCCCGGCTCATGGGCTGATTAAGATTTGATGCAAATGTCGCCGCCCGCGCATGGGCGGCGAGGGGGGACCTCAGATGATATCGACCTGGAGCGAATGGAAGCGCTATCCCCGTGCCGGACGGGGCGAGAACCTGGAGGCGCCGATTTCGCCCGGGATTTACGAGGTCCGCATTGCCGGCACCGGCGCGCTCTATTCTTTCGGCGCGGTCGACAATCTGGCGCAGGCGCTGGCGCTGCTGCCGGTCGGCTCGAAGTCGTGGTTCGGCCGTCGCGACACCTCCCACGTTCCCGATCTCGAATACCGGACCTGCGCGACGTCCTCCAAGGCCGACGCCAAGGCGGCCGCCGAGCGCATGATCGGCCGGCGCGAGACCTATATGAGCGGCGCGGCGTAACCTCGCGGCTCCGAGTTTAATTCCCATCAGATGTGCGTTGCGGGGCGGTGCATTGCGCGCCGCCTGTCCCTATATTCCGGGCCAATCCGATCGCCCGCAGGGAGAACGCCATGACCCCGACCGCCGCCGCCCGCGCCACTCAATCCACCGCCACCCTGCGCGACCGGTTGAAGGACCCCTCGCTGCTGAAGGAGGCCTGCTATATCGACGGCGCCTGGGTCGGTACGCCGGTCTTCGCCGTCAACAATCCCGCCACGGGCGTCGAGCTGGCAAAGGTGCCGCAGCTTGGTGCTGACGACACCACCAGAGCGGTCGAAGCCGCAGCGCGTGCCTTTCCGGGCTGGGCCAAGCACACGGCCAAGCAGCGTTCCAACATCCTGCGCAAATGGTTCGAGCTGATCACCGCCAATCGCGAGGATCTCGCGCTGATCCTCACCTCCGAGCAGGGCAAGCCGCTCACCGAGGCGCTCGGCGAGGTCGATATCGGCGCCGCCTATATCGAGTTCTTTGCGGAAGAAGCCCGCCGCGTCTATGGCGAGACCATTCCGAGCCAGCGGCCCGATGCGCGCCTGCTCGCCATCAAGCAGCCGATCGGCGTCTGCGGCGCGATCACGCCGTGGAATTTCCCGAACTCGATGATCACGCGAAAGGTCTCGCCGGCGCTGGCCGCCGGCTGCACCGTGGTGCTGAAGCCCGCCAACGAGACGCCGCTGTCGGCGCTGGCGCTCGCCGTGCTCGCCGAGAAGGCCGGCATCCCCAAGGGCGTGCTCAACATCATCACGGGTGACGCGCCGCCGATCGGCAAGGTGCTGTGCGAGCATCCGGCGGTGCGCTTCGTCGGCTTCACCGGCTCGACCGCGGTCGGCAAGATCCTCTATCAGCAGGCCTCGGTCGGCGTGAAGCGGCTCGGCCTCGAGCTCGGCGGCAACGCCCCCTTCATCGTGTTCGACGACGCCGACATCGAGGCTGCCGTCGAAGGCGCGATCGTCTCGAAGTATCGCAACATGGGCCAGACCTGCGTCTGCGCCAACCGCATCTACGCCCAGGACAAGATCTACGACGAGTTCGTGCAGAAGCTGTCGAAGAAGGTCGCGGCGATGAAGATCGGCGACGGCACCGAGAGCGGCGTCACGCAGGGCCCGCTGATCAACATGAAGGCGGTCGACAAGGTCGAGCGCCACATTGCGGATGCCGTCAAGCGCGGCGCCAAGGTCGTCACCGGCGGCAAGCGCAGCGAGCTCGGCCGCTCCTTCTTCGAGCCGACCGTGCTCGCCGACGTCAAGCCGGACTCGCTGGTGTCGCAGGAGGAGACCTTCGGCCCGCTCGCACCCGTCATCCGCTTCAAGGACGAGGCCGACGTGATCGCGATGTGCAACGCCTCGCCGTTCGGTCTCGCCTCGTACTTCTACTCCCGGGATCTCGGCCGCGTCTGGCGCGTCGCCGAAGCGCTGGAGTCGGGCATGGTCGGCGTCAACACCGGCCTGATCACCACCGAGGTCGCGCCCTTCGGCGGCGTCAAGGAAAGCGGTTTGGGCCGCGAAGGCTCGCGTCACGGCATGGAAGAATATGTCGAGATCAAATACGTGATGATGGCGGGGGTCTAAGCCACCATCATCTCTCCACGTCATTGCGAGCGCAGCGAAGCAATCCAGAATCCCTCCGCAGAGGCAGCCTGGATTGCTTCGTCGCAAGGGCTCCTCGCAATGACGGAGCTGACGTCGTAGCCCGGACCGGCGAGTTGAGTTCGCCGGCGCGGATGGCATCAGCGGCAGACGTAGGCGCCGTTCACATAGACACGGACGCATGCCGCGCCGGCAGCTGCCGCACCCACCGCCGCTCCCCCCACGACCGCGCGTCGCGTGGTTCGACGTGCGACGCCGGCAACGCTCACGGGGGTTGCCGGCCGGCCGACCCTGGCTTCAGCGCTGGGAACGCCGAACGCGATGCCGGCGTCGTTTGACCAGTTGGTCGAGCCGAAAATCCCGCAGCCCAGGACGGCTGCAAAAAGTAACATTCGCTTGGTGCCGACCATGGCGATCTCCCTCGTTGTTGTATCAAGCCGAGGTGATCACTTTTCTCTTATCATTGGCTTCCGGCTTGATCTGGATCAATGGAGGCGAGATCGCAGCCCGAATGGAGCCCTTGGGTCGGCGCAAAGCGCCAAAGGCGTGTCCATACTCTGCTGTCGTCCCTGCGAACGCAGCGCGACAGCAAACCGCGCCCTAAATCTTCAGCTCGTTCCCCGTCACGCGCCGATACGCTTCCAGATATCGCTTGCTGGTCGCGTCAACCACGCTGGCCGGCAGCGGCGGCGGCGGGGCGTCGCCGTTCCAGCGGCCGGCGCGGCGCTCGACGTCGAGATAGTCGCGCAGCGGTTGCTTGTCGAAGCTCGCCTGCGGCTGGCCGGGCTTGTAGGCGTCCACGGCCCAGAAGCGCGAAGAATCCGGCGTCATGACTTCGTCGATCAGGATGATGCGGCCGTCCCTGTCGCGGCCGAACTCGAACTTGGTGTCGGCGATGATGATGCCCTGCTCGCGGGCGAGCTCCTCGCCGAGCGTGTAGATCGCCCGCGTCATGCTCTCCAGCGTGTAGGCGACCTCGTCGCCGACCACCGCGCGCATCTTCGCGATGGTGATGTTCTCGTCATGGCCGCTCTCGGCCTTGGTCGCCGGGCTGAAGATCGCCGGCTCCAGCTTCTCGCTCTCGACGAGGCCCGTCTTCAGCTTCTCGCCGGCGAGCGTGCCGCTGGCGGCGTATTCCTTCCAGGCGGAGCCCGAGAGGTAGCCGCGGATCACGCATTCGATCGGAAACACGGTGGTCCGCTTGCACAGCATGGCGCGGCCGAGGATCTCGGCGCGGTGCGGCTGCAACGCCGGCACGGCCGCGACGATCTCGTCGGTGTCGGCGCTGATCATGTGATGCGGCACTACGCCTTCGAGCTCGTTGAACCAGAACGCGCTGATCTGCGTCAGCACCGCGCCCTTCATCGGGATGGTCTCGCCCATCACGACGTCGAAGGCGCTGATGCGGTCGGTGGTGACGAGCAGCAGGCGGTCGTCGTCGACGGCGTAGATATCGCGCACCTTGCCGCGTCCGATCTTGGATAGAGGCAGGTCGCTGGAGAGCATGGTGGTCATCGGCAAAGCCTTCGCACAGGACATCCGGCCGCGTCTGACGGCGCGACCGGAGACCGGATTAGCCTATTCCGGCAGCGGAATGAACTCATGTTCCTGCGGAACTGCCGCGAAGCGGCCGGTTTTCCAGTCCTGCTTGGCCTGCTCGATCCGCTCCTTGCTGGAGGAGACGAAATTCCACCAGATGTGGCGTGGGCCTTCCAGCGCATCGCCGCCGAGAAACATCATCCGCGTCGCTTTCAGCGCCTTCACGGTGATGCGGTCGCCGGGCCGGAAGATCAGGAGGCGCGGCCCCTCGTAGCGCTCGTTCGCGATCTCGACCTCGCCGTCGACCAAATAGATCGCGCGCTCCTCGTGATCGGGGTCGAGCGGCACGCTCGCGCCCGCGACCGCCGTGACCTCGGTGTAGAACCAGGGCGAGACCATCGACACCGGCGAGGTGATGCCGAAGGCGGAGCCCGCGATCACCCGCGCGGTGAAGTCGCGCTCGGAGATCATCGGCAGGTCGCCCGCCGCGTAATGCTGGAACGACGGCGCGATCTCTTCGGAGCCCGCCGGCAGCGCGATCCAGCTTTGCAGGCCGAGCATCTTCTGGCCCGAGGCGCGCTGTGCATCCGGCGTGCGCTCGGAATGCGCGATGCCGCGCCCCGCCGTCATCAGGTTCATCGCGCCGGGCGCGATCTCCTGGACGTTGCCCTCGCTGTCGCGATGCATGATCGCGCCGTCGAACAGATAGGTGACGGTGGCAAGCCCGATATGCGGATGCGGCCGCACGTCCATGCCTTTGCCGGAGACGAACTGCACCGGGCCGAAATGGTCGAAGAAGATGAAGGGCCCGACCATCTGCCGCTTGCCGTGCGGCAACGCGCGGCGCACAGCGAACCCATCGCCGAGGTCGCGCGTGCGCGGCACGATGACGAGATCGAGCGCATCGCAGGACATGGGATCGCCGAGCACGGGATCGTTCGAGGGCTGCCAGCTCATGGTGGACTCCTTTTAGCTTTGTTGAGCGCGATCGTAGCAGGATTTCGCATCGCCGTCGCGACAAAGGCCGAACCACATACTCCCCTGTCATGCCCCGGCTTGACCGGGGCATCCAGTACGCCGCAGCCCGTCGATTCAATCACTGGCGTCGCGGTGTACTGGATCGCCCGGTCAAGCCGGGCGATGACAGCGGTGGGCGCCGCTAACCCTTGCGTACGGATGGTCCTTGAAAAAACGAGCGCAACGAACGATGTTCGGCTGCCTTCAACCGCACCGTCGCATCACCCGATGACACTTGCCACAACCGAGCTCGCCTTCCGCGCTGCCAGCGTCGCGCTGCTGCTGGTGCTGGCGGCATCATTGCTCTCCGAGTTCCGCAATGTGCTGGCAGCCCGGCTCGGTGCGGCCTTCGGGCTCGGCTCGGCGGCGCATGCCGCGAGCTATTCCATCGGCGTGTCGTCGCTCGTTCCGGTCTGGCACGCGCCGCTGATTGCACTGTCGACCGGCAATATCGTCGTATTCTGGCTGTTCACACGCGCGCTGTTCGACGACGCCTTTCGCCTGCGCTGGTGGCACGGTTTGATCTGGGCTGCGGTGACCGCCTTCAGCTTCGTCGGGTGTCTCTGGATCGCGCCCGGTGGCAACGCGCGGTTCTCCGTGACTGCAGTGAACCTGATCGTGCTCGGTTTCATCGTGCTCGCGGTGGCGCAGACGATTCGATCATGGTCCGCCGACCTGGTCGAGCGTCGCCGCCGCGTGCGCGTCTTCATCGTCTGCGCTGCCGTGCTCTATGGCGGGTCGAATGCGGTGCTCCAGATCCTCGTTGCCTTCAGCGTGGGCGATGTCGCCAACACGATCAATACAGGCGTGCTCGCCTGCATCGTTGCAGCGATTGCCTACGCGATGATGCGCGTCGATGGCGCCGACCTGTTTCCGATTGCGCCAGAGCCCGCACTCCCGGTCGCGCTGGTCCAGCCCACGGCCGAGGACTCCGACCAGAAACTCGTCGATGCCCTGATGCGCCTGATGGCGGACGAGCGGATCTATCGCCAGGAGAACATTACCATCGGCGCGCTGGCGGGCCGGCTGAAGATTCCCGAATACCGGCTGCGCCGGCTGATCAACCAGCGGCTCGGCTATCGCAACTTCAATGTGTTCCTGAACAACCATCGGATCGAGGAAGCCAAGGCCGCGCTCGCCGATCCCGCCCAGGCCGGGGTCCCCGTCATCACCATCGCCATGGACGCCGGTTTCCAGTCACTGGGGCCGTTCAACCGGGCGTTCAAAGCGGTGACGGGCGTGACCCCGACGGAGTACCGGCGGCTGAAGACAAGTGCGGCCTAATTCCAAGCCATTCTAATCACACCGAAATTCTGGAATCGGCGAGGTCAGTTCGGTTTCAACAAGGCCATTTTCCAAATCCGGCGAGCGCACCCCCGGCTGCTCCGGCTTCCTCCAGCATGCGTCCCAGCCGGAGAAAGCCCGTGACCCGCCGCAAGATCCTCCTTCTCACCACCGCCATCGCCGCAGCCGGCCTCGCGCTCGGCGCGGCCCGGGCCCGCGACGTGCCGAAGGTCGCCACCGGCTTCGTCGCCGACATCCTGTGCGCCGAGACGTTCGTCTCCGGCCTCGATCCCAGCCGTAACTTCGCCGAGACCACCGACGCCATGCCCGGAGCGAGCCTGATCGGCTGGGCGATGGAGTACAGGGTCGATTCCGTCCGCAAGGATGTCACGGTGACGTTGTTTGGCCTCGGCCGCAGCCGTGCCGTCTATCGCGAGGGCCTCGGCTGCACGCTCGATCACGGCACTGGCATTGCCGCCGTCGCGCCGCCGCCTGGCGACAAACGGCCCGCCTTGCTGCCCGAGATCGCCGGCCCCGCGATCGTGTCGCCGCAAAACCCCTTGCTCGCCGCCGCGCTCGACCGGGCCTTCGCCGAGCCCGCGCAGCCGCCTCACCGCCGCACCCGCGCCATCGTCGTGATGAAGGCCGGCCGCGTCGTCGCCGAGCGCTACGCCGACGGCATCGGCCCCGAGACGCCGCTGCTCGGCTTCTCCATGACGAAATCGGTGATCTCGGCGTTGATCGGCGTGCTGGTGCGCCAGGGCAAGCTGAAGCTCGACGGTCCCGCGCCGGTCGCGGCCTGGAAAGATCCCGATGATCCCCGCCATGCCATCACCGTCGATCAGCTGCTGCGTCACACCGCGGGCCTTGCGCTCGGCAGTTCGCTACAGGCTTCGCTCGGCTCCGCCTTCGAGCCCGTCAACCGGATGAAATTCGCCGAGAAGGACATGGCCGCCTATGCCGAGACCATCCCGCTTCAGACCACGCCCGGCACCGCGTGGAATTATCACGACGGCAACGTCCTCATCCTCTCGCATCTGATCCGCGATGCGGCCGGTGGCACGCCGGAAGACGCGCTGCGCTTTGCGCGCCGCGAATTGTTCGCCCCGCTCGGCATGCGCCATGTCGTGCTCCAGCTCGACGGCGCCGGCACGATCGAAGGGTCGAGCGAGATGCTCGCCTCTGCGCGCGACTGGGCGCGCTTCGGCCAGCTCTATCTCAATGACGGCGTCGCCGGCGGCAAACGCATCTTGCCGGAAGGGTGGGTGGACTATTCGGCGACGGCCACGCCGAATGCCTGGGTCGGCATCGGCGCCGGCTTCTGGACCAACCAGGGCGACAGCTTTGGCGCAAACTTCCGCGTGGAGCATGGCTGGCCGCGCGATGCCTTCTTCGCCAAGGGCACGATCGGGCAATACGCCATCGTGATCCCGTCTGAGCAACTGGTGATCGTGCGCCTTGGACGCTCGCCGAACTGGCCGCCGGCGGCGGATGGCGTGTTCGATCTCGTGCGCGAGGTGGTGGCAGCCACGCGCGAGAAGGGGAAGCTGGCGGGAGTGGATTAGCTCAACCTCTCCCCGCTTGCGGGGAGAGGTCGGATCGCTCTTGCGATCCGGGTGAGGGGGTACAGGTCCCTCGACGATCTCACGTGTGGAGAGAGGCCCCTCACCCCAACCCTCTCCCCGTAAGAACGGGGAGAGGGAGAAGAGAGAGCCCTACCTCCCCAATTCCGTCGCCTGCGCCACGCGGTCGAACCGCTCCAAGGTCATGATCGCATCCGCAAACTTCTCCGCGCGGGCGTTCAGCACGGGGCGCGCCAGCGTCAGGAATTTCTGCTGCATCGCCTGCGTGTCCGGGAATGAGGTCGGCTCGCCCGACGGGTCGGCATAGAGCCGCTCGTGCACGCCGTCATCCGTCGTGATGCTCACGCGCGCGCCAAAGGGATGGGTGCGGCCGATCTCGAGCCGATCGTCCTGCACCACGTCGAACTTGTCGGCGAGCGCGTCGATCGCGGCATCACCGAGCCGGTTGTAATCGTCCCAGCCGAACGAGCCCTGGTCGAGCGCGAGCGCGCCGGTGAAGAACATCGAGAACTGGCCGCCGACGATCGAGCGCGGATGCCGCTTGGTCGCGGCATCGCCGGTCAGCGTGATGCCGTTGCGGTGCAGGCCGATCTCGACGCGCTTGACCTGCTCCGGGGTCAGATTGTGCTCGCGCCGCATCGCGATCAGCGCATCGATCGCGGCATGGGTATAGCGGCAACTCGGATACGGCTTCACGCCGATCTTCATCGTCTCATAGGTCTTGCCGAGCTCGGCGACCGCCTTGTCCGGATGCGCATCGTCGGTGTAGCCGGCGAGCAGGCCGTGCTTGCCCTCGACCGACTCGGTCGCGCCGACGAAATCGTTGCGCGCCAGCGTCGCGGCGATCACGCCGTTCATCGCGGCGGCGCCGACCTGGTAGCGCTTGTTCCAGGCGCCGTTGACCAGAAATTGCAGCGAGCCTGCGGCCTGGCTGCCGGAGACACCGAACGCGGCGATCAGCTGCTTCTCGGACAGGCCGAACAGCTTTCCGGCCGCCGCGGCGGCGCCATAGGTGCCGGCGGTCGCTGTGGGGTGGAAGCCGCGTGCATAATGCGAGGTCGGGTCGAGTGCGTTGCCGAGCCGGCAGCAGACCTCGTAACCGGCAACGATCGCCGTCAGCACGTCGCGGCCCGACGCGCCGACCATCTCGCCGACGGCGAAGGTGGCCGGCACCACCGGTGCGCTCGGATGCAGCGAGGAATCGGCGTGGGTGTCGTCGAAATCGAGCGAATGGCCGAGCGCGCCGTTGAGCAGCGCCGCGACCGCCGGCGTCCAGGTCTTGGTATCGCCGAACACGGTGGACTCGCCCTTGGTGTCCAGCGCCAGCGCCTCCAGCATCTTCAGCATCGACGGGGTCGATTCCGCCTCGCGCCGCGCTCGGATTGCGCTGCCGAGAAAGTCCAGCGTCAACACTTTGGCGCGCTCCAGCACCTCGGTGGGAATATCCTGGTACTTCAGATTGAAGACATAGGCGGCGAGCGTTGCGGTTTCGTGAGCCATCGTGTTTCCTCGTTTTGGCGCGCAAGTTAGGCGGGTCGATTTGGCCTTTCAAGCGGCCTTGCGGGGGCGGGGATCAGCCATGCTTTTGGCTTGGCGCAAAGGATCGGGATATTCCGTATGACGCGCGCAAGGCAGCTGTTCGACCGGGTTCGAGCGCGGCGGACGCAATTGGGGCTGGCGATCCGGGTCACGGTCGCCGCGACCGCAGCCTATGCGATCGCCACCGCGCTGCATCTGCTGTTGCCGCTCTGGGCGGTGCTGACCTCACTCATCGTGACCCAGATGAGCGTCGGCCGCTCGCTGAAGGCGACGCGCGACTACATGCTCGGCACCATCGGCGGCGCGATCTATGGCGGCGCCATCGCGATCCTGATTCCCTATTCCAGCGAGGCGGGCCTGCTCGGCCTGCTGGTCCTCTCCGTCGCCCCGCTCGCCTTCATCGCCGCGATCAATCCGAGTCTCAGCGCCGCCACGGTCACCGCCGTGATCGTGCTCCTGGTTCCGACCCTGCATCATGCCGATCCCCTGACCTCGGCGATCGATCGGGTCAGCGAGGTCGGCGTCGGCGCCGTCACGGGATTGCTGGTCTCGTTCCTGGTGCTGCCCTCGCGCGCAGTACGGCAGATCCGCGCCAGCGCGGCGGTTCTGCTCGAGCTGATCGCCGATGCCTTCACCGAGCTGCTGGCAGGCCTCACGCGCGGCCGCGACAACGACGCGCTGCACCGGATCCAGGACGGCATCGGCTCCGCGATGGTCAACCTGAATGCGATCGGCTCCGAGGCCGAGCGCGAGCGCGCCGCGCGGCTGTCGAGCGGCCCGGACACCGGTCCGTTGTTGCGAACCATCCTGCGGCTGCGCCACGACGTCGTGATGATCGGCCGCGCCACGGTGGTGCCGCTGCCGGTCGAGGTGCAGATGCGGCTGGCAGCGCCGCTGACGGAAGTCTCGACCGTGATCGCGCGCTTCCTGCGCGCGGCCGCTAGCGCCTTGCGCGAAGGCGCCGGCGCGCCGCCGATCCATCCCGTGCATGTCGCGCTCCAGCACTACGCCGAGGCGGTCGCGTCCGTCCGTCAGGACGGCCTGATCCGCGGCCACGCAAGCGACACCGCCGAGCGCTTCTTCGCGCTCGGCTTCTCCTTGGAGCAGATGCACCAAGATCTCTGCGACCTCGACCGCGTCGTCGGCGAATGGTCGGAAACCGCAACCGACAAGTCAGTTCGGGTGGCGGAGTGAGTCGAACGCATCCTCGTAGACTCGTTTCGACCGCGATGCATACGTCGCGCGATTCGGCCGTGATCGCTGCCTGCGTGTTCTGACGCTGCACGCGCCAGGTTCCATCGGGTCATGTTGCTGACGCAATCTCTGTCTTAACCGGTAAACACGACGTGAGGACCACGCCGGTTCACACAACGGTTCCGTAGCCAGGGGTTGGCTCGAATCCGCAAAACGATTGGCGCAAGTTGATGAACGCTGCTGCGTTCGCTTGACCAGTTTTGCGGTTCTGGAACCGGACAATCTAAAAAATAACAGGACTTATGATGCTCTTCCGCTCGAGCGCCGCAATTTGCGGCGCCCTGGTTACGCTTGCCTTTTCCGTTTCAGTTGCTCGAAGTGAAACGCGTGGGGATCACTCAAGTGCCGTCGTCGATGCCGCTTCCGGTAATGCGATCGTGGGCGCGGCGTCCACCTACAATCCGTTCAAGCCCGGCAAGGAGGAGGGAGGTCCGAAGACAGCCTCCGGCGAGCGTTATGATCCCTCTGCCTGGACGGCTGCCATCAAGACGAGCCTGCGTCGGAAATTTGGTGGGGTCGAATTTGGCGCGAGGCCGAAATATGCCCTCGTCGAGGCTGTCGGCAAGAAGGTCATCGTCAAGATAAATGACGTGGGACCGCTCAGACCTGGCCGCATCATCGACCTCAACGAGCGGGCGATGCGCCATTTCGATCCGAGCATGGACCGCGGTGTCATTCCTGACGTGAGAGTCAGTCCGCTCGCGGGAGACAATTGGACCCCGGGGCCGGTGGGCTGAAGGCGGACGTGTTCATCAATGTCGGCCCGCACAGTTCAGCGGGCCGGCGCCACGATTCGTCCCATCATGTTGCGGACCACGCGCTTGTGGAAGGGCATGATCAGCGCGAGATAGGTCCGGCCGAGCAGGTTGTGCGTGCGCACCAGCGTGGTCGAGGTCACCTGCCGGCTCGCGGCATTGCCTGAAACGTCGACCACGATGCGGAAATCGAGGTGCAAATCATCGAAGCCCGCCACCAGCCGCTCGGGCGTTTCGTCGACCACCGGAAACAGGCCGATCATGCCGCCCGGCGCCGGGGCGCCTTCGCCTGATGTCTTCAGTCCGAACGGCGTCACCAGAATGTTGCGCAGGCGCAGCAGTGCGTCGATCCAGCGCGGCCCGTGCAGCACCATCCTGGTGCAGGCTTCGCGGGCATTCACCGCCGCAGCGCCGATGTCCACGCGAAACGCGTCGATGAACTGCGCGCCGGCGAGCAGCGCATTGGCATCGACCTCAGGCGCGACTTCGCAGACCGTCCCGATCATTCCGCCAGTTTGCGCGCCAGCATCCGGAAGCGCAAGATCAACAGCCCGGCATAGACGAACGTGCCGACCGAGAATCCGATCCAGACGCCGACCGCGCCGAGCCCTGTGTGGAACGCCAGCATCCAGCCGATGGGAAAGGCGACGCCCCAATAGCCGATCGCGGCGAATAGCAGCGTCATCCTTGTGTCATTGATGCCGCGCAGCGCGCCGCCCATGATGGTCTGCAGGCCGTCGGCGATGAAGAAGCTGGCCCCGACCAGCAGCAGCGTTGCCGTCAGCTCGACCGTTGCCGCGCTTTCGCTGCCGCTGCCGAAAAACAGCCGGCCGAGCTGATAGCGACCGATCACGATGGCGATCGTCAGCGCGGAGACCAGCGCGACGCCGAGCACGGCTGCGACGAGCCCTGCGCGCTTCACCGCCTCCGGATCCTTGCGGCCGTAGGCGTGACCGACCCGCACCGTCGCCGCCATGCCGATGCCGAGCGGCACCATGAACAGCACGGCGGTGACCTGGAGCGCGATCTGATGCGCGGCAATCGCGGCGGTCGAGATCAGTCCCATCAGCAGCGCCGCCGAGGAGAACAGGCCATATTCCAGCAGCAGGGAAAACGAGATCGGCGCACCGATCGCGATCAGCTGGCGCATCAACGGCCAGTCGATCCGCCACAGGCGGGCGAGCGGATGATAGTCCGCAAACGGCTTGCGCAAGCCGGCGATCGCGAGTGCGGCGAGGAAGGTGCCGAGATTGACCAGCGTGGTCGCAAGCCCCGCGCCGAACAGGCCGAGCTCCGGCAGGCCGAACAGGCCGTGGATCAGCGCGTAGACCAGCGCGGCGTTGACCGGGATCGCCGCCAGTGTGATCCACAGCGGCGCCTGCGGCCGGTTCACCGCGCTCATCATGCCGCGCAGCGCGATGAATCCGAGCGCCGGCGCGATGCCCCAGGCGAGGCCGTTCAGATAGTGCTGCGCCAGCGCGGCGGCTCGCGGCATTTGACCCAGCGCGAGCAAAATCTGCTCGCCATAGAGCGGCGAGGCCATCATCGGCAGCGAGATCAGCAGCGCGGCCCACAGACCGACGCGCAACGAGCGGCGAATGCGCCTGGCGTCGCCGGCGCCGAACGCCTGCGCCGCCAGCGGCGACACTGCCGACGTCAATCCGAGGCCGAACGTGAAGCTGACGAAATAGACCGTATGGGCCAGCGCCGCCGCCGCCACCGCCTCCTCGCCGAGCCGGCCGATCATCGCGAGATCGGTGGTGATCATCGCGATCTGCCCGAGCTGGGTCAGCATCATCGGTACGGCGAGGCGCAGCGTCTCGACGAATTCTTCGGCAAGATGATTCGGCGGCACGCCGGCATGCGGCTGCGCATGATGTTGGACGGTGTCGAGCATGGCGCTCAATAGCACAGCCGCGCGACGAAAACATGGCTCGTGTCCCGGACGCGCGAAGCGCGAGCCGGGACCCAGAAGCCGCGAGCGTGGCGCGTAGTCGCATGGGCCCCGGCTCAGCAGCGCATCGCTGAAGAAGCGCTGCGCTGCGTCCGGGGCACGAAACCGATGTACGATGCGAGAGGCTTACCTCTTCCCCTCTCCCCTTGTGGGAGAGGGTGGCTCGCCGCGAAGCGGCGAGACGGGTGAGGGGTTTTATCCACGAGTCCAACTCTCACCGGAATTTGTGGAGGCATACCCCTCATCCGGCGCTTCGCGCCACCTTCTCCCACAAGGGGAGAAGGAAGAACGCCTCAGCCCTTCCGCTCCGGCACGCGCTTGATCTTCGCACCCAGCGCGTTCAGCCGTTCCTCGATGCGCTCATAGCCGCGCTCGATCTGGTCGGCATTGTTGATGGTCGAGGTGCCCTCGGCGCAGACGGCCGCGAGCAGCATCGCCATGCCGGCGCGGATGTCGGGCGAGGTCATCGTCGCGCCGTGCAGGCGGCTGGGGCCGGCGATGATGGCGCGGTGCGGATCGCACAGCACGATGCGCGCGCCCATCGCGATCAGCTTGTCGACGAAGAACATCCTGGATTCGAACATCTTCTCGAACATCAGGATCACGCCCTCGCATTGCGTGGCGGTGACGATCGCGATCGACATCAGGTCGGCCGGGAAGGCCGGCCAGGGCTGGTCTTCGAGCTTGGGCACATGGCCGCCGAAATCGTCCTGGATCTTCAATGTCTGGTTGGAGGGCACGATGAGGTCGTCGCCCTCGATGCGGCAGACGATGCCGAGCCGCTCGAAGCCCATGCGGATCGAGCGCAGATGCTCGACGCCCGCGCGCGTGATGCGTAAGGGCGAGCGCGTCACGGCGGCGAGCCCGATCAGCGAGCCGACCTCGATATGGTCGGGCTGGATCCGGTAGGTGGCTCCGCCGAGCGTCGCTGGTCCATGGATGATCATGGTGTTGGTGCCGATGCCTTCGATCCTGGCGCCGAGCGCGACCAGAAAATTGGCGAGGTCCTGCACGTGCGGCTCGGAGGCCGCGTTGCGCAAATAGGTGGTGCCGTCGGCGGCGACCGCCGCGACCAGCGCGTTCTCGGTCGCGGTGACGCTCGGCTCGTCCAGGAATACGTCCGCGCCCGCGAGCTTGGGCGCGCGGAATTCGAGCCGGTCGGTCGCGGTGACCTTTGCGCCGAGCTGCTCCAGCGCGAGCACATGCGTGTCCAGGCGCCGGCGGCCGATGACGTCGCCGCCCGGCGGCGGCAGCATCACTTCGCCGCAGCGGGCGAGCAGGGGCCCGGCGAGCAGGATCGAGGCGCGGATGCGCACGCACAGCTCGGGGTCGAGGTCGGCGGCGCGGATGCTCTTGGCGTGGATGTGAAGCGTGTTGCGCGCGGACCATTCCGCCGACGCGCCGACCGAGCGGACCAGCTCGACCAGCGTCTCGGTGTCACGGATCCGCGGCACGTTCTCCAGCACGACCGGGTGCTCGGTCAGCAGTGCGGCGGCGATGATCGGCAGCGCCGAATTCTTGTTGCCGGACGGCTCGATCGAGCCCGAGAGCCGGTGACCGCCCTCGACGATGTATTGGATGGGCGCCACGGGGTTCTCGCTGTCCTGTTGGGTGGGCTGTTTCGGGCGGAAACTACAGAGATTTGACCGCGGGAGCAATTGTGCAGGCTGGGACCCGCACCCGTCAAAGCGCCCCTCAAAACAGCCCGATGATATTCCCGATCACGTAGAGGATCGCGATCAGGATCAGGGCCCCCATCATGAAGAAGGAGATTTCGATGGCGATGGCGCCGGTGCCGAGTGTGGCGGCGACAGCGGCAAGGAGCCGCTCCTCCCGGAAGATCAGGGAGAGCACCGAGAGCAGGATGGCGAGCAGGCCGAGCGAGATTGCCGTGACCGATGCGGTTTCACTCCAGCTTCGTCCGGCCGATTTCTCGACCTTCGGAGCCTGATACTCCAGGCCCTTCACCTTCGCGACGATGCGGTCCTTGATGCGGTGTCCGGTGTCGACGATCACCTTGTCCGCCGGCGGCGGCGGAAACACGATCGGCACGACCCAATGCGGCAGCACAGCCGCCATCAGTGCCAGCACGCCGACGATGCTGCCGATGATGCCGAGGCGGCGTGAGGGCGCAGCGGAGCTGGTCGTAGCAGAGGCGGTCATGGCGCGACACTTCCCGGCCGGAATGGGCCTTGCGGGTTCATGCCATTTCGTCGCGATGGCGGGTGGGGAGGTTCAGGAGCGGCCTAGAGTGCAGTGGGGCTCGTAGCCAGGACGGCGGTGCGCTCCCTCCCCCGCTTGCGGGGGAGAGCGGGGGAGAGGGTGTCTCCGCAATGAGACAATCCCCTAGAGGAGAAAGCCCTCACCCGCCACGCTCTGCGAGCGTGTCGACCTCCCGCAAGCGGGAGAGGTGCAGCGAGTGCTTGGCTGGCACCGAGAGCTACGAGCTTGAGAGGCGATCAAATATCGATCGTCGCGCTCAGCGAATGTTCCTGGATGAAATCGCGGCGCGGCTCGACCACGTCGCCCATCAGCTTGGTGAAGATGTCGTCGGCCTCGTCGACCTCCTTGACCTTCACCTGCAGCAGCGAGCGCGCCTCGGTGTCCAGCGTCGTTTCCCAGAGCTGCTCCGGATTCATCTCGCCGAGGCCTTTGTAGCGTTGCAGGGTGATGCCCTTGCGGCCCGCGTCGGTCACGGCCTCGAACAGATCGACCGGACCATGGACCATGTGCTCTGTATCCTTGCGCCGCAGCTTGCCGGAGCGGGCATAGACGTCCTGGAGCCTGGTCGTGTACTCGTCGAGCTTGCGGGCCTCGGCGGAGCCGAGCAGCGCGTCGTCGATGACGGCGGCTTCCTTGACGCCGCGCACGGTGCGCTCGAACAGGAAACCCTGGCCCTCGACGAATTGTCCGACCCAGCCGCGCTCGACCTCTTCGGCCTGGTTGTCCAGCCGGCTCGCGATATATTGCGCAGCGGCCGCCGCCTTCTCGGGATCGCCGTAGATTTCCTTGTTCAGCACGCCGGTGATGGCGGCCTGCTCGACCACCTTGCGGTTATAGCGGCTGTGCAGGTTGCGCAGGATGCTGCGGACGATTCGGGCGTCGTCGACCAGCGCGCGCAGATCGCGCCCGGAGCGGTCGCCGCCGGTGCCGGGGATGTACACGCAGTCGTCGAGGCCGGCGTCGATCAGATAATCTTCCAGCGCGCGCTCGTCCTTCAGGTATTGCTCGGACTTGCCGCGTGAGACCTTATAGAGCGGCGGCTGGGCGATGTAGAGATAGCCGCCGTCGATGATGTCGCGCATCTGCCGGTAGAAGAACGTCAGCAGCAGCGTGCGGATGTGGGCGCCGTCGACGTCGGCGTCCGTCATCACGATGATCTTGTGATAGCGCAGCTTCTCGACCGAGAACTCGTCGCTGATGCCGGTGCCGAGCGCCGTGATCAGCGTGCCGATCTGCTCGCTCGACAGCATCTTGTCGGGACGCACCCGCTCGACGTTGAGGATCTTGCCGCGGAGCGGCAAGACGGCCTGGAACTCGCGGTTGCGGCCCTGCTTGGCGCTGCCGCCTGCGGAGTCGCCCTCGACGATGAAGAGCTCGGACTTGGCCGGATCCTTTTCCTGGCAGTCGGCGAGCTTGCCGGGCAGCGAGGAGACCGAGAGCGGGCTCTTGCGCGTCAGCTCGCGCGCTTTTCGCGCAGCTTCACGGGCCGCCGCGGCCTGGATCACCTTGCCGACGATCATCTTGGCTTCGCTCGGGTGCTCCTCGAACCAGGCCTGGAGCGCCTCGTTGAGGACGTTCTCGACCACGGGGCGCACTTCCGAGGACACCAGCTTGTCCTTGGTCTGCGACGAGAATTTCGGGTCCGGCACCTTCACCGAGAGCACGGCGGTGAGACCTTCGCGGCAATCGTCGCCGGTCAGCGCGATCTTTTCCTTCTTGGCATTGGCCTCGGCATAGCCGTTGACCTGGCGCGTCAGCGCGCCGCGGAAGCCGGCCAGATGGGTGCCGCCGTCACGTTGCGGGATGTTGTTGGTGAAGCACAGCACGTTCTCGTGGTAGCTGTCGTTCCACCACAGCGCCGCCTCGACGCCGATGCCGTTGGCTTCCGAGCGCACCATGATCGGGGCGGGCACCAGCGCCTTCTTGTTGCGGTCGAGATATTTGACGAACTCCTCGACGCCGCCGGAATAGTGCATCTCCTCGCGCTTCTCGACCGCGTGGCGCATGTCGGAAAGCACGATGTTGACGCCGGAATTGAGGAAGGCGAGCTCGCGCAGCCGATGCTCGAGCGTAGCGAAATCATATTCGATGTTCTTGAAGGTCTCGGTCGAGGCCAGGAACGTCACTTCGGTGCCGCGCTTGCCCGGGGCGTCGCCGACGACCTTCAGCGGCGCCACGGCATCGCCGTGGGCGAACTCGATGTAATGCTCCTTGTTGTCGCGCCAGATGCGCAAGCCGAGCTTGCTCGACAGCGCGTTGACGACGGAGACGCCGACGCCGTGCAGGCCGCCGGAAACCTTGTAGGAGTTCTGGTCGAACTTACCGCCGGCGTGCAGCTGGGTCATGATGACCTCGGCCGCCGAGATGCCTTCGCCCTTGTGGATGTCGACGGGAATGCCGCGGCCGTCGTCGCGCACGGTGACGGAATTGTCGGCATTGAGGATCACGTCGACACGCGTGGCATGGCCGGCGAGCGCCTCGTCGATGGCGTTGTCGACGACCTCATAGACCATGTGGTGCAGGCCCGAGCCGTCGTCGGTATCGCCGATATACATGCCAGGGCGCTTGCGGACGGCGTCGAGACCCTTGAGCACGCGGATCGATTCCGCGCCGTAATCGCTCGCGTTGGAGGGCTCGTTTTCGGCAGCGTGCTGCCGAGCAGGTTCTGTCATGAGAGGCCTTCGAGATGTCGCCCGAATCAGCGGCGCAAAAGGCGCTGATTTGCGAGCTATTTGTGCCATGAAAGACCGCTTGCGCCTAGCGCAAAGTATCTCCCGGCAACCCTTTGAGCAGATAGGGTTTTTCGGCAAGTTTTCAAGGCTTTTGCCGGGCGATTCCGGGCGCTGCAAAAAGCCCGATTCGTGGGCGGTTTTCGGCCGTGGAAGGCGTGGTTTTTGCGGTGACATGGATGCCTGTTCCGAAGGCGCCGTGCCGCCCCGGAACGGGCCATCGGGTTCAGTAGATCTGGTCCGGCTTCTTATCGTCGTCCCCCAAACTGAGGGACCAGGCCTCGCCGGCGGCCACGGTGATGGTGTCGGTGTGCACCCGATGGCCCGACACGAGCAGCGCGTAGGAGTATGTGCCGGGCGGCAGATCCAGCGTTTGCGGATGGTTGACGCCGCCCGCGATCTTGATGGTCTGGCCGTTGATCGCAAGCGAGGCCACATCAGGTACGAGATAACCGAAGATCAGCCGCGCGTGTCCTGCGATCGGCAGGAAGTTGGCCTTGGCCGCAACCTCGGTATTTCGTTGCACGAGGTCGATTGTGGTCTCGCTTTTGACGCGGTCGAGCGTCAGCGTGCCCGGCCCCTTCGGGGAGGCGAAGACGAGCCGCGCGTGATCGGCGGCGACCATCGCGCCATCAGGCCTCTCCTGCCAGCCGCGCTTTCCGAGTTCTGTGCGGTAGAACGCCAGGACTTCGCTGAGCTCTGCGGGTACATGGGCTTTGAGCTCGCGCCGGAACGGGACATCGATGCCGGACGCGCGCATGGTGCTGAAGCTGGAGTGACTGGCTCGCGTCGGCACGGGCATGTCGGCGTGGGGATCTGCTGCGGTCAGGGGCTCCTGCGAGCAGCCTGCAAGAAGCGCGAGGCCGCACACCAACAGCCGCCACCGTGCCGGGACCTTCGCCCCGTGCCTTGCCGTCGTCATGCCCACTCTCCAGGAATACCGCGATCTCTGCGCGATGCAGCGGCTGCGACACGGTCGCCGCCGCCTTCTCGACGACTAGTCGCCCCACGAACCGGACGGGTTCAACGAGGCCCATACACCCGCGGACATGAGATCAGTACATCTGCAGCGGCAGCACGTCGCCGCTCGGGCCCACCAGCAGGCCCCAGGCCTCGCCGGCGACAACGGTGAGGGTCTCGGTGCGGGCCGGGCGTCCGGGCAGGCGTAGCGCGTATTGGTACTTGCCCGGCGGCAGGTCGAGCATCGGGCCTTTCGGTGATTGCGGGCCGCCGGCGCCGGCTGCGATCTTGACGGTTTGCTTGTTGATCGTGAGCGAGGCTTCCTTGTCGCCCATGTTGCCCATCATCACCCGGGCCTGTCCGGCCTTCGGCATGATGTCGGCCTTCGCCGCGGCATCCGCATTCTTCTGCGCCAGATTGACAATGGTCTCGCCCTTGGCGCGGCTGAGCTTGAGCACGGCCGGGCCTTGCGGCGAGGTGAAGTCGATCTGCGCGCGTTCGGCGGACACGGCTGCGCCGTCGGTCTTTTCCTGCCAGGCGAGCTTTGCAAGCTCCGCACGGTAGAAAGCGAGGACCTCGTCGAGCGAAGCGGGGATGCTGGCCTCCAACTCGCGGCGGACCGGCGTCTCGCTGCCCGGCATCTTCGAGGTGGCGAGCGATTTCGACGAGCGCTGCGTCGGCACCGGCAGCGGGGATTCGGGATCCGGCTTCAGCGGATCGGCGGATTTGGCCTGCACCTCCGGGACGGCCGCCGGCCTGGCCGCGGCCATCACCAGGCCCGATCCGCTGGCGCTCACATTCACCTTCGGTCCCATCTGCATCACGGTGATCGAGATCGACTTGCCGCCCTTGGAAAATTCCATCACCGCCATGTTGGGTTGGTTGATGACGGAAGGCTGCTCCTTCCAGCCGGTGGGCTTGAGCGATGCGCGATAAAACGCGGTGAGCGCCTTGACGCTCGAGGTGGAGGAGAATTCGAGATGGCCGTCGCCGCCTTCGAATTTCACGCCTTCGGCGCTCTCGGGCAGCGGCACTGGCGTGTTGCTGTCGGCGAGCGCACGGAGCGGCGCATCGGACAGGGAGGTGGCCTGCGCCTTGCGCCTCGCCTCGTCGGCGGCGATGAGCTGCTGAGCCGCACCAAGCGCATCGCCGAGGAACTTCGCGTCGGCCTCCTTCTTCGCTTTGGCGCGGGCGGCGAGCGCGGAGTCCTTCACCTGCGCGGTGAGGCTGACCATGGTGAAATCATATTTGCGGCCGAGCCGCAGCACGCCGATTTCATCGGTGTTGGAGATCTTGATCGCCACCTCGTCGCCGGGTGCGAGCGGCGCGCTGCCGTCCTCCTGCCAGCCGCGTGCGGCGAGCTCGCGCTGGTAGAAGGCGAGCACGGCGGGCAGCTCGGCCATCGCGGCGGCCGAGATCTCGCGCTTGTTGGAGCTGGCGCTGCCGAGGCTCCGCGCGGATTTGGTCGGCTTGGGCCGCGGCAGGCCGGCCATCTCGCTGTCGGCCTCCAGCACCTCCGGCAGCGCGAACGGCGCGACCCGGATTTCGACATTGGTGCGGCCGTCGTCGCGGCGGGTCAGCGTCAGCATCACCGGCTTCTGCTTGGAGAAGCCGGTCTCCTGGTCATCAGGGTGCGCGTAATACGCGCGCAGGCCGTTGGGGATGGTCTCATCCAGACTGCTGGTCCAGCGTGCGGCGGTCTCCGCCGTGAGCTTTTGCCAGCCGATCGCAGCCATCTCGCGGCCAAAGAAATCCGACGTCGCATCGAGCGCGGTGGGCGCGATGCAGCCGAGATAAGGCCTCGTGCCATCGAACATGATGTCGGTCGCGCCATCGGGGAACGGCACGTTGCCGTAGATCCGGTCGGAGGCGTAGGTGACCATGGATTGATCCGGGCGGCCGAGGCCCTGCGTGAAATGAACCGACAGGCCCTGACGTCCCTTCTTGAAATTCAGCGTCGTGCTCTTTTCGTCGAGCGGCCGCAGATAGGGCACCCAGCCGTCGGCGCCGAGGAGCTTTTTCAACGCGGGCGCCGTCACCGCTTCCGACGTCGGCATGCGATATTCGAGGCGCCAGGATTCGGACCGTGAGGTGTCCTCCACCGCACCCTCGAGCTTGGGCAGCGCGTGGACATCGACGATACCGCTGTCCGCGGCAGCCGCGATCGAGCAGCTCGCTACCAGGACGAGGCCGCAGGCCAACAGCCGCCATCGTGCCGGGACTTGCGTCCCGCGCGGGATCATCGACATCGTCAAGCTCCTGGATGGCGCGGGGTCGTCATGCCCGCGCATTTGCAGGCGACGCCCCCATCGGCGCGGCCTCAGACCAGAAGTCGCGGCAGGAACCGGCCAGGTTCAACAGCCATGGCCGAACAGCGGCTCAGTACAGCTGCAGCGGTGGCCACGCCTCGCCGTCGCGCCCGATCGTGAGCTCCCAGGTATCGCCGGCTGCGACCGCGAGCATGCTCGTTCTGGCCGGATGGCCCGGCACGCTCAGTCCGTAGCTGTATGTGCCGGGCACAAGGTCCAGCGCGACGGCGTTGGCGCCGGCGGGGCGCGGGATGGTCCGCTGGTTGATCGTGAGCACGGCTTCGTTCTCGCCGATATTGCTGAACACCAGCTTGGCCTGGCCGGGTTCAGGCAGGACGTTGGCGCGGGTCGCGGCCTGCGAATTCTTCTGCACGAGCTGCACCGCGGTGCTGCCCTCCTTGCGGTCGAGCTCCAGCGCCGCCGGCCCGATCGGGGAGACGAAGGCGAGGCGCGCGTGAGCGGCGCCGACCACCGCGTCATCCTGCTGCTCCTGCCAGCCGAGCTTTCCAAGCTCGGTCCGATAGAACGCGAGCACGTCACTGAGCGCCGCGGGCACGCGGGCTTCGAGCCTGGTCCGGAGCGGCGCCTCGATGCCGGGCATCACGGTGGTGTGGATCCCCCGATAGCTATAGCGGGTCGGTGCGGGCAGCCTGGCCGCGGGATCCAGCGTCAGCGCGGCCGGGAACAGCGGCGGCAGGTTCGACACGAAGGCGCCGGCGCTTGCCGCGAGCAGGCAGCTTGCGAGGAGAGCAAGGCCGCACGCAATGAGTTGCCATCGTGCCGGAGCTTGCGCCCCACGCCCCACCGTCGCCATGCTCGTGCTCCAAGGATATCGCGCCAGTTGTGAAATCCTGCGCGATGGCCGCCTCTTGCAGCCACAAGCAGCTAGTCGTGGCCGCAAACAAGCGGGTTCAATGCGGCGGCCTAGCTGCGGGCCGCGACTCGTCCGCTCTCGACGTCAAACACTTCGCCCCCTGCGCCGATCTCGGCGAAGGCGGCGGGATCCGCACCGGTCAGCCACACCTGCGCGCCGAGCTTCTTCAGCTCATCGAACAGCGCCGCCCGGCGGTTCGGATCGAGATGCGCAACCACCTCGTCGAGCAGCAGCAGCGGCACGATGCCGGTCATCTCGGCGACCAGGCTCGCATGCGCCAGCACGAGGCCGATCAGCAGCGCCTTCTGTTCGCCGGTCGAGGCATCGCGCGCCGGCATGCTCTTCGGCGCATAGAGGACCGCGAGGTCGGTGAGGTGCGGGCCGTCGGTGGTGCGGCCGGCGATCGCATCGCGCGGGCGGTTGTCGCGCAGGATCTGGCGGTAGCGGTCCTCGACCGAGGTCGCGGTCTCCGTCAGCAGCGCGTTCTCCATCCAGCCGTCGAGCGCGATTTGCGCGGATGGAAATGCGGAGGCTTGCGCGCGCGCGTTGAGCATGCCGGTCAGCCTTGCCGCGGTCTGGCCGCGCGTGGCCGCCACCGCGACTGCGAGCTCGGCGGTCTCGCGCTCGATCGCGTCGCACCAATGGTCGTCGTAATTGCGCGTCTCCAAGAGGCGGTTGCGCGAGCGCAAGGAGCGCTCGAGCGCGTTGATCCGGCTGGAATGCTCGCTGTCGATGGCGAGCACGAGACGATCGAAGAAGCGCCGGCGCTCCGAGGCGGCGCCCATGAACAGCCCGTCCATCGCCGGCGTCAGCCACACCATGCGGATGTGATCGCCGAATGCGCTGGCCGAACCCACCGGCTCGCGGTCGATGCGGCAGCGCCGGCTCACCGGGGCGTCCGCGCGCGGCGCATCGATGCCGGTGCCGAGCGTGGCCAGCCCCAGCGCGCCCTCGACCTGCGCCGACACCGCCCAGGACCCGTCGCCCTGGTTGTCGGCGACGTCTTCGAGCGTCGCGCGGCGCAGGCCGCGGCCCGGCGACAGGAACGAGATCGCCTCGATGCAATTGGTCTTGCCCGCCCCGTTCGGCCCGACCAGTGCCACCAGGTCAGCCGCCGTCTCGAGCCCCGCCGCCCGATAATTGCGGAAATGCGTCAGCGTCAGGCGATGAATGCGGGAGGGGGGCATGATAGCTCGTCATTGCCGGGCTTGACCCGGCAATCCATCGCCCGCGTCAGCGGGCAATTTCATCATATAGGTCTTGCCACGCGGGATTGCTCTTCACGATCAGATCGATCTTCCACTCGCGCGACCAGTGTTTCATGTTCTTTTCGCGCTGGAGGGCAGCGGCGATCGTGTCGTGCGCCTCGAAATAGACCAAGATCTTCACCCCGTAGCGTTTGGTGAAGCCGTCCGCCAGCCCTTCCCGGTGCTCGTAGACGCGTCTGACCAGATTGTTGGTGACGCCGATGTAGAGTGTTCCACCGGGCTTGCTGGCGAGGATATACACCCAATAAGTCATCTTGTTTGATGGATGGCCGGGTCAAGCCCGGCCATGACGAGAGGGGAAATATCCTCACACCCGCATCGGCATCAGCACATACAGCGCGCTCTTGTCGTCGCGGTCCTGCACCAGCGTCGGCGAGCCGGGGTCGGCGAGGCGAAGCGTTGCGACGTCGCCTTCGATCTGGGCGGCGATGTCGAGCAGATAGCGGGAGTTGAAGCCGATATCGAGGGCGTCGGAGGCGTATTCGACCTCGAGCTCTTCGGTCGCGCTGCCGGAATCCGGGTTGGTCACCGACAGCACCAGCTTGCCCGCCGACAGCGACAATTTCACCGCGCGGCCGCGCTCGCTCGAAATCGTCGAGACGCGGTCGACCGCGTTCTCGAAATCCTTCTTGTCGACCACGAGCTCCTTGTCGTTGTTCTGCGGGATGACGCGGCCGTAATCGGGGAAGGTGCCGTCGATCAGTTTCGAGGTCAGTACGACGTTGCCGATGGTGAAGCGGATCTTGGCCTGCGACAGCTCGATCGTCATCTCGGCCTCGGTGTCCTCGATCAGGCGCTGCACCTCGCCGACCGTCTTGCGCGGCACGATCACGCCGGGCATGCCCTCGGCGCCCTTGGGCTGCACCAGGTCGAGCTGGGCGAGGCGGTGGCCGTCGGTGGCGACACCGCGCAGGGTGGCGGCCTTTGCCGTGCCGGCGGCATGCAGATAGATGCCGTTGAGGTAATAGCGCGTCTCTTCGGTCGAGATCGCGAACTGCGTGCGGTCGATCAGCCGCTTGACGTCCTTGGCGGCGAGCGAGAACGAGTGCGACATGTCGCCGGCCGCCAGATCGGGGAAATCATTCTCCGGCAGCGTCTGCAGCGTGAAGCGGGAGCGGCCGGCGCGGATTGCCAGCACCGCGCGGTCGCCGTCGGCCTCCAGCACGATCTGCGAGCCGTCCGGCAGCTTGCGCACGATGTCGTAGAACATATGCGCCGGCACCGTGGTGGAGCCCGCGGTCGCGGTTTCCGCCGGCAGCGTCTCGGTCACCTCGAGGTCGAGGTCGGTCGCCTTCAGCGACAATTTCGCGTTCTCGGCGCGCACCAGCACGTTGCCGAGGATCGGGATCGTGTTGCGGCGCTCGACCACGCGGTGGACATGGCCCAGCGACTTCAGCAATTGCGCGCGTTCGACCGTAACCTTCATTGCACTACTCGCCCGATCCCCAAGGAAAACACAGCGTTGAGAAGGCCGGGCGGCGGGACGCGCGCCACGGCATCGAAGACCCCGCAAGGCCGGATCATTCCTGCCGATATGACCAAAGCCGCCTGGGTCGCGCAAGGTGCCGCGGATGCCCCGGCGATTCAAGGGATCGGGGCCAGTTCCCCACGATTTACCGCCCCAAACGAAGGCCGCCGCCCAGGGCGAGCCGGGGCGGCGGGAGCAGGGCGGGAGCCCTAGGCCTTTATTCCTGAAGCTGGCGCTTCAGCGATTCCACTTCCTCGGACAGAGCGGTGTCCTTGGAGACCAGCGCCTCGATCTTGCGCACGGCGTGCAGCACCGTGGTGTGGTCGCGTCCGCCGAAGCGGCGGCCGATCTCGGGCAGCGAACGCAGGGTCAGCGTCTTGGCGAGATACATCGCCACCTGGCGCGGGCGCACCACGTTGGCGGTGCGGCGCGAGGAGAGCAGGTCGGAGCGGCTGACATTATATTGCCGTGCCACCACGCGCTGGATGTCCTCGATCTTGATCCGCTTGGGCTCCTGCGGCCGCACCAGGTCGCGCACCTCGTGCTCGGCCATCTCCAGCGTCACCGGCCGGTTGTTGAGCTTGGAATGCGCGAGCAGGCGGTTGATCGCGCCTTCGAGGTCGCGGCCGTTATGGGTGATGGTGCGCGCCAGATAGTGCAGCACCTCCTCGGGCACCTCAAACGTCGCATGATGGGCGCGGGCCGCCGCGACGCGCGATTTCAGGATGCCGTGGCGCAGTTCCTCGCCGAGCGAGCCCATCTCGACCACGAGCCCGCCGGCGAGCCGCGAGCGCACGCGGTCATCCAGGCTTTCGAGATCGGACGGCGGACGGTCGGCCGCGATCACGACCTGGCGGCCGGCGTCGATCAGCGCGTTCAGCGTGTGGCAGAACTCGGCCTGCGTCGACTTGCCCTGCAGGAACTGGAGGTCGTCGATCACCAGCACGTCGATGCCGCGCAGCGCTTCCTTGAAAGCCAGCGCCGTCTGCGTCTTCAGCGCGGCGACGAAGCCGTACATGAATTTTTCCGCCGTGAGATACAGCACCTTGCGCTCGTTGCCGGAATTGCCGGCCCAGGTCACCGCCTGCAACAGATGCGTCTTGCCGAGGCCGACGCCGGCATGGATGTAGAGTGGGTTGAACATCACGGGGTCGCCGCGACGTCCTTCGGCGACCTGGCGCGCGGCCGCATGGGCCAGCGTGTTGGAGCGGCCGACGACGAAGCTCGCGAAGGTCAGGCGCGGATCGAGCGGCGAGCCGCCGAGCGCGTCGTGATTGGCCGAGACCGGCGCGGTCGCGGTCGAGCGCAATTCCGGCGTCGGCGCGCGGCGCGCCTCGACCGGCGCGGGCGCTTCCTTCGGCTGCGCCGTCGGACGCACGGCGGACCGCACCGTGAGGTCGATGCGATGCACTTCCGGCATCTCGGCCTGCCAGCACGACAGCACGCGCTCGGCATAATGGGCCTGGATCCAGCTCTTCAGGAACCGCGTCGGCACCGACAGCCGCACGCTCTCGTCCTGCACGCCTTCCAGATCCATGCGTGCAAACCAGCTCGTGTAGACGTCCTCGCCAACGCTCGAGCGCAACCGACCCTTCACGCGTGACCAGCGATCCTGTTCCATTGTCATCGTCAGAAAACTTCTCTTGAGAGATATAGTTGCGTTGTGAGCGCCATGCAGGGTTCTTGCCACGCACCCTGAACTGGCGCGACCTCGAGCGAGTCCATCGTCGGGCATGGCTCGACCGTTCGGCGCGAACGCCGCGGGTCAGATCAGCGATGTCAGAGATGGAGGGGTCGCGAGGTCAGCGCGTACTCGGCGCTCCGTCACACGCGGGAGGCTGGAGATCCGACGGGGCTGAAACGGCATCGTTGGAAAAAGAAACGTGCTGCAATACCGCGCTGAGTCCGTAAGACATGATACCTCCCCGTCCTGCCGTGATCGCTCACGACAAGGTCCTGCGTGTCCTGAAGACAACCGCGCCGTACTCCTGTCGCGGATGTCTGCCCAATGTACTCGTCGTCCGCTCGACTTCGCCACCTTGCGTGCCGGGGTAACTTCGCGATGTCTCTCATTTGCGCTTGGCGCGAGCGAGGAGATCCCGCTTGGAGACATTCAGACAAAGAGCTACCATTCCCACATTGCTGTGGGTTTTGAACCGACATCACTTGTTGAAGCGTCGCCTACGTGCCTACCGCCGCCGATCTGCACGTTCGCCCCGTTTCCTAAACCGCGCTGGTCTCAAGATCGTGGGCGCCGCTGACTGGGTTAAGGAATACACTAAGCGGAAAGACTCGCAACGAAATTGATTCACAGTTGAGGCGTCAAAAAACTTGACCTCGGTTAATGCCGCACAGGAGTTGTTCACAGGCTCCGAAGCAAGTTTTTGAATCCGTGCACAGAATCGAGAAGGCCGCGCGTCATGTGACAATTCTCGTTCAGCGCCAAATTTTTTTTATAAATTCGTCATGCGCCCGACGTGCGGGCGAATTTTCCAAATGCTTGTCGCTGCTATGTAGATAAGTGATTATCGAGTCATCGCTTTTCGAGACTCGTTTTGCAGGGTAACTCCACACTCGCTCGCGTTCCGGTGAATCTACGGTGTGCAGAACTCTCATCGGCCACCGATTCAATTCGCGCCCGCGGCACAGGGGTTTTTGCAACGCAGTGAAGTTTCCACTGTTGCAGAACATCGGCAGGTAGAACTACGGAACGAAAACTGACGCAGACGATTTAAATCGTCCAAGCGAGGCGTGAGCCTCGCGTGACTGCTGGCGTGAAATTATGACAGCCAACAAAAAAGCCCGGCGTGAGGCCGGGCTTTTTGACGCGCTGACCGGATCGACCGATCAGACGATGTCACCAAGATGACTTGGCAAGATTTACTTCGCGAGCTTGGCGATCTGCGCGGTGAGGCGCGAGACTTTGCGGCTGGCGTTGTTCTTGTGAATGATGTTGCGCTGGGCGGCGCGCATCAAGGCGGGCTCGGCAGTCGCGAGTGCCTTCACGGCAGCGGCGCGATCGCCGCTCTTGATGGCTTCCTCGACAGTGCGCACGGCGCCACGCATCTGGGTGCGGCGCGACTTGTTGACGGCGGTGCGGCGGGCGATCTTGCGCGTCGCTTTCTTGGCGGAAGTGGTATTGGCCATGGTCTCAATGTCCTTTGCGGGTACCGGTCGCGTCTTGGTCGGGTAGCGCCGGCTTGCTTGACCGCGTAATCGACGCTCGGATTTAGGGTGTTCGGTTGCTGGGCCGTTCCCGGAACATGAGCGACCGCCTCGCGGCTGTCTCTGAGGCTCCACGGTGACTTCAAGCTCGAGAGAGTCCTGAAGCCCAAGGGGCCTGCAACTGCTCAAAGAACAGCGGCGGCGGGATTGCGCCCACCGCCAGTTGGCGCCCTTATAGAGAGGGTCTTTCGCACCGTCAACGCTTTCGGGGGCTGGAAACGCGCCTTTGGCGGGCCGGTTTGGTGCCGTAACGCCCTGAAGAGGTTGAATTTCTGCCGTCGCCCGGCTATTGGCTGGCATCGTTTCGCAAGGTCGTCCGGTCGGGCGACCATCGTAGGTGAGGCATGATCCGCGGCTTTTTCCGACTGATTGGGCTGTTGCTGCTCGCCGGCGGGTTCATCTTCATGGTCTATGACGGCGCCCGCTGGGTGGCCGACCAGACCCTCAAATTCACCCGTTTCGGCCAGTTCTGGAACGACATCAATCAGGCCAGCCAATCGGCCTTCCGCACCTGGGTCGAGGCCAAGGCGCCTTGGCTCTGGACCTCGGTGATCCGCCTGGTGCTGGAGCAGCCGGTCTTCGCCGTCCTCGGCATTTTGGGCATCCTCCTGATGATCCTGTTCCGCCCGCGCAAGCCCTTGATCGGCTATTCCCGGGATTGAGCTTTCAAGTTCCGCCGGCCGCCGCGTAACAGCGCTGCCTCTTGCCGCGTAGAGCCCTATATTCCCACCTCATCGCGAGCACGCGCCTGGTCTCCCGACTGGCTCAGGCATGCGCTCGCTTCGGAGATCCATCATGCTGTTCGTGCGCAAGACCACTGCATTGCCGAGCGCAGCTGACGCGCTGCCGGGCCGTGCGCAGGCCATCCCGACCGCGACCACCCATTTCGTCAACGGCGCAAAGCTGAAGCCGCCTTATCCCGCCGGTCTCGAGCAGGCATTGTTCGGCTTAGGCTGCTTCTGGGGCGCCGAGCGCAAGTTCTGGCAGCTTCGCGAGGGCATCTATGTGACGGCCGTCGGCTATGCCGGCGGTCACACGCCGAACCCGACCTATGAGGAGGTCTGCTCGGGCCGCACCGCCCACACCGAAGTGGTGCTGGTCGTGTTCGATCCGAACAAGATCTCCTACGAGACGCTTCTGAAGACTTTCTGGGAAAGCCACAACCCGACGCAGGGCATGCGCCAGGGCAACGACGTCGGCACGCAATACCGAAGCGCGATCTACACCACTTCCGATGCGCAGAAGCAGGCGGCCGAGCAGTCGAAGGCGCTCTATCAGAAGGCGCTCGCAGCGAAGGGGCTCGGTGCCATCACCACCGAGATCGCGCCCGCCGGTGCGTTCTATTTCGCCGAGGACTACCATCAGCAATATCTGGCGAAGAATCCCGCCGGCTATTGCGGCCTGGGCGGCACCGGCGTGTCCTGCCCGATCGGCCTTGGCGTGAGCGCGTGAGCTAAACGACGTGTCTTGCTTACCCTCCCCTGGAGGGGGAGGGTCGGCACGCGATCGAGCGAAGCGAGATTGCGTGACGGGGTGGGGTGATCTCTCCACTCGGGCACTGTTCGTCGCGGAAAGACCGTCACCCCACCCCGCTCGCGCTGCGCGCGATCGACCCTCCCCCTCCAGGGGAGGGTGGCACCGTCATCCCTCCACTCAACGCTTTATTAACCATACCCGGTGCATCAGTGGAGCTGTCTCGTTTCGAGGGATGGGTCCGGTGCCGTTTGCACGCGCGTTTCGATGGTCGAACTTGGCGTCCTTGGCAGCGTCCGCCGCGCTCGCCCTGGGCGGCTGCATGCAGACCGCAACCCCCGTCGCGATGGTGCAGCCTCGTCCCGATCTCGATTCCATGGCCTACGGCCAGCCCTACGGCGCGCCGCAGCCGGTCGCCGTGGCCAGCAACGGCGGCGGCGCCATCGCAGCCTTCAGCAATTCCTTTGCCGCCTCGCCCGGACCGATGCCGGTCGGCTACGCCGCGCCGATGGCGGCACCGGTGCGCAATGGCGCCTCCTACCATCTCGACGCCGGCGACAAGCTTCGCGTCGTGGTCTATGGCCAGGAAGGTCTCACCAACAGCTATGCGATCGATGCCGGCGGCTCCATCACCATGCCGCTGATCGGCGCGGTGCCGGCCCGCGGCCGCACCACGGCAGGGCTGGCCGGCGAGATCGCCGCACGCCTGCGCAACGGCTACATCCGCGAACCTTCGGTGGCGGTCGAGATCGAGACCTATCGTCCGTTCTTCATCCTCGGCGAGGTCCTTGCGCCCGGCCAATATCCTTACGTGCCGAACATGACGGTCGAGAGCGCGGTCGCCATCGCCGGCGGTTTCTCCCCGCGCGCCAAGCGCGACGTGGTCACGGTCACGCACAGCGAGAACGGCGGCGCCATGCGCGCGGTTGTTCCGCTCGGCACGCCGCTCGCACCGGGCGACACCGTGTTCGTCGGCGAGCGCTGGTTCTAGGGTTCTCTCCTTCTGTCATTCCGGGGCGCGACGAAGTGGCGAGCCCGGAATCCATTCATCCACAAGCGCTGACGCTCGATGGATTCCGGGCTCGCGCTGCGCGCGCCCCGGAATGACGGTGGAGAAACCCGCACTCTATTTCAAATGCTTCGCGAAGAACGCCATGCTGCGCGGCCAGGCGATGTCGGCGCTGGCCTTGTCGTAGCTGGCGCGCTCGTCGCAATGGAAGCCGTGCTGGGCGCCCGGATAGATGTGGACTTCGACCTCGGGCCGCTTCGCCTTGACGGTCTCGACGTCGGTGAGCGGAATGCCCGCATCCTTCTCGCCGAAATGCAGCTGGGTCGGCACCTTCGGCGTCTCGTCGGCGAAGCGCACGACGGCGCCGCCGTAATAGCCGATCGCGGCCTTCAGGCCGGTCAATCGCGTCGCCGCGACGAAAGCGATGCTGCCCCCTAAGCAAAAGCCGATGATGCCCACGGGCCCGGTGCTCTTCACCGCATCGATCGCAGCTTGCGTGTCGCGCAGCATTGCCGCCCAGTCCGGACTGGCCACGAACTTGCGCGCCTCCGCGATCTCGTCGGGCGAATAGCCCGACTGGAAGTTCGGCGCCGTCCGGTCGAAGATCGACGGCGCGATCGCGACATAGCCTTCCCCGGCAAGGCGGTCGCAGACCGAGCGGATGTGGTGATTGACCCCAAAGATCTCCTGGATCACCACCACCGCGCCCTTCGGCGTGCCGGCGGGGTCGGCGCGATAGGCGCCGAGCTGGAAATTGTCGGAGGCCGTCAGCTTGATGTCTTGTCCCATGCGGGTTGTCCTTCTTGGTTGTTACGAACTCAGGCTCTCAGGATGACGGTCATAGATGAGAGCTCGCTGCTTCAACACCGTCATTGCGAGCCACCGGGTCCGCGCAAAGCGCGGCCCGATGACAGGCTCCGCGAAGCAATCCAGAATCCCTCCGCGGAAGCAGCCTGGATTGCTTCGCTGCGCTCGCAATGACGGAGTATGATGTAGGGCCATTGTCCGCCAGCCAGAACCTCAATCCTAGCGATAGCTTCGCATTCTCTCAGGATGAGGCGCAGCACCTACTCCCACATCCAGTTCTCGCCGTAATCCTCCTTCCATCCGGCCAGCCGTCCGTGACGGAATTGCAGGAACAGGCGGTGGCGAGAGGGGATCAGGCGGCTGCCGCCGATGTTGCGCAAAGCGAGATAGATCTCGTGGCCGGGACGTCCCCGCACATATTGCAGCGGCTGACCGAGCGCGCGTGCGGTCTGTTCGGCATCCATGCCGAAGGCGAGCGGAATGTTGTTCGACAAGGTCGTGACGAAGGGCTGGCGCGGCGGCACGGCGCCGATCGGCTCGGCCTGCACAGATAGCGACAGCAGCATCGTGCCCGCAGCCAGCATCATCAGCTTCATCGCCTGTGTCCCTGCTCGATCGCCCTATGCCGGCAAGTTCTTCAGGAAAGGCGCGACCGCGTCAACAAAAGCCTGGGGTTGATCGATGTTGACGGCGTGTCCGGCGGCGGGGATCACGACCTTTTGTGCGTCGGGGATTTTTGCCGCCATGTAGTCGGACGCGGCGAGGAACGGCGTGTCGTCGGCGCCAACCACGATCAGGCTGGGCACCCGGATGTCGGGCAACAGCTCCATCACGCGCGCATCGCGCTGGGTCAGCATGCCGCGCGCGGCAAGCGCCAGTCCCCTGGCGTTGCGATGGCGCGCGGTGGCGCGCTCGCGCGTCGCCGCCTTCAACACGTCGAGGCCTTCGCGGTCGAGCCGCTCTGCGGTGGCAAGCGCCCGCGCGTTCCAGGCCTCGCGCGCATCGTCCTTCCTGAAGCCGGGGCCGGTGTCGATGATCAGCAGCGCGCGGGCCCGCTCCGGATGTGCACGATAGAACGCGAGCGACATGTAGCCGCCGAGCGAAAGCCCGCCGATGATGGCGCGCTTCGCACCAACCGCATCGAGGATCGCCGCCATGTCAGCGATCGTCAGCGCTTCGCTGTACGCGTTCGCATCGTCGGGATAATCGGACTGGCCGTGACCGCGCATGTCCCACAGGATCAGCTGGTGATCCCTGGCCAGCGCATCGATCTGCCCATGCCACATCGCCGATGTCGAGGAATAGCCGTGCGTGAGCAGCAGCGGCGGCCCGTTGCCATGAACCTCGTAGTAGATCCCGACGCCGTCCCGGTTTATCCTTGGCATTGTTTCCCGCCCTTTCTTTTCCTCGCCACTAACTCGGTGCTTCACCCTCCCCCTCCAGGGGAGGGTAAGGGTTTGCGTGCGGCTGCACTCTAGCTCGCCAAGTTACCTCGAAGAAACCGCTCGAACGCGATGGCACGCATGCCTGACGCACGCGCTGTTGTGTCCAGTGGCTGCGTCGCGGCCCTTGGCGCGGCGCACAACGGGCGAGTGTGGCGGACGTTTTTTCGACTCGTTCCAAATTGCATTTGCCTCCGCGCCGGAACGCGATCATGCTCGCGGGCAAGGTTGACGCTAGCCCGGTGGGCGTCCGCCATTCAAGTTGCCGCCGTAAGCGGCTTCATGCACCGGCAGGGGAAGACGCCTATGCCAACTCTCACCATCAACGGGCGGAGTCTGTCCGTGGATGCGGCGAACGACACGCCGCTCCTCTGGGCGATCCGCGAGCAATTGCAGATGACCGGCACCAAGTTCGGCTGCGGTGCCGGGCTGTGCGGTGCCTGCACCGTCCACGTCAACGGCGAAGCCGTGCGCTCGTGCCAGACCATGGTCGGCGACGTCGCCGGCAAGAAGATCACCACCATCGAAGGTCTCTCCGCCAAGGGCGATCATCCCTTGCAGAAGGCCTGGATCGCCGAGCAGGTGCCGCAATGCGGCTATTGCCAGTCCGGGCAGATCATGCAGGCGGCGTCGCTGCTCGCGAAGAATCCCAATCCGACCAAGGAAGAGGTGGTCGCCCATATGGACGGCAATCTCTGCCGTTGCATGACCTATTCGCGGATCCAGAAGGCGATCATGCGCGCCGCATCCGAGATGCGCACCGCATCCGCCACCTCCAACGAGCGGAGGCCCACATGAACGAGCATGTGAAGAACGTGACACCCGAGGCGACGGATCTCAGCCGCCGCTCCTTCCTCGTCGGCACCGCCGCGACCGGTCTCGTGCTCGGCTATGCCGGCGTGCCCGGCATCGAATCGGCAGCCGCCGCGCCGGCCAATTTCGAGCCGAGCGTCTGGTACGCGATCTCGCCGGACGGGCTCGTGACCGTGACCTGCGGCAAGGCCGACATGGGCCAGCACATCGCCTCCACCATGGCGCAGATCGTCTGCGAGGAACTGGGCGCGAAATGGAGCGACATGCGCGTGCAGCTCGCCTCCAACGATCCCAAGTTCAACGATCCCGTGCTGGGCGCACAGATCACCGGCGGCAGCTGGTCGACCATGATGAACTTCGAGGCGATGAGCCGGGCCGGTGCAGCCGGGCGGATCGCATTGACGGAAGGTGCTGCCGCCGCCATGGGCGTGCCGGCATCGGAGCTGGTGGTGCGCGATTCCATGATCGTGCATCCGAAGTCGAAGAAGCAGATGTCGTTCGCCGATGTCGTGAAAAGCGGCAAGGCGACGAAGACCTTCACGCCGGACGAGCTCAAGGCACTCAAGCTGAAAACACCCGATCAATACACCATGATCGGCGTGTCGGTACCGCAGCTCGACATCCCCGCCAAGACCAACGGCACGGCCAAGTACGGCATCGACGTGATGTTGCCGGGCATGGTCTATGGCGCGGTGGTCACGCCGCCGGTGCGCTTCGGCGCCACGGTGAAATCGGTCGATGACAGCGCGGCAAAGAAAGTGCCGGGCTTCATCAAGGCCGTCACGCTCGACGACAAGACCGCAACGACGTCGGGCTGGGTCGTTGCCGTCGCCGGCACCTACGCCAACGCCAAGAAGGCGGCACAGGCGCTGAAGATCGCCTATGACGCGGGTCCGAACGCGAAGCTGTCGAGCCAGTCGCTGCTCGACGAGGCCAAGCGGTTGCAGGGCCTGGAGGATTCCGGCCAGTTCTTCGTCAAGGACGGCGATCCCAATGCTGCCTTCGGCACGGCGGCGAAAGTGGTCGAGGCCGAGTACACCACCAGCATCAACATCCACGCGCCGCTGGAGCCGATGAACGCCACTGCGGAGTTCAAGGGCGACATCCTGCACATCTATTCCGGCAACCAGTTCGCGACGCGCTCCGGTGCGATCGCGGCGGGCGCTGCCGGGATCGATCCGAAATTCGTCGTGATGCATCAGCATTGGCTGGGCGGCGGCTTCGGCCGGCGGCTCGATGCCGACATGATGATTCCGGCGGTGCAGGCGGCCAAGGCGGTCGGCAAGCCGGTGAAGGTGATCTATTCGCGCGAGAACGACATGACGATGGATTTCTCGCGTCCGCTCACCTACCAGAAGGTCAAGGCCGGCGTGGACGGCGATGGCAAGCTCGTTGCGATCAGCCACGACGTGGTCTCGGCCTGGCCGACCGCGCGCTGGGGAATCCCCGATTTCCTGACGCCCTCGGTCGACAAGAAGGGCCCGCTTGATTCGTTCACGGTCAATGGCGCGGACTTCTTCTACACCGTGCCCAACCATTATGTGCGCGCGATCAAGAACGAGCTCGCGCACAACGCCACGCCATCCGGCCAGCTTCGCTCGGTGGCGCCCGGCTGGACCTTCTGGGCCGTCGAAAGCATGATCGACGAGATCGCGGCAGCGACGGGCAAGGATCCCGCGCAGTTCCGCATCTCGTTGCTCGACGGCGCCGGCAAGAACGACGGCGGCGCGCAGCGCTTGCGCAACACGCTGCTCGCCGCGATGGGACTGTCCGGCTACGGCACCAAGCAATTGCCGAAAGGCGAGGGCATGGGCGTCGCCTGCGTCTCCTCGCAGGAGCGCGCGACCGCGAGCTGGACGGCGTGCGTGGCTCACGTCGCCGTCGCGCCGTCGGGGGAGGTGACCGTGAAGAAGCTCACGGTCGCAACCGACGTCGGCACGCAGGTGCATCCCGACAATATCCGCGCCCAGGTCGAGGGTGCGGCGTTGTGGGGTCTGTCGCTGGCGATGTACGAGAAGGCGACACTCAAGGACGGTGGCATCGAGCAGACCAATTTCGACAGCTACACGCCCTTGCGCATGAGCCAGACGCCCGAGGTCGCGGTTGCCGTGATTGCCAACGGCGAGAAGGCGACCGGCGTCGGCGAGCCCGCGGTCACCGTGGTCGCGCCGGCCATCGGCAACGCCATCTACAATGCCAGCGGCGCCCGCGTCCGGGCGCTACCGATCACGGCGGAGGCCGTGAAGGCGAGCATGAAGGCGTAAGCCGAGCCGCGATTGCAGAATCAAATGGTCCGCCGGAGGGCAACCTCCGGCGGATCTGTTTTTGGAGCCGCCTCCCACCCTCACTGTCATGCCCCGCCAAAGCGGGCATACAGTACGCCGCGGCATCTCGGTTCCAGCTCGCCGTCTCGGCGTACTGGGTCGCCCGGTCAAGCCGGGCGACGACAGCGGAGGCGGCCTGTAGAAATTCCCCTGTGTTATCAATGCCCGCTCTACTGTGCATGGGGTTGTTTTCTCGCTTTTGAGGCTCCCCCTCCCGGAACCCAATCCCTAAAATTGCGTGCAATTCCCCAAGCCTCCATTGAGCACGCCTCTTAAGGGCCAGAGAACCTGATCCGGCTTAGGCTCATCGGCCAATACGCCCGAGTTCCCGGTCCTTGTGGGGAAGCCATGAACGCCACAGCCAAATCCGCCGCCAAACGCCGGCTTCTGCTCGCCTCCGATCGCAGCGACGGCAGCAGCGAGCTCGCCAGCATCTTGAAAGCGGTCGGCGACGTCTCGACGGTGAAGACCGAGGAGATCCCCACCCAGCCGGCGCGCGATCTCTCCGGCCTCGTGGTCGACATCAACCTGCGCTCGCCCGAGAGCGTGCAGCGGGTCCGCAACAAGCTGCGCGGCGATGCCTATCGTTCGATGCCGCGGCTGTTCGTGCTCGCGGACGCCCTGCATCACGGCACCATGCAGGCCTGGGCGCTCGGGGCCACCGACACCATCTCGCGGCCACTTCAGGCCGAGGCCATCCTGCAGCGCATCCGCGCCGCCTTCCCGGACACCGCCGCCTATGACGCCACCGATCGCGGCAAGACGCTCAACCGCGGCGTCGAGGCGGCGCATGCGGTGCTGACCAAGATGTTCGAGAAGCTGCCGCTCGGCGTGCCCCTGACCTTCGACGACGTCATCGCCGCCGAGAGCAAGATCCTGAAGGCGATCAAGCATTCCTCGCTGCGTGAATGGCTCACCACGGTGGGCTGTCATCATGTCGGCAGCTATCGCCACTGCCTGTTCGTCACCGGCTTCGCCGTCGCCTTCGCCCAGCATCTCGGTATGCGCGAGGACGACCAGCGCCGCCTCGTCCGCGCCGCGCTGCTGCACGACGTCGGCAAGGCCTTCGTTCCGGCCTGGCTGCTCGACAAGCCCGGCAAGCTCACCGACGAGGAGATGGCCGAGGTCCGCCAGCATCCGCGCCGCGGCTATGACGCGCTCGCCGCCCAAGGCAGCTTCCCGCCGGAGATGCTGGACGTGGTGCTGCATCACCACGAATTCCTCGACGGCTCGGGCTATCCGAACGGCCTGTCGTCGAACCAGATCAGCGACATCGTGCGGCTGACGACGATCGTCGACATCTACGCCGCGCTCGTCGAGAAGCGCGCCTACCGCATGCCCTTCACCCACTCCCGCGCCTTCACGATGATGGAAGGCATGGGCGGCAAGCTCGACCAGCAGCTGCTGCAGGCGTTCCGCCCGGTCGCGCTGGGGTCGTTCTAGGATAAGGATCCCTCCAACCTCGGTCATTGCGAGGAGCGAAGCGACGAAGCAATCCAGACTGCCTCCGCGGAGGAACGCTGGATTGCTTCGCTTCGCTCGCAATGACGGGTGAACTGTCTTCGCGCGCCTCACCCCACCATCTTCCGCAGCTCCGCCTTCGCCACCTTCTCCAGCGTCGAGCGCGGCATGTCGTCGACGAATCTGATCTCGCGCGGCAGCTTGAAGTCGGCGAGGCCCTTGCGGCAGGCTTCCATCACGCGATCATGCAGATCGGGCGCAGCGCCCGCGACGCCGTCCTGCGGGATGATGAAGACCACGGGCACCTCGTCCAGCATCGGATGCTTCTTCGCCACCACCGCGGCCTCGCGCACGCCCGGCACGAGCGCGATCACCTGCTCGATCTCGGAGGCCGCAACGTTCTCGCCGCCGACCTTCAGCATGTCCTTGGCGCGGTCGCCGAACTTGATGAAGCCGTTCTGGAGCCGCTCGACACGGTCGCCGGTGAGAAAGAAGCCGTGCTCGTCAAAGCTCTCGCGCGTGGCCTTCTCGTTGTGCAGGTACTCGGCGAACAGCGACAGGCCCGGGATGCCCTTGATCGCGAGATTGCCGGTGTCGCCGACCTCCGTCGGCCGTCCGTCGTCGTTGGTGATGCGGATCTGATATTCGGGCGCGGCGCGGCCGATCGACATCGGGATGTTGGGCTGGTCGACCTCGCCGACGATGCCGTGGGTGATGGTCTCGGTCATGCCCCACCAGCCGATCATCTTGATGCCGAACGCGGCAAAGGCCGGCGGCTCGTTGATGGCGGTGCCCCACAGGCGGAACTTGTGGTCCTTCGGGATCTCCTGCTCGAGCAGCGCCTTCGTGCAGAATGGGATGGTCGAGGTCCAGGTCGCGCCATGCTCGCGTGCGACGCCCCAAAACCGGCTGGCCGAGAAGCGCGGCTGGATCACGCAAGTCGCCCCGACCCACAGCGTTGCCAGCATGGAGTAGGCGAGGGCATTCGTGTGGAACAGCGGCAAGTAGGCCTGGTGCACGTCGCCGGCGTGCAGGTCCTCATGCGCGGCGTTGATCTTGGCGCCCCACAGCGCGTTGGCATGGGTCCACAGCACCGCCTTGGGCCGCGACGTCGTGCCCGAAGTGTATTGCACGCTGCATGGCGCCAGCGGATCGGTCGCGCGCCGGGGACGATCGGCACTGTCGGCGAACAGCGATTCGAAGCTGTCGCCGCGCGACACCCCTTGCGCGGGCGCCGCGCCCGCATCGTGCGAAGTCACCGCCAGCCAACGGATGTTGCGGCAGTTCTGCGCGACGATGTCCGCATAGGCCGGCTGCGTGATCGCGGCGACCGCGCTGCAATGATCGGCGAAATACGCGATCTCGGCCGGCGCCGAGCGGGTGTTGGTGGTGACCGCGACGGCGCCCAGCTCGACGCAGGCGAACCAGGCCAGCATCGCCTCGATGCAATTGTCGAGATGAATGAGCACATATTCGCCCGGCTTGACGCCGCGCCTGGCGAGCCCGGCCGCGAGCGCGCCAACCCGCTCGTGAAACTCGCCGTAGCTCCAGCGCCGCGCCGGCGCATCGAACGGCGCCCAGATCAGGAACGGATGTGAGCTGCGGATTTCGGCGCGCATCTTCAAGAGCCAGGGCACGTCGAGCCCATCGAACGGGCCCAGGATTCCGGCTGTGGTCTGTTGAACTGGCATGGCTCCTCCCGGTGCAGCCTGCATCTTGCTGGCGGCTGTCTTTTGATGATTGCGTCTTCCTGCCATCGGATGAGGCGTGAAGCAAATCGGGGGAGAGGGCCGAGCTCTCTCCACCGTCATTGCGAGGAGCCCTTGCGACGAAGCAATCCAGACTGGTTCCGCGGAGGGATTCTGGATTGCTTCGCTTCGCTCGCAATGACGGTGTTTGGGGCGGGAAGCGGAGGTCCTACCGGCTACCATCCTCGTACGACGAGATCTCGATCAGGCTGCCATCGGGATCCCGGCAATAGACCGAGCGCAGCGTGCCGCGGGCGCCTTGCCTCGGGCCCGGGCCTTCCTCGATCGCGACGCCATGTGCCCGCAAATGCGCCACCACCTCGTCCGGCGTGGCGGAAGTGAGAAAGCACAGGTCCTCGCTGCCCGCCGTCGGGTGGTCCGCGGTGAACCACTCCACCTTGTCGGCGTCGCGTTGCCGGACGTTGATCCTCTGGTTACCGAATTCAAGGAAAGTCCGCGGCGCTTTGCCGCCGCCGGGATCGAACAGCTTGACATCCATGCCGAGAATCTTGCCGTACCACGCAGCACTTGCCGCGACATCGGTGACATTGATCACGAGATGATCCAGGGCATGAACCTTGACCGTCATGTCTCATCCTTTCGTCGTGAAGTGCCCCGCGCACTTTCCGCCCGCGGCCAGCTTTGTTACAACCGCGGCCACGCGGCCTTCAAGCCATCCGACCTTCAAGAACAACACTGGGAGAACCCTTGAGATGATCACTCGCCGTACCGCGCTGGGCCTGCTCGCCGCCAGTCCGCTTGCCGCCACCCCGCTGTCGAAGGCCCTTGCCGCCGATTATCCGGCCCGTCCGGTGAAATGGGTGGTGGGCTATCCGCCGGGCGGCGCCACCGACATCCTGGCACGGCTGATCGGCCAGCGGCTGTCGGAAAAGCTCGGCCAGCAATTCGTGATCGAGAACAAGCCGGGCGCCGGAAACAACATCGCGACCGAATCGGTCATCAATGCCGAGCCCGACGGCTACACGCTGCAGCTGGTCAATCCGGCCAACTACATCAACGCCTCGCTCTACGCCAATCTGAAGTTCAACTTCGTGCGCGACATCGCGCCGGTCGCCTCGTTCCAGCGCGTGCCGAACGTGATGACCGTCAACAAGGACGTGCCGGCCAAGAACGTCGCCGAGTTCATCGAGTACGTGAAGGCCAATCCCGGCAAGGTGAACATGGCTTCGTCCGGCAACGGCACCTCGGTGCATCTGTCCGGCGAGATGTTCATGGCCATGACAGGCTGCAAGATGCAGCACGTGCCCTATCGCGGCGCCGCGCCCGCGATCACCGACATGCTCGCCGGCCAGGTGCAGGTGATCTTCGACAACATGCCCTCGATCATCCAGCACATCCGCTCCGGCAGCCTGCGCGCCATCGGCGTCACCACCACGGAACGCTCGCCGCAGCTGCCCGACGTGCAGCCGATCGCCGACACCGTGAAGGGCTATGAGGCGAGCGCGCTGTTCGGCATGGGCGCGCCGAAGAACACGCCGAAGGAGATCATCGCCAAGCTCAACGCCGAGGTCAACGCGGTGATCAAGGAGCCCGACATGGCCAAGCGCCTGGTCGAACTCGGCGGCGAGCCGCGGGTGCAGACGCCCGAGGCGTTCGGCGAGGAGATCAAGGCCGAGACCGAGAAGTGGAAGAAGGTCGTCGAGTTCGCCGGCCTGAAGGTCGAGTAGCGATCTCGTGATGACCGGGAAGAGAGCCCTGCCGTTCGGCAGGGCTTTTTTCTTTGCGTTGCTTGGTTGATGCAGCCTGCGTCCAGCAACAGATCACGCAGTCGTGCGGATCCGCGTCTGCGGGTTCCGGCTTGACGCTGTCGCGCTCGCGTCTATACTAAACCACATGGTTAAGTATAGGGACGAGACGCTGGACCGGACTTTTGCGGCGCTGTCCGACCCGACGCGGCGTGCCTTGCTGGCGCGCCTCGGCGAGCAGGACGGCCTGTCGGTGAGCGAGCTGGCGGCCCCGTTTGCGGTGTCGCTGCCGGCGATCATGAAGCATCTCGACGTGCTCACGGATGCCGGGCTGATCGTGCGCGAGAAGACCGGGCGCACGGTTGCCTGCCGGCTGACCGCGCAACCGATGGAGCAGGCGATGAACTGGCTCAATCGCTATGCGCAGTTCTGGTCCCACAATCTCGATCGCCTCGCCGCCTTCGTGGAGGAAGAGACATGGCCAACGCAGTCGCCAACGCCGCCGAACGCCCGGCAGAACGACCAAGCCTCACGCTCACGCGCCGGCTCCGCGCGCAGCCGCAAAAGGTCTACGCCGCCTGGACGCAAGCCGCGCAGCTAGCGCAATGGTTCGGGCCGCCGAACATGAAGCCGGCGACGCTTAAAGCCGAGCTCGACGTTCGCGTCGGCGGCCGGTTTCGCATCAGCTTCACTGGCGATGACGGCGAATATTTCGAGGCCGGCGGCCGTTATCGCGAGGTGATGCCGAACGAGCTTCTCGTCTTCACCTGGGCCTGGCACTCGACGCCGGAGCGTGAATCGCTGGTGACGATCTCGCTGAAACCTGATGGCGCCGGCACCTTGATGATCTTCCATCACGCCCAGTTCTTCGACGAGACCGCACGCGACAACCACCAGCGCGGCTGGAGCTCGTTGTTCGACAAGCTCGATGCTTTCGTCGCCTGACCAAGGAGAACGCCATGCAGCAACATCAGATCGTCTCGCGCGAGCAATGGATCGCCGCGCGCAAGGCCCTTCTGGACCATGAGAAAGAGTTGACCCAGGCCCGCGAACGGCTTGCCGACGAGCGCCGCCGGCTGCCCTGGGTCAAGGTCGACAAGGCGTACGAATTTGACGGGCCGAACGGCATTCTGTCGCTGGGCGACCTGTTCGAGGGCCGGCCGCAGCTCATCGTGCAGCACGTGATGTTCGCACCCGATTGGGAGGCGGCGTGCAAGAGCTGCTCGTTCTGGGCCGATGGGTTCGAGCGCATGGTGCCGCATTTGGCCGCGCGCGACACCGCGATGGTTGCGGTCTCGCTGGCGCCAAGCGCAAAGCTCGAGGCGTTCAAGAAGCGGATGGGCTGGACCTTCGACTGGGTTTCCTCAGGCCGCAACGACTTCAACCGCGATTACGGCGTGACGTACTCACAGGAAGAGGTCGCGACCGGCAAGCCGATGTATAATTTCGGGACCACGCCGCTGTACGGCCCCGAGCTGCCCGGCATCAGCGTGTTCTACCGCGACGAGGCCGGCGCGATCTTCCATACCTATTCCTGCTTCGCCCGCGGTCTCGACATGATGAACGCCGCTTATCAATATCTCGATCTCACCCCGCTCGGCCGTCACGAGGAAGGCCTGCCCTATCCGATGGACTGGGTGCGTCTGCGCGACCAGTACGAACCGCAGCCGGCGAAGGCGGCGTGCTGTCACGGGTGAGGGGGGCGCTCGACGCACATCAAATGTGTCATCGCCCGGCTTGACCGGGCGATCCAGTACTCCGCGACAGTTGTGGTTGAATCGATGGGCCGCGGCGTACTGGATTCCCCGCTTTCGCGGGGAATGACAGCGGAGGGTGATATGCAGGGTGTGCCTTGCCCGATGGCTACCGCTTCGCGTCCGCCTGCTCCGTCGCATTGCACGAGATCAGCATCGTGTACGGCCGGGCGTTGGCGGCGATGTCGGTGGTCTTGAGCTCGCTCTTTGGCTCGGCGGTCTGATAGGGCACGATCGAATTGTCGAGGAAGTCGCGCAGCACGCCGGTCTTGATGGCGAAGTTGATGTTCTCGGGGATGTTGCCGGTCGCCACCGCGATGCGCAAGGCCGGGATCTTGCCGGTGACCACGCCCACGACCTGGCCGGTGTTGTCGAACAGCGGCCCGCCGCTGTTGCCGGGCTGCACGGGTGCGCTGATCTGCAGGAAGCGCGAGTCGTTGCGCATGCCGCTGAGCGAGCTCACGATGCCGGTGGTCACGCTGAAGTCCGACGTCAGGATGCCGTGATAGGGAAAGCCGATCGCGACGACGGAATCGCCGGAGCGGATCGAGCGGTCGCGGATCCGGGCGAAGTCCTTGAAGGTCGTCGTCGACGGCGCCTGCAACAGCGCGAGATCGTTGTTGGCGTCGCTCGACACGACGCGCAGCACCATTGCGGCTTCGCCGGTGAGATTGCCCTTGATGTCGCCGACGCAGCCGTCGATCACATGGTGGTTGGTGACGATGTGCCCGCCCGTGCTGACGACGAAGCCGGTGCCGCTCCTGGCTCGGGCAGGCTTGCCGCCGGAGGGCGGTGCCGCCTGCTTCTCCGCCGTCGCCGCCGGCTTGGCCGCACCCTTGGTGAAATCGCCCGCCTTGTCGAGCCCGTCGGCTTTCACCTTGCTTACGCAGTTGGTCAGTGCCGCGATCACCGGCCCGGTCGACGTCAGATCGAAATTCAGAACGGCGCGACCGGCTGTCGCCACCATGAGGCTCGCCTTCTGAAAGGTGCGCACGACTTTGAGCGGCATGACGGCGGTGAGCATGTTGGACTGGTACGCCGTAGCGTACAGCCTGGCTTGCTCCTGCCCGTCGAAGGTCACGTCGATCGCGGCGCTCTCGCCCTTGTTGAAGCGGTAGCTCGGACTCGCAAAAGCCAGCGTCCAGGTGCCGGTGGCATTGTAACCCACGACGAGAATGACGCCGTTCGCGTAAGGCGTCGTCGCCGCGCAATGGGAGAACGCGCCCGGCTCGTCATTGCTGAACGCGCCGCCGATCCAGTTGCCGACATTGACGGTGCCGAACGGCCCCGCCGCGTTCGCTCCGACCACACTCAGCTGCAACACCAACGCAACGACCAACGACCTCAACCACATACCAGCCCCCGGCAAACGCGCTTGCACCCATCTTATCCGCGAGGGCAGGTGAGGCGCAACCGTCAGTTGTCCGCTCTCATCGTTTCGGCTGCCCGCAGCAATTCGGGCTTGCATTTACTTTGCGGTGCCATATACTTTGCAATACAAAGTAACGGGACCAGCTGTCCTGCGAATGCCCGGGTGGAACGAGGTTTTGGCGGTGCCGATGCGCGATCTCGACAAGGCGCTGGCCGACATCGTGGCGATCCGCAGCCAGATCGCGGCGGGCACGGCCTTCCGCGGCTACGGCCCGGCAGCGATGGCTGCGACCGGCGCCGTCGCACTCATCACCGCCATTCTGCAGTTCTGGTTGCTGGATGATCCCACCGGCGAGCCGCTCGGCTTCTTCATCGGCTGGTTCATCGCCGCCGCGCTCTCGGGGCTGATCATCGGCATCGAGATGCGCGCGCGGTCGCGACGCCATCATTCCGGTCTCGCCGACGCGATGATTCACCAGGCGGTCGAGCAGTTCCTGCCGGCGGGCGTTGCCGGCGTTCTGCTCGCGGTGGTGATGTGGAAGTTCGCGAGCGAGACGCTGTGGCTGCTGCCGGGCCTGTGGCAGATCCTGGTGTCGCTCGGCATCTTCGCCTCGGTCCGCTCGTTGCCGCGCACCGTCGCGCTCGCCGGCGCCTGGTATTTCGTGTCCGGCTTCGCGGTCGTGGTGCTCGCGAGCCGAACCCACACGCTGTCGCCATGGACCATGGGGCTGCCCTTCGTGATCGGGCAATCGGTGATGGCGGCCATTCTGCATTTCGCCTCCGGAGACAACGATGTCGAAGACTGACAGCGCGCCCTTCTCCTATGAAGGGCTCGACCGCGTGATCCACGAGAAGGCGAGGCTCGGCTTGTTGACGTCGCTGATGGCGCATCCCAAGGGGCTGGCATTCGGCGATCTCAAGCAGCTCTGCGGCCTCACCGACGGCAATCTCAGCCGGCACCTTGCCGTGCTTCAGGAGGCCGGCCTCGTCGAGGTGACCAAGGGCTACGAGGGCAACCGTCCGCACACCACCTGCCGTCTCACCAAGGCCGGCCGCCGCCGCTTCCTCGACTATCTCGCCGTGCTCGAGCGGCTGGTGCGCGACGCGGCGAAGGCCGCCGGCCGCGAGGCGCCGCCGCTCGGCCGCCTCGGTATCGCCTCGACCTGATCCTCCCCCTTTTTGACCGGAGACTTTGCAATGCAAAGTGACATCACGTCCCGTAACGAGAAGCTTCATGTCGGCATCATCATGGACGGCAACGGCCGCTGGGCGACGCGGCGCGGCCTGTCGCGCCTGCGCGGTCACGAGGCCGGCGTCGAGACCATCCGCCGCATCGTCGAGGCCGCCCCCAAGCAGGGCATCGGCACGCTGACGCTCTACGCCTTCTCCACGGACAATTGGCGGCGGCCGAAGGCCGAGGTCGCGGCGCTGATGACCTTGCTGCGCTTCTACCTCGCGAACGAAGTGCAGAGCCTCGTCAAGAACGGCGTGCGCCTCTCCGTCATCGGCCGCCGCGATCGCCTGCCCGACGGCATCGCCGCCGCGATCGCGCGCGCCGAGGCGGCCACCGCGGATGGCCGCGCGCTGCATGTGCGCATCGCCGTCGATTATTCCGCGCGCGACGCCATCCTCAATGCCGCGGCGAAGGCGGCCGCGCTGACCAGCCTCACCCGCGAAGCCTTCTCGCAGCTGGTCACAGGCGAGGCTGGCCTTCGCGACGTCGATCTCATCATCCGCACCTCGGGCGAGAAGCGGCTGTCAGACTTCCTGCTTTGGGAAGGCGCCTATGCCGAGCTGCACTTCACCGAGCGGATGTGGCCCGAATTCGACGCGGGCGATCTCGCCGAGGCGCTCGCCGCCTTCCACAACCGCGAGCGCCGCTTTGGCGGTCTGCAGGCGATCCTGCCAGGCGAAGTGCCTTCGCTGTCCCAGGTGTGACGCGCCTCGCGCCCGCCGGCTCCCCGCTGATTGCCGCCCGGCATGGATCGTGCTCTAGTATTCCGGCGCTGGGTATCGTCCCGCGACGGAGCTTTCGTACGATGCGTGCAGTCCTCGATTATTGCACCGGCGGAACGGAGCGGCAGCTTGCCGCCGGCACGATCATCGTCGCCGAGGGGGGCACCTCCGGCCATCTCTACGTGCTGATGCAAGGCAGGCTCGAGGTGCTCAAGGGCGAGATGGTGGTCGCCACCGTCACCGAGCCCGGCGCGGTGCTGGGTGAGATGTCCGTGCTGCTGGGCCAGCCGCACACCGCAACCGTGCGGGCCTGCTCTGACGCCATCGTCTACGAGTTCGAGGATGCCGCCTCGTTCCTCGAGAAGGAGCCGGGCGTGGCCCTCCTGATCGCAAAAATGCTGGCGCAGCGGCTCAACGTCGCCAACACTTACCTCGCCGATCTGAAGCGGCAATATGCCGGCCACGGTACGCATCTGGCCATGGTCGGCGAGGTGCTCCAGAGCATGATCAACCTGCCGCCGCTTGAGGTTTCGCCAGGCTCGGATCGGCAATCCGATCCAAGAATGTGAGCCAGTCGGGCGGCGCCTCGATGGCGGCGGCGGGCCGCTGCAGCGGCGCATTCAGGTCGATCCACTGCGCCGCGCCGGCCGCCAGCCAGAACGCCTTGTCGGCATCGAGATCGAGCACGATGTAGGTCGGCGGACGGCCGGGTTGCAGGCCCGTGTTGAAGACCCAGGTCTGGCCCAGCCGATCGAACCACGATCCATTGCTGATGAAGGGTGATTGATGCACATGGCCCGAGATCACCATCGACGGCTGGTATTGCATGATCCACTGCACCAGCTCGACGTCGCCGAAGAAGCGCTTGCCGCCCCAGCTCGTCGGTGAATCCGCCGGCGGCGCATGATGCGCCCAGATCCAGCGCTGCGGCCTGACGGCTGCGGCATCGCGCAACTGCGCGACGAGGCGTTGCTTGACCTGAGGTCCGTCCCACCACGGGCACACCGTGAACAGGGTATCGCCGACGTTAAGGCTGTCGCCGTCGCAGGCGATGCCGAGCTCGCGCACCTCCGAGATCCAGCGCGAAATCTTCTCACCTTCGGCGTTGCGCTCGTCGAGGTCGTGATTGCCGGAGCAGAGGATCACGCGGGTCGTCGCGGCCAGCAGCGCGAGGTACTTCTTCACCACCACGATCTGGGCGCGGAAATCCACCATCGAGCCGATGTCGAGCGCGTCGCCGGCGAAGATCACGAGGTCGAATCGCGGCGCCGCGCTGACCAGCCAGTCGAGCTGAGGCAGCGAATAGTGCAAGTCGGCCACGACCAGGCAGCGCATTGAAAATCCGTCAGGTCAAAGCAATCGGAAGGCTTGCGAATTGACGGATATTGCCACGGCCGGCATCCAAGGCAAGAAGCAAACCGGCCCTGTCGGCCCCGCCGACGCGGCAAAAGGGCCGCGCCCGAGCCGATCGGGGGCCGGCCGTCTTTCAGTTGCCCTTCTCCCTTCCCAGGATGCCACGGCCCGCCAGAGCCTCGGCAAGCTGCTCGGTGTAGATGATCCGGCTCCATCGATGCAGATGCGAGGGATAGTGCGCGTACATGATGTCCAGCATCATATCCGGCGTATCGAGGAAGTGCGATCTGTCGATGCCGAGCATGGCGGCGATCCTTTCTCCAGCCTCGGCATGAAAGCTCTGTGGACCGCCTTGGGCATAGAGCGAATTGACCGGCGTGATGACGAGGTACACCTTCGACCGGTCGAACTTCGATAGCGTTTCCGACAAGGAGGCGAGCGCCTTCTCGAATTCCGCGTTCATCACGAACGGCTTGATCTTGGGATCGGGCTTGAAGAAGACGTGACCGGCCAGCGTGGCCTTGTAGGCGTCGAGCGAAGGAATATCGAGCATCCGATTGGGATCGATCGCGCTGCCATGCTCGCGCCAAATGGTTGAAATGAACTGGTCCTTGCCGCCGTAATACACCGCGTAACCACCGGGCAGCGGATTGTAGACCGCTCGCTCCATCAGCAGGCGGATGTACTCCGGGCCACCGGCTGGAAACGTCAGGCCGGACGGAACTTCGAAGCGGTTGGTCCGGATGAAACTCACCCATTCGTTCCACCTCGGATCGCGCTCGTACTGAATCGGGTTGAACACCAGAACCAGCTTCCTGGGTTGGCGCCCGCGGGCGATCATCTTTTCAAGCATCGCGCCATAGCCATCCGGACCGACGAATCCGATGGTGCAGAACGACTCGATCCCGGACCCAGGGAATGCCCGCAACAACGTCGGGACGTGAATCCCCATCAGGCAGGAGCTATCGCCGAGAAAGGCAAGGTCGGCCGCAGGCAGCCGCTCCGAGCGCCTGATTTGCTCCAGGACGATGTAGGTCTCGATGCCGCGCGACCATTGATGCAAGCTCTGCTGATGGATGTAATGTGCAACGCCGAGGATGAGGGCGGTGAGCACGGCCAGAGGAATGAGCCGTCGGGCAACGATCCATACCGCACCTGCCAGCGGCCATTGTCCGATCGATTCGATCGTCTGTTTCAGGGGCATGATCTAGAACTGGAAATAGATGAAGGTGGCATTGACGTGTCCGGAGGCGGCGATCGTCATCGCCGCCAGCGTAGCAAACAGCGGATATCTCAGCCATGCAGGCCACTGCAGGATCGAATAGTCGCCACGCGACCGAAGCTGCCACTCCAGCAGCATCAGCGGCACGGACAGCGACAGGATCGCGAGACCGGCGGCGCCGTGCACCGGAGCCCACTCCCAGTTGCCGAGGGCGTAGAGCATGCCCACCAGCAAGTTCCAATTGGACGCGCGGAAGAAGAACCAGCCCACGAACACCACCAGCATGGTGAGAGCCCAGCCGAGGCCGCGGGCGACCGTCGAGCCCGGCGCCTCCTTGCCGGAAAACGCGCGCCAGGCCACGAGGGCCAGGCCGTGAACCAGGCCCCAGAGCACGAAGGTCCATGACGCGCCGTGCCAGAGACCTCCCAGCGCCATCGTAAGCAGCAGGTTTCGGTTGGTGATGAGCTCGCCGCGGCGGTTGCCGCCGAGCGGGATGTAGAGATAGTCGCGCAGCCAGGTGCTGAGGCTGATGTGCCAGCGATGCCAGAACTCGCTGATCGAAACCGACCAGTAGGGGTAGCGGAAATTCCAGGTCAGCTCGAAGCCGAACAGCAGCGCGACGCCTTTGGCGATCAGGCTGTATCCGCTGAAGTCGGCATAGATCTGGATGCCGAATGCGAGCGTGGCGAGGATGACCGACCAACCGAAGGGCTGCTCCGGAATGAAGAGCGTGTCCACGATCGGCGCGAGGCTGTCTGCCACCACGACCTTCATGGCATAGCCGTAGATCAGGAGCCAGAGCGCGCGCTCGGCGTGATCGGACGTGAAACGTCGCGGCGCCGAAAATTGATCCAGGAGGTTGCTCGCCCGCTCGATCGGGCCGGCCACGAGTTGCGGGAAGAACGCCTTGAAGGCGAGAAACTTGACGACGTCCCTCTCGGCGGCATGCTTGCCGCGATAGACGTCGACCACGTAGGCGATGCCCTGGAAGGTGATGAAGGAGATGCCGAGCGGCAGCACGATGCGCAATGTCGGCAGGTTCGGATGAAGCCCTACGCGCTCGGCGATCATCGAGAACGAATCGATGAAGAAATTGAAGTATTTGAAGATCGCAAGAACGATCATCGCCGCTGCGATGGCGAGAGTGAGCAGGAGCTTTCGGGTTTGTTCGCGCTTGGAGGCCGCGATGACGATCGCCGCGGCATAGTTGACGATGGAAATGCCGGCCAGGAGGGGCAGAAAGCGCCAGTCCCACCAGCCGTAGAATACGTAGCTAGCGACCAGTATGATGACGTTCTGAACCGCAAGCCTCGAGGTGGCGTGATAGAGCAGAAAGGTCGCGGGAACAAAGCAAAGGAACGCCAGGGAAACGAACGACATCGCAGCAGACAATCACTTGCTGAGCAGCAAGCGCGCCGCTCGCCATATCAATGGGGACGACGACGGGAAGGAAGACAGGGGCGTCGTGGTGACAAGGATCATTTCCATCACCACGGCATCAGAATAGCAACCCCGAGATGAAATCAACATAAATTCGCCTGATCCGGCGATGCGATCAGGACGCCTGATGTTCGCGGGACTGGACCCGCCGCGTGAATTCTGATGTCGTGGCGCATCCTCGAGAGCGCATGTCCACATGACCTCCTTCAAGACCATTCGCGCCCGCGCCGAGAAGCGCAAGGGCGGGCCCAGGGCGCTGGACAAATTGATGCCCGCCAAGCCGGACCTCAAGCGGCTGGCCAAGCTCGGCGACGATCGCATCCTCGCCCAAATGACCAAGCGGGTGTTCTGCGCCGGCTTTGCCTGGAGCGTGATCGATTCCAAATGGGACGGCTTTGAAGCGGCCTTCCTGCATTTCCAGCCCGCCAAGCTCAGCTTCCAGCCCGAAGACTATTGGGAGGGCCTGCTGCGCGATGCGCGCATCGTGCGCAACGGCGCCAAGATCATGTCGGTGCGGGACAATGCCGCGTTCGTGCAGGAGATCGCGAAGGAGCACGGCAGCTTCGGCAAGTTTCTGGCGAAATGGCCGTCGTCCGACGAGATCGGCCTGCTCGATCTCCTCAACAAGCGCGGCAGCCGGCTGGGCGGCAACACCGGCCAGATGCTGCTGCGCTTCGTCGGCTGGGACGGCTTCGTGACGTCCAAGGACGTGGTGGCCTGCCTGCGCGATGCCGGTCTCGACATCGCCGAGGAGGTCAAGTCGAAGGGCGATCTCGCCAAGGTGCAGGCGCAGTTCAATGCCTGGGCCGAGGAGAGCGGCCTGCCGTACACATATCTGTCACGCATCTGCGCGCTGTCGGTCGGCGAGAACAGCAGCGGGTAGCGCGTCGATCGGCCGATCGTGTGCATCCTGTGGCGATCTTGTGCTGCGAACGCGGCCGATGAAACTCGCGATCACGAAATACATTTCGCGGGAACATTTGTCCGCAGCGCCTGTTCGGGACTCTGAGCCAGGCGCACAAGGGCGCAGGGAATGCTCGCTCCCGCCCGGCTCAATGACAACCGGATCCAGCAACGGAGCAGCTCATGAAGCTCACATCGGAACAGGTGAAGCAGACCGTCCACCAACTCGGCGCTCAGGTGCTGCCCGACGAACATCCGGCGATGCCGCAGCTCAACAGCATGTTCGGCGAGCACACTTTCTTCGTCGACGAGATGGGGCTCAAGGTCCTCGAGCCGACGGGATCGCTCGGCAGCGACCGCGAGAGCGGCGAGGTCGTCAGCCTCGCCGATTGGGGCGATTCCGACCTGACGCGCCTGATGGCGCATGAGCCCGAACCGACCGGCGTGATCGTGGTGTTCGAGCATATGAAGCATTGAACGGACCCGAGCGCGATTGCCTCCATCGGTGGCGGATCGAAACATCCGCCACCGTTCGTCGCGCCTGGTGCGCTCCGTCGCCGAAAGCTTGCGCCGCGTTCAGATGCCCAGCGTCAGCTGCGGCTCCGATTCGCCGGCGGCGTGGAGCGAGGACAGCGCAACTCCCAGCAGCCTGACGCGCTTGGGCAGCGGCATCTCGGCTTCGAGCAGGCCGCAGGCCAACCGCTCCAGATCGTCGCGCCCGGCAACGGCCACCGCGACCGATCTGCTGCGCGTGATGATCTCGAAGTCGGCGAACTTGATCTTCAGGGTGACGGTGCGGCCGCGATTGCCGGTCGCCTCGCAATGCCGCCAGACCTTGTCGACGAGAGGCCTGAGCTCGGCGGCAAGCGCGTCGAAGGCGTCGAGGTCGGTCGAGAACGTGTTCTCCGCGCCGACAGATTTGCGGATCCGGTTGGCGCGCACAGGGCGTTCGTCGACGCCGCGTGATATCCAATAATAATACGCGCCCGACTTGCCGAAATTGGCGTTCATGAACTCCAGCGACTGGTTACGGATGTCGCGGCCGATGAACAGGCCGAGCGCGTTCATCTTCGCGGCCGTCGCCGGACCGATGCCGTGGAACTTGCCGACCGGCAGTGTCTCGACGAAGGCCGGCCCCATCTCCGGCGAGATCACGAACTGGCCGTTGGGCTTGCGATGATCGGACGCGAGCTTGGCCAGGAACTTGTTGTAGGAGATGCCCGCCGACGCGTTGAGGCCGGTCTCGGCCTTGATCTTCGCGCGGATACTGAGGGCGATGTCCCGCGCCAGTGGGATGCTTTGCAGGTTTTCCGTGACGTCCAGATAGGCTTCGTCCAGCGACAGCGGCTCGATGACGGGCGTGTGCTCGGCGAAGATGTCGCGGATTTGCCTGGAGATCGCCTTGTAGACCTCGAAGCGCGGCCTGACGAAGATCAGATCGGGACATTGCCGCTTCGCCGTCACCGACGGCATGGCCGAGCGGACGCCGAACCTGCGCGCCTCGTAGCTCGCTGCCGCAACGACACCGCGTTCCGCGGAGCCGCCGACCGCGACCGGCTTGCCGCGCAGCTCCGGATTGTCGCGCTGCTCCACCGACGCATAGAACGCATCCATGTCGATATGGATGATCTTGCGCACGGCCGCGGCTGCGCCAGGCATCGTGTCGGATTCGCTCATGGCAGGATGATACAATCGCGTGAAAAGAAGCGCGAGGTGATGCATGGGCGGTTGTCAAAGCGCGATCGCAGGCTTGTGAGTGGCAAGCAGGGGCACGCGACCCAATATGAGTCCGCGGAGGACAGCCGATGCAATACAGCTCCGAGCTCATTCACACGATGCGTCAGGCACTGGAGACCGTGATGGCAAGCGTGCCGGCGCATCAGTCAGTCTTCGGCCTGAAAGCGGCCGTGGCCGAATGCATCCTGAAGGCCGCCGCACACGGCCAGACGTCATATGACGGACTGGTGATGACCGCGTCCGACCAGATCCAGGCGATTGTCGCGATGCTGAATTGAGTGCCGGCACGATCTCGTCTGACCTTGATCCGCCCTGCCAATGTAGTGTCCTCGCCGCCGTTGGCACAGTTCACGCACATGCGAAGTTCATTCGCGTCTTTGCACGTAAAGCGAGATGAATCGATCGATCATGGCGTCGATCTGCTCCGGCACCTCGAGCGACAGGAAATGCCCGGAGCCAACAGCCTTGGCCGTAACCAGTTGCGGGCATAGTGCGCCAAGGCGGTTTAGATCCGCGAGCCGATGAGCCGCTTCGATATACAGCACCGGGACCCGGCACGCTTGGGCGCACTGACCCGCCCGATGCACATCCCAGGGAAACAGACTCCTAAACGTCGACACCAGCACGTGCTGTGGCGTCGCCAGGAAGGTCTGTTCGACATGGGCGTGGCATCTGTCGGTCGGCAGACAGGAGTCCGCCACGATTTTTCGGATCTCGTCCGCAAAGTTCGGCCCCTGCAGGCCCTCCAGGTAGCTGGTGAACACCGCTCCCGCCGAGGCAGGGAAGAGCACGCCGGAATCGAGCAGCACCAGCCCCGCAGGAAAATCCGGGTAACGAGCCGCGATTTCGAGTGCCATGTTGCCGCCCATGCTTTGGCCCACGATGACCGGCTTCGTTATCTCTTGCCGGGCACACAGCCAGACGAGATCCTCGGCGAAGCCTTCGATCGAGTAGTCCTGGTGCGGCTTGTCGCTCTCGCCGTGTCCTCGCAGTTCGGCATTCAATGCGCGACCGTGCCGACCGAAGTACTCCATCTGTGGCGCAAAGTGGGTGCGATCTCCGCCAAGGCCATGGACGAACAGGAACTCAGGCGATCCCTTCCCAGCGATGTCGAACGACAGTTGGATACCTTCACGCGCGAGCTTCATTGTCATCTCCGTATCCACCGGCATTCCAGGCTTCTCGGGCAATGATGCGGGTAAGGGGGCTGGGGCGACCCGTCGATCGCTGACGTCAAGCCTCAAGCGGCTCCTTGCAATCGCGTATGGCCAATCTTCCAGCGCGTCCTAGCGCGTGGTCCGGAAAAGTGTGCAGCGGTTTTCCGAAAAGACTATGTCCAAACAACCATCTAAAGCGCGATGAGACCCATCCCAATCGCATCGCGCTGTTAGGAGACTCGCACCGCCTCGCGCAAAATCCTGAGCTGGCGCACCCGACACGATTCGAACGTGTGACCTTTGCCTTCGGAGGGCAACGCTCTATCCAGCTGAGCTACGGGTGCAGTTGCAGGTTCATTTAGCCGATTGGCGCGGGGTGGGCAACCGCTTCTCGCCGGAGCGCGCTTCAGGCCGATTTGCGCCTGACCGGGGCCGGAACCGGCTTTCCGCCGCGGGCGGCGAATTCGGCAAGCGCCCGTTCGGCGCAGACGACGCGGTTGCGGCCGAGGCGTTTGGCGACATAGAGCGCCTCGTCGGCGGCGCCGAGCAGCCGGTCCGGGCCGCCGTCGCTCCCATCAGGAACGTGGCTGGCGACGCCGACGCTGAGGGTGACGTGATCGCCGGCACCCATCGCACCATGGGCGATCGCCAAGGCCATGACGGCATAGCGGATCTGCTCGGCCACCATGCAGGCGCTGTCGCAATCCATGTCGGGCAGGATCAGCGCAAACTCCTCGCCGCCATAGCGGCTGGCGAGATCGAGCGGGCGCACCGCGTGCCGGCTGACGACGCCAGCAACCGCGCGCAGGCACTCGTCGCCGCTCTGGTGGCCGTGCTGGTCGTTGAACAGCTTGAAATGGTCGACGTCGACGAACAGCAGCGCCAGCGGCTTCTGCGTGCGCTGGGCGCGGGCCCATTCGCCGAGCAGCATCTGGTCGAAGGCGCGGCGGTTCGCCAAGCCGGTCAGCCCGTCCTTGGTGGCGAGCTCCTTCAGCGCCATCTCGGCGCGCTTCTGGTCGGTGAGGTCGCGCAGCGTCTCCACCACCGCAATCAGGTTGCCAGCCTCGTCGTGGATCGGGCCGGCGTCGATGGCGAGATAGAGCTGGCTGCCGAGCTTGGGCATCACGCACCAGTTCTCCGCGGAGAAGCCGAGCCCGTTGTGGCCGCGCGCGGCATATTCCGGATAGTACTCCGGCAGCTGCTCGGGCCGGTCGAGCGCGACGAGGTCGGCAAGGCAGGGGCGCTTCGTCTCGTAGAACGCCTGCCAGTGCTTGCTGGTGCCGATCACCTCCGAGGCGGCGACGCCGGTCAGCCGCTCGCAGGCCCTGTTCCAGATCACGACGCGGCGCTTCGGGTCGATCACGAAGGTCGGCACCACCAGGTGCTGCATCAGCCGCACCGCGTAGGAATCGGCGACATCGACGGTCCTGCGCGACTTCGGCATCAGGCCACCGCAGCCACGGGCAAGGTCCCGGGCGAGCCATCGCCGGCACCGAACAGCTTGCGCACCTCGCTGGCCGGCTTCGGCGCGCTGAACAGATAGCCCTGCATCTGGGTGCAGCCGAGCGCGCGCAGCATGTCGCGCTGCGCCTCGGTCTCGACACCCTCGGCCACCGTCGTCATGCTGCTGGCGGAAGCGATGTTCACCACCGCCTGCACGATGACGGGCGAGCCGGTGGTCTCGGCGATGTCAGCGACGAAGCAGCGGTCGATCTTGATCTTGTCGAACGGGAAGCGCTTCAGATAGCTCAGCGAGGAGTAGCCGGTGCCGAAATCGTCGAGCGCGATGCGCACGCCGATCGCGCGGAACTGGTGCAGGATCGAGAGCGCCGCCTCGTCGTCGCGGATCAGCACGGCTTCGGTGATCTCGAGCTCGAGCCGGCGCGGGTCCAGCCCGGAGGCGGCGAGCGCGCTCGCAATGCGCAGCGCCAGCGTGTCGCATTTGAGCTGTACGGGCGAGACGTTGACCGCGACGCGCACATGCGCCGGCCAGGTCGCGGCCTCGTTGCAGGCCATGCGCAGCACCCAGTCGCCGAGCTCGGTGATCAGGCCGGTATCCTCGGCGACCGGAATGAACTCGGCCGGCGACACCATGCCGCGCTCGGGATGGCGCCAGCGCAGCAGCGCCTCGCAGCCGGAGACTTCGTTGGTGCGCAGGTCGACCAGCGGCTGATAGTGGATCTCGAAGCCGCCGTTCACCAGGGCCTGGCGCAGATCCTGCTCCATGCTGAGGCGCGCCTTGGCGCTGGCATCCATCTCCGGCTCGAAGAAGCGGTGGGTGCGGCGGCCCTCGGCCTTGGCGCCGTACATCGCGAGGTCGGCGTTCTTGATGAGTTGATCGAGGTCTGAGCCGTCCTGCGGCGCCAGCGCAATGCCGATGCTGGCATCGGTCGAGAGCTGGTGGCCGAGGCAATGATAGGGCTGGCGGATCGCCTGGTAGATCCTCGTCACGAAGGACAGTACGTCCGCGGGGGACTGAATCCCGGTCTGGATCACCGCGAACTCGTCGCCGCCGAGCCGCGCGATCAGGTCGCCCTGTTTGAGGCAGCCGCGGAGGCGGCCTGCGATCGCCTTCAGCAACTCGTCGCCGACGTGGTGGCCGAGCGAATCGTTGATGCCCTTGAACTCGTCGACGTCGATATAGAGCAGCGCGAACTGGCAGCCATCGGCGACGTTCGCCAGCTCGCGTTCGATCTGCTCGCGGAACAGGGTCCGGTTCGGCAGGTCGGTCAGCGCATCGTAATGCGCCATATGCGCGATCTTCTCGTCGGCGCGCCGACGCTCGGTGACGTCGTCGATGACATGAATGAGATAGCGCGGCTCGCCGGCGCTGTCGTTGATGCCGATGCGGGTCGAGGTGATGTAGCGCAGGCCCATGCCGGGCATCTGCCAGGCGTGCTCGTCCTTGAACAAGCCCTTGGCCGATTTCAGCGCCCTGCTGTCGTCGTCGGTGATGTGGGCGGCGGCCCCCTCGGGGAAGATGTCGAAGGCGGTCTTGCCGACGACGTCCTGGCGGGACTGGCCGAACAGCTGCTCGGCGACGACGTTGAGTAGCAGATATTGCCGCGTCCGAGCGTCCTTCACGGTGATCTGCGACGGGATGTGGTCGATGATCTCGCGCAGGAAGGTGTAGTTGCGGTCGCGCTCCTGTTCCAGGTTGCGGCGCTCAGTGATGTCCTCGATCGTGGCGACCCATCCGCCCTGTGCGAGCGGCGTGTTGATGACCTGGAAGGCGCGGCCATTGGCCAGTTGATGGGTCAGCGTCGAGACCGTGCCTTCGGCGACGACCCGCATGACCTCGGCGCAAAACGCCTCGACGTCGCCGTCGAACGCGCCGCGCCCCTTGCGATGATACATCGCCTCTCGGATGTGACAGCCGGGCTTGATGACGTCGTGCGACAGGCCGAACATCTCGGCGTAGCGGCGGTTGCAGGTGACGATGGTGCCGCCGGCGTCGTACAGGATCAGCCCTTGCGACATGTTGTTGAGGGCGGTGTCGAGTCGGAGCCGCTCCGCCTCGATCCGCTGCTGGGTCTCGCGGTTCTGCCGGTTGATCTGGCGGATGATCAGATAGAGGATCAGCGCGATCACGCCCGCCGAGAAGCCCGCCGTTGCCACCATGAAGCCGGTCTGCTGCCGCCAGTCCGCGAGCGCCGCTGCCGTGATGTTGGTGGCGATGATGACCAGCGGGAAATGCGTCAGCGACGCGGCCGAGCCGAGCCGCTCCTCGCCGGTGACGGGGCTCCTGCCGCGGAGCGTCTGCTGACCGCCTTCGGCCAGCACTTTCTGCATCAGCGGCGCGTCCTTGAAGTTCCGCCCGATCAGTTCCTCGGCGTGCGGATAGCGCGCCAGCAACTTGCCCTCGCGGTCGAGCAGCGAAATGGCCGTGCCGTCGGCGAGCGCGACCGATGCGAAGTATTGCTGATAGCTGTCCGGATCGATCCGCCGCACCATGGCGCCGAGGAAGGTGCCGTCCGCGCCGCGCAGCCGGCGTGCGACGACCGTGGTCCATTTGCCGATCAGGAAGCTGCGGACCGATTCCAGGATCACCGGCTCGGCCGCCGGGTTAAATTTGAACGACTGGAAATAGGCGCGCGAGGAGACGTTGATCTTGGGCAGCGGCTGGGCCCGCGACCAGTTGATCAGCTCGCCCTCGGCATCGTAGATCGCGATGTCGCCGAGATACGACACGGAGCTGATCTTGCTGCGCAGCATCTGGTTGGCCGCAGGCCCGGACATGCGCTCGCGGAACATCGCAGGCGAGGTGATCTCCGGCAGGTTCATCTGCCCGATCAGGTCGGCGGCGACGACGTCGGAATCCTCGAATTGCTGATCGAAATGCCGCGCGATCAGCTTCACCGTGTTTTCAAGCTCGCGTTCGCGGTTGGCGAGGGTCCGCTCGCGAAACTCGCCGACGGCTACCGCCGTGGCGATGAAGATTCCCGCGACCAGAAACACGCCGCACAGGGTCAGCCACAGGACGGGACCACGGCGCGCCAAGGCCTCCCAGCCGTTTCTCGCGGCTAGAGACATTCCGGCTGCTACCCTGGCAAAGACCTGGCGCATTCCCCCTCACTGGAGGACCAGGAATACACCGCACAAATGGCGCAAACCTTAGGAAAGCCAGTTACCTAAGCATTAATGCAGCTGGGCTGATCGCACATCCATATGCAGCACCGCGGGTATCACGCACGAGGATTGTGTCGCGCGCGCCGCAATCACAGCGCTGCATCATGAATCATCGGTTAATGCGAGGGGCCGGCGGTCTTCTTGCCGCCGCCATGGCGCAGCCGCCCGACCACGCCGGTCGGGAAGAAATAGACGCTGGCGATGAACAGCAGCCCGAGCCAGAGCAGCCAGCGGTCGGGATGCAACAGCCCCGGCAGCAACGGCAGGCCGGCTTCGTCCGCCGCCTTGGAGGCGACGCCCATCAGCGACTGCAGATAGTTCTGCGCGAGGATGAAGATGGTGGCGCCGATGATCGCGCCGTAAATCGTGCCCATGCCGCCGATCACCACCATCAGCAGGATGTCCAGCATGATCGAGAAGCTGAGCGAGGTGTCGGGACCTGCATAGCGCAGCCACAGCGCGTTCAGGATGCCGGCGCTGGCGGCGACCAGGGCCGCAAGGCAGTTGGCGTAGGTCAGGTGGAACACGGTGCGGAAGCCGAGCGCCTCGGCGCGAAAGCGGTTCTCGCGGATCGCCTGCAGCACGCGCCCGAACGGCGAGTTCACCACGCGGAGCAGAGCGAGGATCATCAGCGCCGAGATCGCGAACACCAGATAGAAGGTCAGGATGCGGCCGTTGACCTCGAAGCCGAACAGGTTCTTGGAGATCAACACCGTGCCGGGACGCAGCAGTTCGGGGAGCTGGAAGCTGCGCCCGTCCTCGCCGCCCGTGAGCCATGAGAGCTGCGAGGCCAGCACCTGGAAGGCCGAGGCGACCGCGAGCGTGATCATGGCAAAGAAGATCGCGGCGACCCGCAGCGAGAACAGCCCGATCGCCAGCGCGAGCAGGGCGGCGAGCGGCAGGCCGGTGACGATCCCGGTGCCGACCGCCGCCCAGTTCGGGCCCATCCCGTATAGCGCGATTGCGATGGCGTAGCTGCCGATGCCGTAGAACATGGTGTGAGCGAACGACACCGACCCGGTATAGCCGAGCAAGAGATCGTAGGAAGCGACGAGGGCTGCGAAGATGCAGATCTTGGCCGCGACGTTCAGCGCCTTGGCACCCGGAAACAGGAACGGCGTCGCCGCCAGCGCCAGGATGATGACAACGAGAACGAGGGTCAGGACGCGGCTGCGCGGCGGATCGCCCGAGAGGATCATCATCGGCTGGTCACCGCATAGAGGCCGCGCGGCCGCCACATCAGAATGGCGACCATCAGCAGGATGTTGGAGACGAGGGCGAGCTTCGGCACCAGGAAGCCGCCGTAATTGGCGACCATGGCGACCAGGATGGCGCCGATGAAGCAGCCGCCGATCGATCCCAGCCCGCCGATGATGACGACGATGAAGATCAGCACGGTGAGGTCGTCGCTCATCGAGGCGTGGACCTGCTCGCGATAGAGCGCCCACATCACGCCACCGAGGCCGGCCAGCGCCGATCCCGTCATGAACACGCCGAGGAACAGGCGGCGGATGCGATAGCCGAGCGCCTCGACCATCTCGCGGTTCTCGACGCCGGCGCGGATCAGAAGGCCGAGCTTGGTGCGGTTGAGCACGAGCTGGATGGCGATGAAGACAGAAAGTCCGATCAACATCGCCAGCACGCGGTACTTGGCGATCGCGACGTCGCCGAGGATGAAGGAGCCGCGCAGCGAGGCCGGCAGCGGCATCGGGATGATCTGCGGTCCCCACAGCGCATAGAGCGTCTGTTCCGCAACAATGAGGCCGCCGGTCGTCATCAGGATCTGCTTCAGGTGCTGGCCGTAGACGGGGAGGATCAGCACGCGCTCGACGACGAGGCCGAGCGCGCCGGAGACCGCCATCGAGAGCAGCGCAGCCGGGGCCAGCACCGCGAGGTTCGTCCAGAGCGAGTCGGCCTGGATGGACGCCGCGAACGGCGCCAGAACGAGCGTGGCAACATAGGCGCCGACGGCGATGAAGGCGCCATGGCCGAAATTGAGCACGTCCATCAGGCCGAACACCAGCGTGAGCCCTGAGGCCATGATGAAGATCATCATGCCCATGGCAAGGCTCGCGGCGGTCAGGGTCAGCCAGGACGAGGTCGATCCGATCAGCGGGATCATCAGCAGCGCCAGCGCCACCGGCAGCAGGATCGGCGCGAGGTCGCGCTTCGGCTTCGGCAGCGGATCGGTTGCGGCAAGGTCTGTCACTGATGCGCCTCCAGGCTCAGGCCGAGCAGCCGCTCCTGCAGCGGCACGTCGGCGGCGAGCGCCGCCATCTCGCCGCGATGAACGATGGTGCCGTTGTCCATGACCAGCACGTTGTCGCCGAGCTCGCGGGCGGCAAAGAAATTCTGTTCGACCAGGAGGATCGTCGCGCCCTTGCGCTTGATCTCCTTCAGGCACTCGATCAGCGCCATGACGATGGCGGGCGCGAGGCCCTTGGTCGGCTCGTCGATCAGGAGCAGCTTGCGCGGCTCGATGATGGCGCGGGCGATCGACAGCATCTGCTTCTGCCCGCCCGACAGGCTCCCCGCGCGCGACAGCCAGAAGCGGCGCAGTGCCGGGAAGAAGCCGAAGATCCAATCCAGCTGCGTGTCGTCGAGCGGCGCGTCGCGCGCGGCCAGCACCAGGTTCTCCTTCACCGTGAGGTCGGAGAACACCGCCATGCTCTCCGGCACGTAGCCGACGCCGAGCCGGGCGATGTCCGGCGTCGCAAGGCTCTCGATGCGCTGGCCTGCGAGGGTGATCTCGCCCTTCGAGGCCTGCCACAGGCCCATGATGGTGCGCAGCGTCGTGGTCTTGCCGGCGCCGTTGCGACCGAGCAGCATCGTGACCTGTCCTTGCGGCACCGTGAGATCGATGCCCTGGAGGATGTGATAGCGCCCGATATGGGTGTGCACGCCGGAGACCTTGAGGAGATCGCTCATGCTGCGCTCCCTGCGTTCTTGGGCGCGACGCCGAGATAGGCTTCCTGCACGATCGGCGAGGCGATCACTTCGGCAGGCACGCCGTCGGCCACCAGCTGTCCGTTATGCAGCACGATGATGCGGTCCGCGAGCGAGCGCACCACGTCCATCTTGTGCTCGACCAGCAAGATGATCTTGCTCCTGTCCTGCTTGAGCTGCGCGATCAGGTTGAGGACGACGGGCACCTCGTCGATGCTCATGCCGGCGGTCGGCTCGTCGAACATGAACACCTTTGGCTCCAGCGCGATCATCAGGGCCACTTCCAGCTTGCGCTGGTCACCATGCGACAGCGCGGTCGCAGTGACGCCGCGGCGATTGCCGAGCGCAACCTGGTCGAGAATGGCATCGGCGCGCGCGATCAGGTCGCGCCGCACCATCCAGGGCCGCAGCATGTCGTAATGGGTGCCGCTGGCAGCCTGCACCGCGAGGCGGACATTCTCTTCCACCGTCAGGTTGGGAAACAGGTTGGTGAGCTGGAACGCGCGTCCGAGACCCGCACGGGTTCGCATCGGCGCGGAATGCTGGGTGATGTCGGTGCCGTCAAACAGGATGCTGCCGCCAGACGCCCGCAGCTGGCCCGAGATCAGATTGAAATAGGTGGTCTTGCCGGCGCCGTTCGGCCCGACGATGGCGGTAAGCTCGCCCGGGCGAAACGTGCAGGAGACATTGTTGACCGCGACATGCCCGCCGAAGCGGATGGTGAGGTCGCGGGTTTCGAGGGTGAGCGGCATGAGAAATTTCGATCGGATTTGGATGAAGATCTATCCACGATCACGGTGGGCTCCCTCCCCCGCGTGCGGGGGAGGGGTGGGGAGAGGGTGTTTCCGCACGCGAGAACCCCCAAGGGGAGAGAGCCATCTCCCGGCCTCTCCCGCAAGCGGGAGAGGTGAAGCAAGGAACCTACCGCTTGTTCTTGATCGGAACGTCCATGTCCTCGATCTTCAGCTCGCGCACCGGCTCGAGCACGGCCCAGGCGACGTTCGGATCGACCTTGACCTTGAAGTGATACATGCTCTGCAGCGCCTGATGGTCCTCTTTCCGGAACACCATCTTCCCCTTGGGCGTATCGAACTCCAGGCCTTCCATCGCGGTGATCAGCTTCTCGGAGTCGGTCGACTTCGCCTTGGTGACGGCGGCGACGACCGACATCGCGGCCGCAAAACCGCCCGCGGTGAAGAAGTCCGGCGGCGCGTTGAAGCGCTTCTGGTGCTCGGCGACCAGCCAGTCGTTCACCGGGTTCTTGGGGATCTCATAGAAGTAATAGGTCGCGCCTTCCATGCCGGGCAGGCCCTTGTAGGCTGCGAGCGCCGGCAGGATGTTGCCGCCGGTGGAGAGCTCGATGCCATAGCGCTTCGGATCCATGTCCTGGAGCTTGGCCAGCGGATTGCCGGCGCCGGCCCAGATCACCCAGATCACCTTGCGACCGGGCTTGTCCTTCAGCGCGTCGAATAGGCGTTGGCCGACCGCGGTGAAGTCGGTGGTCGAGGTCGGGGCATATTCTTCCGCCGCGAGCGTCGCACCGGTCTTGGCGAGCGCCTCCTTGAAGGCGGCGACGCCGTCGCGGCCGAAGGCGTAGTCCTGCGCCAGCGTCGCCACGGTGACGCCCTGCTTGCCGATCGCGACCGCGTTGGAGATCGCGTCCTGCGAGGAGTTGCGCGCGGTGCGGAAGATGTAGCGATTCCACTTCTCGCCGGTAATCTGGTCCGCGACCGCGGGCTCGACGATCAGGATCTTCTTGTTCTCCTCGGCGACGGGAAGAATGGCGAGCGCCGCGGCCGACGACGTCGTGCCGATCGCGATGTCGGCCTTGTCGTCCTGATAGGCTTCCGCGAGCGCGGCCTTGGCGAGGTCGGGCTTGCCCTGGTCGTCCTTGGTGATGATGACGATCTTGCGGCCGTCGAGCGTCATGCTGCCTTTGGTGGCGTATTCGAAGCCCATCTTCAGGCCGGTCTCGGTCTGCTTGGCGTAGGCTTCGAGCGGACCGGTCTTGCCGTAGATCAGCGCGATCTTGAGATCGTCGGCCAGCGCGGAGGTGCCCGCGCCGAGCGCGAGAATGGTTGTTGCTATGATGAGTGATCGACGCACGATGGTCCCTCCTGATTCAAAGTTTCTCGGCAACAGCGATTTGCACAACGTTACAGACATTGCAATTGAACCTTCCGCCTGAGCATCTCGGCCTCTCGAACATGCATCATTTTTGAGCTGGCCGCGCAGCGCCGGCGCCCTCGGCTTGGCGCCGATCCGACTGTGCTTCCTCCGCGCTCTCGAAGATGTGCGGCGCGACGCCGCGCTTCTCCAGGGCTTCGCCAAGCTTGATGCGCAGGAAGCCCGACGTGGTGTAGCGCGACACACCGGAATAGAAGCGGTCGACGAGGCTGCGGACCATGGCCGAATAATCGTCCATCAGCTCCGGCAGGATGGAAAAATTGTCATAATTGACGATGGCGTAGACCCGGCGTCCGAGCGGTGCCAGGCGGGCCTCGACAATGGCAGCGATGGTGTCGATCTCGGCCTTGCTGCGCAGCGGATAGCGTTCCAGGTTGACGAAGAACAGGTTTTGCTGCTCGTCCAGCGTGAAGCGCTGGTCAAGCGGGATCGTGAGCAGGCGCTCGCGCAGTTCCATCAGCCCGTCGCCGAAAATGCGCGAGTCCATCAGCGCCGGATCGCGCGGGATCAGCGGCTTGAAATCCATCAGGCGCAGGATGTCGCGCTCGATGTCGATGCCGGGCGCGATCTCGATGAGCTCGAGCCCGCCCGGCCGGAGCTCGAACACGCAACGCTCGGTGACGTACAGCGTGCGCTGCTTGCGCGCGGCGGCAAACGGGCCGCTGAAGGTGACGTGCTCGACGCTCTCCACGAACTTGCGCGACTTGGCCTCGTCGAGGATGGCGAGCCTGCCGTCCTTCACCGCAATGCGCTGCTTGCCCGCGCCGAAGGTGCCGACGAAGATCACTTCCTTGGCGTTCTGGCTGATGTTGATGAAGCCGCCGGCCCCGGCAAGCTTCGGTCCGAATTTGCTGACATTGAGGTTGCCCACGCGATCGACCTGGGCGAGGCCGAGGAAGGCGGCATCGAGGCCGCCGCCGTCGTAGAAATCGAACTGATAGGGCTGGTCGATCACCGCCTGCGTGTTGATCGCCGCGCCGAAATCGATGCCGCTCGCCGGAATGCCGCCGATCACGCCGGGTTCCGCCGTCAGCGTGATGAGATCGATGATGCGCTCTTCGTTGGCGACCGAAGCGATCCCCTCCGGCATGCCGATGCCGAGATTGACGACGCTGTTGGCCTTCAGCTCCAGCGCGGCACGCCGGGCGATGATCTTGCGCTCGCTGATCGGCATCACCGGCAGCGAGGCGGCGCGGACGCGGATCTCGCTCGAGAACGCCGGATTGTATTGCGTGCCGAACGTCTGCCAGTGATTCTCCGGCCTCGACACCACGACGCAGTCGACGAGGATGCCAGGAATCTTGACCTGGCGCGGATTGAGGCTGCCGGCCTCGGCGACGCGCTCGACCTGGGCGATGACGATGCCGCCGGAATTGTGCGCCGCCATGGCGATGGTGAGCGCCTCCAGCGTCAGCGCTTCCTTCTCCATGGTGAGATTGCCGTCGGGATCGCCGGTGGTGGCGCGGATGATCCCGACGTCGATGGGAAAGGTCTTGTAGAGCAGGCACTGCTCGCCGCGCAGCGTGATCAGCTCCACCAGGTCCTCGGTGGTGCGCGCATTCAGCTTGCCGCCGCCGTGCCGGGGATCGACGAAGGTGCCCATGCCGACGCGGGTGATGTGGCCGGGGCGGTGCGCGGCGATGTCGCGGAACAGATGCGTGATGACGCCTTGCGGCAGGTTGTAGGCCTCGATCTGGTTGGCGATCGCGAGCTGCTGCAATTTCGGCGCAAGACCCCAATGCCCGCCGATCACACGCCGCACCAGGCCTTCATGCGCGAAATGATTGAGGCCGCGCTGCTTGCCGTCGCCCTGCCCGGCGGCATAGACCAGCGTCAGGTTGCGCGGCTTGCCTTGCGTATAGGGCGCATCGCCCTCGTGGGACAGATAGAGCTCCTCCAGCGCGACCGCGATCTCCTCGGCAAAGCCGATGCCGACGAAGCCGCCGGTCGCCACCGTGTCGCCGTCGCGGATCAGCATGACGGCTTCATTCGCCGAGACGACCTTGCCCTTCTCGGAGTTGCGCAGATAAGGCAGAGCTGGATGATGGCTCACGGCGTTCCTCCCGCTCCCTGGACCGTAGGCCTTGTTTTGCTTGATCTTATCGCGAAGAGCTGCCCCGGAACAGGTTGCTCCTCGCGAAGGAAAGACGGCAAAGCGGATAGCAAGGTCCGCGCCAGATCCCGCAGTGCCGCGCAAAACGGCTGAAATCTGCGGCAATTGCCTGCAATTCACCCCCGAAGAGCGGCCGGATGCGGTGTCCGGAATCCGAGACTCCGGACACTCCCATGTCTCGAAACTCAGACGGGCGCCGATCCCGAGGCGAGGCCGAATTTGGCGAGCTTCTTGTAGAAGGTCGCACGCGAGATCCGCAGCATCCTGGCGGCTTCGGTGATCTGGCCGTTGCTGGCGGCGAGCGCCTGTTCGAGCGTCTGCTTCTCGAACTCGGCCTCGGCCTCGGCATAGGGCACCACCGATCCGGCCGGACGCTCGGGCGGTGCAAGCCTGACCTCGGTCTCGATCGGGAGAATGCGGGCGACATCCTCGCCGGTCAGCCGCCCGGAATCGCTGAGGATCAGCGCGCGCTCGAGGATATTGCGGAGCTCGCGGACATTGCCCGGCCAATCGTAACGGGCGAGCGCAGCGAGCGCGCTCGGCGTGATCTTCGCCTTGACGTAGTCGCCCGATGCGCTGATGTCGTCGAGCAGCCGGGCGCAAATGTCAGGGAGATCGTCCAGGCAGTGGCGCAGCGGCGGCAGGTCGACCGAAAGCACGTTGAGACGGTAGTAGAGGTCGGCGCGAAATGCGCCGTCGCTGACGCGCTTGCGCAGATCCACATTGGTCGCGGCGATGACGCGGACGTCGACCCTGGTGATCTTGTCCGAGCCGAGCGGCTCGATCTCGCGCTCCTGGAGCACGCGCAGGAGTTTTGCTTGGAGCTGCAGCGGCATCTCGCCGATCTCGTCGAGGAACAGCGTGCCGCCGTCGGCAATGCGGAATTTGCCCTCGCGTCCCCGTCGGTCGGCGCCGGTATAGGCGCCCGGCGCAGTGCCGAAGAACTCCGATTCGATCAGCGTCTCGGGGATGGCGGCGACGTTGACGCTGACGAACGGCCTCTCGGCGCGCGAGGAGGCGTTGTGGATCGCCTGCGCCAGCATCTCCTTTCCCGTCCCGGTCTCGCCGGTGAGCAGCACCGTGACGCTCTGCCGCGCGGCGCGGCTGGCGAGCTCCTTGGCGCGCGCGATGGCCGGCGTCGTGCCGACGAAATCGGCGAAGGTGAAACGCGCCGCGCGGGCGTTGGACAATTGCCGCCGCGCCAGCCGCAGATCGCTCTCGAGCTGGGCGACGCGGGCGAGCAGGGGCTTCAGGCTTTCGAGATGATCGTAGAGCACGAAGCCGATCGCGCCGATCACCGTCCCGTTCTCGTCCTCGATCGGCATGCGGGTGACGACGAGCTGCTCGCCGCCGAGCTCCATGATGTCGAGCAGGATCGGCTCGCCGGTCTCTGCCACCCTCCGCATCAAGCTGTTCGGGATGACCTCCTCGATCGACCGGCCGATCGCCTCGCTGGGGTGGTTGAGGCCGAGGGCTGCAAGATATTTCTCGTTGACGTAGACGACGCGTCCGCCGCGATCGATCGCAATCGCGCCCTCGCAGAGCTTCTCCAGCCGCTCGAACAGCGTCTCCATCGCGCGCGCACGGAGATAGGCGGGATCGCTGATCGAGGAGGAAGCGGCAGGCATGAAATACCTCGGGGAGGTCCGCCTGTGTATTACCAAAAGTGTAGCGATTTCAAAGGGGGAAATGGGGATTGAAGCCAGCTCCAGCAATTGCTGTCGTCCCGGGGCGCGAAGCGAGCCCGGGACCCATACCCCCAGGGAGCAATTTGGCGAAGACTCTGAGTGGGAGCGTCGCGCAGCAACTGCGCTCTGTGGTTATGGGTCCCGGGCTCGCGCTTTGCGCGCCCCGGGACGACAGCGGGATGTGTTGCGCTGCCCCTACCGCCGATACCCGCTCGCCCGGGAATAGCCCTGGCGGTTCTGTTGCGCCGGGCGGCTTGCCACGCTGACCCGCGCCTCGCTTGAGGAGGGCGTTGCGAGCTTCAGCTCCTCCAGGAAGATCGGCCGCGAGAAGTAATAACCCTGCGCGTAGCGGATCTTGGTGGCGGCCTGCAGATAGGCCAGCTCCTCGTAGGATTCGAGGCCTTCGGCGATCACCGTCATGCCGAGCGCCTCGCTCAAGGATTCGATCGCGCGCAGGATGCCCTGGCTGCGCGGACGCTTATGGATGTCGGTGATGAAGGAGCGGTCGATCTTGATCTCGTCGGCGGTGATGTCGGCGAGCGCCGAGAGCGAGGAATAGCCGGTGCCGAAATCGTCGATCGAGATGCCGACGCCGAGCTTGCGGAACATCGGCAGGATCTCAGCCTGGAAGTGATTCTTGGCGACGAAGGCGTCTTCCGTCACCTCGATCATGAACCGCTGCGGAAAGCCGGTCTCGTCCAGCGCTTGCGCAAAGCTGCGCATGAACTCGGGATTGCCGGCCTGCTTGGCGGCGACGTTGATGCTGATGGTCGCCTCCGGGCCGAACGTGTCGTTGATCAGGTCGATCGACTTGACGATCTCGGCGAGCACGAGATGGGTCAGCTCGTCGATCAGGCCGAGCTCGCCGGCAAGATTGATGAACGAGCCGGGCGCCTGGATCACGCCTTCGTCGTCGCGCAGGCGCACCAAGGCCTCGATGCCTTTCACAGCCTGCGTGCGGATGTCGACCTTGGACTGGAAGGCGCAGCAGAAGCGCTTTTCCAGGATCGCGAGCCGCAGCGACTGCTCGACCTTCATCCGCGCCTGCGCCTCGCGCTCCATGCTGGCATCGAAGAAAGCGGCCAGTCCCTTGCCGTTGTTCTTGATGCGGTACATCGCGATGTCCGCGTTCTGCCGCAGCGTCTCGAAGCTGCTGCCATGGTCGGGATAGAGGCTGATGCCGACCGAGGTCGAGGCGAACACTTCCGAATGGTCGATGAAGAACGGCGCGGTCAGGCGCTCCAGCGTCGATTGCATGAATTCGGCGACTTCCTCCTGTCCCTGGATCGGTGACAGCAGCAGCAGGAATTCGTCGCCGGAGATGCGCGAGAGCATGTCGGAATCGCGCAAGTCACGTCCGAGCCGCTTCGACAGTTCGACCAGCAGCGCGTCGCCCACGGCGTGGCCGTAATAGTCGTTGATGTGCTTGAAATTGTCGACGTCGAGAAAGGCCAGCGCAAAGCGTTCGTCGCCGCGGTCGCGCGCGAGCAGGGCATTGGCGCGGTGCTCGATCACGCGCCGCGAGGGCAGCCCGGTCAGCTCGTCGAAATAGGCCGAGCGGAACAGCTGGTCCTCGAAGTTCTTCTGCTCGGTGATGTCGGAGGATGCCGAGATCAGGAGCTCGCGTCCGTCGAGACGAACCGGACGATGAGTCGTGAGCAGCACCTTTCGCGCGGCGCCGGCGTGAAGCGCTTCCTCGGTCACGACCGGCTGGCCGGCGCTCAGGGCCTGCCGGCAGGCTTCGCGGCGCGGCGTCAGATCGGGTGAAGGACGGCTGCCATCCAGGCCGAGCTGCGCGGCGGCGGCATCGTTGACCAGCAGCAGTTCGCCATTCGCGTCCTGCACGGTGAGGCCGGCCGGCAGCATTCTAACGATTTCCTTGAGAAAACCGAGCTCGGCTTCAGTCGCGCCGGAATATCGATTGTCGTTCATAGAAGTCATGAATCTTGTTGTTTGAGCGCGCCTTTAGCAATGGGCGCGATCTTCCGCGGTTCCCTCTTAAGTTTGGTTAAGGGGTCGGGAGAAATACGGGGGTGTTTTGGAGAAAACTTGCGACGATCCGACGCGCGCCGACGATCGTCATTAACAGAGCGTCAACGCGCTCAGCAAAACAGCGCGAGGTACGCGCGTGGGTGCGATTTCGCCTGCGGCCATCCTTCGAGACGCCCGCCGTCGGCGGACCCTCAGGATGAGGAGCGGAGTGCGCTGCGCCAGTTTCAGCGAACACCGAGGCCGCTTAGCCTCATCCTGAGGAGACCGCGAAGCGGTCGTCTCGAAGGACGAGGCGCTTGCTCAGGTCGCGCAAATGCCGCACGCGATTGCGCCACCGCGCAAGCGGGGGGAAGGATTACACCTTTCATGTCGCGATGTTCTATTCGCTTCGTGGAATTCGACACTGCATGATGCAATGCAGACCGGTTTTCAGATACGAGATCTCGGTCCTGCCGTCGAACGCCGAGAGTGCCGATTTCAAGAGCTTGGTGCCGAAGCCGGGCTCCGACACCTTGTCCACGCTCGGTCCTTCGGTTTCGTCCCAGGTGACGGTCAGGCGGTCGTCGATGATGGTCCATGACACCTGCAACAGACCGCGCGGGGCGGAGAATGCGCCGTACTTGCCCGCATTGGTGGCTAGCTCGTGAAACATCAATGACAGCGTGACCGCGAGCTTCGGCGGCAGGAACAGCCGCTCGCCGTTGAGCGTGAAGCGGACATGGCCGTAAGGCCCGAGCTCGGAGATCAGGAGGTCACGGATGTCGCAGCCGGCCTTGTCGATCCGCGAGATCAAATCGTCGGTTGCGGCCAGCGAGCGCAGCCGCGGATCGACCCGGGCCCAGACCTGCGGCTGGTCGTGCAGCACCTGGTGCAGCACGGCATGCACCGTGGACAGCTTGTTCTTCAGCCGGTGCTGGAGCTCCTCGACCAGCAGCTTGCGATAATCTTCTTCCTCGATCAGGCGTTTGGAAATTCGGCGCTGCTCGGCCAGCATGGTGCGATAATGCTCGACACCCCAGATGGTCATCGCGCACACGGCCCAGTAAAGCGCCAGCAGGGCAAACCGCGCGCGATCGGCAAAAGCATCGCCGAAATTGAGGACGACGCCGAGCACGCCGCCGACGAGCGCCGTCACGATGCCGATCCGGAAGCCGCCCAGGGCCGCAGCAAAGAACACGGCTGGGAAGTAGGGCGTGAAATAGATGTCGGGACGAACCTGAGCGAGGCCCCAGCGGACCAGGGTTGCACCCAACAGGCAGACCACCGCAAAGCCGATGCTCAGACCGAGCGAAGGCGGCGCCGTACCCTGCCAGCCCTTGCGGAACTCGTCGATCAGCTTCTTCATGCGCTGCCCGGTTGCGATGGGCGTACGACGATCGAGCGGCCCGCGAGGATGTTACGCATGCCGCTCGTCCAAGCATAGCTTGCCTTGTCGGAAGCGGGCAGGGATAGTGACCGCTGCGGCGACGGCGGCCGGCATTCGCCATTTGGCATCAAATCGCTCGAAAACAGGAACATTCCATGGGCAGGCTGGACGGCAAGGTTGCGGTGATTACGGGAGCGACGAGCGGCATCGGATTGCGCACTGCGGAAGTCTTCGTTGCCGAAGGTGCCAAAATTGTGATCGCGGGTCGGCGCGTGCCGGAAGGCGAGGCGTTGGCGAAGCAACTCGGGGAGAGTTGCATCTTCCGTCAGACCGACGTCACCGTCGAAGCGCAGATGCAGGCGCTGATCGCGCTCGCGGTGGACAAGTTCGGCAGGATCGATTGCCTGTTCAACAATGCCGGCGGGCCGGCACAGACCGGCGGCATCGAGGGCCTCGAGGTCGAGCGGTTCGATGCGGCCATGGCGACGCTGGTGCGCAGCGTCATGCTCGGCATGAAGCACGCCGCGCCCTACATGAAGAAGCAGGGCGCGGGCAGCATCATCAACAATGGCAGCATTGCTGGCCGCCTCGCCGGCTTCTCGTCGTCGATGGTCTATAGTGCGGCCAAGGCGGCGGTGATCCACCTCACCAAATGCGTGGCGATGGAGCTCGGCGAATCCAACGTCCGCGTCAACGCGATCTCGCCCGGTGCGATCGCGACCGGCATCTTCGGCAAGGCGCTGGGGCTCTCGACCGATGCCGCCGAGAAGACGCCGGCAGTGATGCGCGAGGTCTACAAGACCGCGCAGCCGATCCCGCGGGCCGGCCTGCCCGACGACATCGCGCAGGCCGCAGTGTTCCTGGCCAGCGACGAATCCAGCTTCATCAACGGCCACGACCTCGTCGTCGACGGCGCCATGACCGGCGGCCGCAATTGGAGCCAGCAGCAGCAGGGCTATGTGGCCCTGCGCAAGGCGTTCGATCAGGGGGCGTAGAAGCCCCACCGACGGTGCCGTAGGGTGGGCAAAGGCGCGCTCTTGGCGCGCCGTGCCCACCATCGATGTTTGAATCCGGCGAGGCATGGTGGGCACGCTTCGCTTTGCCCACCCTACGAGACTAGGCTTCCGTCATTGCGAGGAGCCCTTGCGACGAAGCAATCCAGACTGTTTCCGGGGAGACAGTCTGGATTGCTTCGCTTCGCTCGCAATCACGGTGGTGACGCTAAACCGCCCTCACTCGCACCCGCAGCCCGTCTCGCGGCTTCGGGATCGGCCACATCTGCCAGTCCGGCTTGTAGCCTGGCGCGAGCGACACCTCGATGTTCTCCAGGAAATGCCGCGCGAAACATTTCGCCTGCATGTAGGCGAAGTGCAGGCCGAGGCACATATGCGCGCCGCCGCCGAACGGCACGAAGGCGAAGCGGTGGCGGCCGCGCTGCGCGTCCTCGGTGAAGCGCAGGGGATCGAAACGGTCCGGCTCCGGCCAGATCTCCTTCATGTGGTGCGTATAAAGCGGGTTGATGCCGACCGCCGTGCCGGCGGGGATCGCAAAACCCTTGAAGCTGAAATCGCGCATCGCGCGGCGCGGCATCGACGGCACCGGCGGCTTGATCCGCAGCGCTTCCTTGAATGCCATCTCGGTCAGCGGCATCTTTTCCAGATCGTCGAAGCTGGTCGGCGCGCCGGAGACGAGACCGAGCGCGAGCACCTCCGCGCGCAGCCGGTCCTGCCAGTCCGGATTGGCGGCGAGCTCGCCGATGAAGGAGGTCAGCGACGAGGTCAGCGTGTCGTGCGCGGCCATCATCAGGAAGCTCATATGGTCGATGATGTCCTGGTCCGACAGCAGCGCGCCGTCCTCATGGGTGGCGCGGCAGAGCTGCGAGAACAAATCGTCGCCGCCGTGATTGCCGCGTCGCAGCGGAATCTGCTCGCGGAAATAGGCGATGATGCGCTTGCGTCCCTTCACCCCTCGCGCCATCTGGGTGCCGGGCAGGGGACGGCGGATCGGGGTGACGGCGGCCGCCACCATGTCGATGAAGGCGCGGTTGATCTCGTCGACCTCGGGCCCGATATCGGCGCCGAGGAACGAGGCCGCGGCGAGATCGAGTGTGAGCTGCTTCATCGCCGGATAAAGCTGCATCTCGCCCGGCTTGGCCTTCCATTGCGCGACGCGCGCGGAAATGCCGCGGTCGAGATCTCCGAGATAGGACTTCATCGGCCCGGATTTGAAGGCGACCGAGAGCGCTTTGCGATGCAGGCGATGCTCCTCGAAATCCAGCAGCATCAATCCGCGCGGAAACAACAGCCCCAGCACCTTGTCCCAGCCATGAGTCGAGGAGAACAGCTTCTGCTGGTCGAACAGCACGAGCTCGTTGGCCTCGGGCCCGAGCAGCACGACATTGGTCTCGCCGAAAAAATGCGTGCGGTAGACCAGGCCGTACTTGGCGCCGTTCGCTTCGATGTGGCCCTTGGGATCGGCGAGCACCTGAAAGGTCTTGCCGATGATCGGCCAGCCTTCGTCGCCGGGAATGTGGGTCAGCTCGTTGCGCCGCGGCGGAGTGAACGGAAGCGCAGGGGCGGCCAAATTCTGCATCGACATGACGATCGCTCCGATTGGCTGGCTCGGCGAGCATAGCACGGTCTGGCCGCGATGAGCTGCGGTCGTCTTGCGCACAAAATCGTCACACCCACCGCCGTCGTCCCCGCGAAGGCGGGGACCCATAACCCCAGGGAGAAGTTGTGGTGCGAGGCTGGTAGCTGCGAGTCTTCGAAAATCCGCATCCTGTGGTTATGGGTCCCGGGCTCGCGCTGCGCGCGCCCCGGGACGACGAGCGGGGCGCCCTACCGCTTCGCCGCTTCCTTCTGCAGATCCGGCGCGTTGACGGCGGGAATGGCGACGCGGCCGGGGCCGGTGACCTTCAGCGCCTCGGCGGCCTTCTCGTTCTCCATGATCTTGGCCATCACGGCCTGGCCCGCACGCTCGAAGATCGCGCGGTTCTCGATCACGAATTTTTGCGACCTCCGCAGCCCGTCGATGTAGCCGTTGATCTCGGGCACGACGTAGCGCGCCACCATGTCCCAGCTTCGGCGTGTGTTTTCCGGATTGGCCCAGTCGTGCACGAAGCCGATGATGGCGCCGACGCCGCCGGAGACCTGCATCACGTTCTTGATGGTTTTGACGAGATCGTCGGGCGTGCCGATGGTGGACGCCGCGCCCTCGACGAAGGCGGTCTTGTCGACGGCCTCGTCGGGCGAGGAGAACGCGGTGAGGCCCGGCCGCTGCAGCGTGCCGACATTATATTCGTTGTGCCAGCGCATCAGGCCCGCGCCGGCCTCGCGTCGGGCTTGTTCACGCGTCTCCGCGATGTGCCAGGTCAAGAGCACGCGCCAGTCGGCGCGATCGACCTTGGTGCCGTGCTTCTTGGCGGCATCCTCGGCGAACTGCCATTGCTGCTGCAGCGACATCAGGCCCTGCGTCGTCATCGAGCCCAGCGAGATGATGCCGATGCCGTATTTGCCGGCCAGCGTCATGCCGGAGGGCGAGATCTGCGAGGCCACCACGAACGGCATCTCCTCCTGCAAGGGCAGGATCTGCAGCGCGGCGTCGTTCATGGTGAACCAGTCGCTCCTGGCGGTGACGCGCTCGCCGTTGAAGAGGCGGCGGATCACGCCGATCGCCTCGTCCTGGCGATCGCGCTGCGTCATCGGATCGATGCCGAGCGTGTGCGCATCGGAGGCGAGCGCGCCCGGTCCGGAGCCGAAAATGGCGCGGCCGCCGGTCATGTGATCGAGCTGCACCATGCGCTGGGCGACGTTGAAGGGATGGTGATAGGGCAGCGACACCACGCCGGTGCCGAGCTTGATCCGCTTGGTGCGCTCGCCGGCCGCGGCCAGGAACATCTCGGGCGAGGCGATCATCTCCCAGCCCGAGGAATGATGCTCGCCGCACCAGAACTCGTCATAGCCGAGCGCATCCAGCTGCTCGACGAGGTCGAGATCGCGCCGGAACTGCAGCATCGGATGCTCCCCGATCGGGTGATGCGGGGCAAGAAAGGCTCCGAACTTCAGGCGCGCCATGTGTTCTCTCCGGCTGAATTTTCTGTTTGTTGGTCGTGTCAGGCTACGTGCCTGACGGCACGAACGCAATCACGCGATGTCCCGCGTGGTGGAATGCAGGCATGCGCCGAAGCGAGGAGGGGAGCCTCAGCGGGGGCTGATGTAATTCAGTGTCTCGATGGTGCCACGCCGTCATTGCGAGCGCAGCGAAGCAATCCAGAGTATCTCCGCGGCAAGACTCTGGATTGCTCGCTGCGCTCGCAATGACGTGTCGAGAGGGCGTCGCTCAAGCGATATCGGACTCGCGGAGAGGCGAAGCGATCTGCGATCGAATGAAGAGGCGCACGCGCTGGCGCCCAGGATGATCGTCTTCAGCTATGGCGCGACGATCAGATCGGAAATGCGGCCGGAATGGCCGCAATCAGCACGCGTAGCCTTTCTCGTCTCGCTCGCGCTGTTTGTGACATTAACCGTGACCCCGCGCCGCATTTCCGGCGCGGATGCGCCGCGCCTCTGCAAGAAGTCGAGGCATTGCTGTTAATACCTGCGGAATCCTGCGGTCTTCCCGCGAATTTCACCGAGATCGACAGCGCACGGTCTTTTTATTTTGCAACGCAGCAACTATCTGGTTGGGCTGGACGTTGAACGTCGCCCACCAGGACATTGCCGTGTCGTTAGCCAGAAATATCGATCTCTTGAGACGTCTGCCCAGGCTGGACGGACTGCGCTTCGCCGAGCCCGGCCGCGGTGCAGGTGGATTCAGCCCGCTGCAGGAGGTCACTGGCTTCGGCGACAATCCCGGCGCCTTGCGCATGTTCGCGTTCGTGCCGGCGCAATTGCAGCGGCCGCGCGCGCTCGTCGTCGTGCTGCATGGCTGCGGGCAGACGGCGGCCGGTTACGATCTCGGCGCGGGCTGGTCGACGCTCGCGCAGCATTACGGCTTTGCGCTGCTGATGCCCGAGCAGCAGCGCATCAACAACGCCAACATCTGCTTCAACTGGTTCAATCCGGAGGACACCGCGCGGGACAGCGGCGAGCCGCGTTCGATCCGCGCGATGATCGCGCACATGGTGAAGGCGCATCGCATCGATCCCAGGCGCGTCTTCATCACCGGCCTGTCGGCCGGCGGCGGCATGACCTCGGTGATGCTCGCGACCTATCCGGAAGTCTTTACCGCGGGCGCGATCATTGCCGGGCTGCCTTACGGCATCGCCTCCAATCTGCGCGAGGCGCTCGACGGCATGTTTCATTCTCCGGCGCGTCCTGGGCGCGAGCTCGGCGATCTCGTGCGCAGCGCCTCCGATCATCGCGGGCCATGGCCGAGGGTTTCGGTGTGGCACGGCAGCGCCGACCGCACCGTCAATCCCGGCAATGCCAACGAGATCGTCAAGCAGTGGCTGGACCTGCACGGTCTGCCCGAAGTGCCGATGGCGGAGACCAATGTCGACGGCTATCCGCGCCAGGCCTGGTGGGACAAGGACGGCGAGACGCTGGTCGAGTCCTTTGCCATCACCGACATGGCGCACGGCACGCCGCTTGGGCTGGCCGACAACGATCAGCGCTACGGCATCGAAGGCGCCTTCCTGATCGAGGCCGGCATCTCATCGTCCTATCACATCGCTAAGTTCTTCGGCCTCACCGGCTGGATTCCGGACGCCGCCACGAAGAAGGCGGAGGCCAAGCCTGCCATGAAGTCCGCTACGAAACCTGCCGCGAAACCGGCGCTCTCGCCTGCGCCGCATCTCGCCCGCTCGATCCGCACCGCGGTTGCCGCAGAGCCGGCCGAGCCGCGACGCGAAATGGCGCGCGGCTTCGATCTCGGCCAGATCATCACCCGCGCGCTGACGGCCGCGGGATTGATGAAGTAGTTGGTCGACACACATTCAGCCGTCGTCCCGGACAAGCGCGCCTCAAGCGCGCGCAGATCCGGGACCCATAGCCACAGGACAAAGTTGGGCACGAAGAGGTAACTCCGAGTCCCGTAACCACATCTCCCTGTGGTTATGGATCCCGGATCTGCGCTTGCGCTTGTCCGGGATGACAGCGGAGTTTGTAGCGCCTCACATCTCGCCGGTGATGAACGGATTGGTCATCCGCTCCTGGCCGATGCTCGAGCCGGCGCCATGGCCGCAGATGAAGCCGACGTCGTCGCCGAGCGGCAGCAATTTCGTCTTGATCGAGTCGATCAGCGTGGCGTGACTGCCGCCGGGCAGGTCGGTGCGCCCGACCGAGCCGGCGAACAGCACGTCGCCGACATGGGCAAAGCGCAGATCCTTGTTGAAGAACACTACGCTGCCCGGCGAGTGGCCCGGGCAATGCAGGATGTCGAAGTGCAGGTCGCCGATCGACACGCGCTCGCCCTCGTCGAGCCAGCGGTCGGGCGTGAAATCGCGTCCTCCGGTCATGCCGAAGCGCGCGCCGCTCGCCACGACGTTGTCGAGCAGGAACTTGTCCGCGACATGCGGACCCTCGATCGGCACCTTCAGCGCATCGCGCAGCTCGGCTGCGCCGCCGACGTGATCGATATGGCCATGGGTCAGCCAGATCTTCTCCACGGTGACGCCGGTTTGCTTGATCGCATCCAGAATCTTCGGCACGTCGCCGCCGGGATCGATCACCACGGCCTTCTTGGAAGGCTCGTCCCAGATGATGGTGCAGTTCTGCTCGAACAGCGTCACGGGAACGATGATCGCGCCCGCCTTGGCTTGCCGGGATTCTTGGGTGTCGTTTTGCTCGGTCATGGCCTCACAATGCCGATTTTTGCCGGGCCGCCAAGCAAAAGATTCGTGCCCGCGCCGGGGAACAACCGTCACACGGCCGTCCCAATTGGCCTGCCAATTTGAACCGGGGCGTTGCTGTCGCGTTCTCCCGCGCAAGGCGGCGGATTTGGGTGGTCTTCGGCATGGCTCACGACAACGAGAATTGGTGGCGCGACGGCATCTTCTATCAGATCTATCCGCGCTCGTTTCAGGACTCGAACGGCGACGGCGTCGGCGATCTCGCCGGCATCCTGCAGCGGCTGCCTTACGTCAAATCGCTCGGCGTCGACGCGATCTGGCTGTCGCCGATCTTTCCCTCGCCGATGGCGGATTTCGGCTACGACATCTCGGACTATGTCGGCATCGAGCCGCTGTTCGGCACGATGGCGGATTTCGACGCATTGCTCGCGGCCGCCCATGACAATGGCCTGAAGCTGATCCTCGACCTCGTGCCGAACCACACCTCCGACCAGCACCCCTGGTTCGTCGAGAGCCGGTCCTCGCGCGACAATCCCAAGCGCGATTGGTACATCTGGCGCGATCCGGCAGAAGGCGGCGGCGTGCCGAACAATTGGCTGTCCGAGTTCGGCGGCAGCGCCTGGGCGTTCGACGAGGCCACCGGCCAATATTACTACCACGCCTTCCTCGCCCAGCAGCCGGATCTCAACTGGCGCAATCCGGACGTCCGCGCCGCGATCTACGACGTGATGCGGTTCTGGCTGGACCGGGGTGTCGACGGCTTTCGCGTCGACGTGATCTGGCACCTGATCAAGGACGCCGAATTCCGCGACAACCCGCCCAACCCGCATTATGTCGAGGGCCGCCCGCCGAACGAGAGGATCCTGACGCAATATTCCACCGACCAATCGGAGGTGCACGATGTCATCGCCGAGATGCGGCGTGTCACAGATTCCTATGGCGCGCGCGTCCTGATCGGCGAGATCTATCTGCCGCTGCACCGGCTCATGGCCTATTACGGCAACGATCTCACCGGCGCGCAGATGCCGTTCAATTTCGCGCTGCTCTCGACCTTCTGGAGCGCCCGCTCGATCGAAAAGATCATCGAGGATTACGAGAAGGCGCTGCCGCGCGGTGCCTGGCCGAACTGGGTGCTCGGCAACCACGATCGCCCGCGCGTCGCGAGCCGCGTCGGGCCAGAGCAGGCCCGCGTTGCCGCCATGCTGCTGCTGACGCTGCGCGGCACGCCGACGCTTTATTACGGCGACGAGATCGGCATGCACCAGCTCGCGATCGCACCGGAGGACGTGCGCGATCCCTTCGAGAAGAACGTGCCCGGCATCGGAGTTGGCCGCGACGGCTGCCGCACGCCGATGCAATGGGATTCCTCGAACTTCGCCGGCTTTTCGCAAGCAAGGCCGTGGCTGCCGCTGCCGGAGGACCACATCCGCGAGAACGTCGCTAATCTCGAATCCGATGCGCGCTCCATCCTCAGCCTCTACAAGCGCCTGATCGGCTTGCGGAAGAGCTGTCCCCCGCTGGTCGCAGGCGATTATCATCCGATCGCCGCGCAAGGCGATCTCCTGATCTACCGCCGCGAGGCCGCCGGCAAGGCCGTGATCGTGGCGCTCAATCTCGGCCCCGATCCGGTCGCGGTGACCACCAGCGCGATCCGTTTCGGCAGCAGCATCCTGCTGTCGACGTTCCTGGATCGCGAAGGTGAGGAGATCGAAGGCGTGCTGAACCTGCGCGGCAATGAGGGCGTGGTGGTGGCGTCGCCGTAGGCGTCGCTTTCGCCGGGAGAACGGCGGAGAAGGTGGCCACCGCTATCTCCCCGTCATTGCGAGGAGCCCTTGCGACGAAGCAATCCAGAGTCTTTCCGTTGAAAAGATTCTGGATTGCTTCGCTGCGCTCGCAATGACGATCGTTGAAACAGCGGAGCTAGCGACGGCGTCTCGACCTCACCCCGGATGCTTCTTCCCGTCCATGGCGTCGTCGTCGATATCGCTGCGCTTCAACAGATAGTCCAGCCCGCCGACGCGATACCAGCGGTAGCCGTATGGCTCCAGCACGATGCGATGCTGGCCGCGCTTGTCGGCGTGGCTGTGGTCCTCCGCGAGCAGATTGATCAGGTGCGCGCCGGTCTCGCCCGACAGCCCTGTCGAGAACGCGACCTCGCGCGGCTTCTCGTCGAGATTGTGCACGAACAGCACCGAATTGTTGCGCCAATCGTAGCGCATGATGAACACCGCGGGATCGCGCACGGGAATGATGGTGAAATCGCCCCAGCCGACCTCGGGCACTTCCTTCCGCATGCGGATGATGCGCTCGGTCCAGTTCAGCATGGAGTTCGGATCGCGCCGCTGTTTTGCGACATTGAGGTGCGGAAAGCCGTAAGGGCCCTCGTCGATGACGGGACATGCGGGCTTGTCGCTCTTGGTGAAGCCGCCATGCGGCTCGGTCGACCATTGCATCGGCGTGCGCGCGCAATTGCGCTCGGGCAAGGAGAGATCGTCGCCCATCGCGATCTCGTCGCCGTAGCGGATCACGGGCGTCCCCGGCAGCGTGCACATCAGGCTGTAGGCGAGCTCGAGCCGCCTGCGGTCGCCGCCCAGCATCGGCGCGAGCCGCCGGCGGATGCCGCGGTCGTAGAGCTGCATGTCCTTGTCGGGTCCGAACGCTTTGAACACGGTGTCGCGCTGGGTCTTGGTCAGCCGCCCCAGATCGAGCTCGTCGTGATTGCGCAGGAACAGGCCCCATTGCGCCGTCGCCGGCCGCGGTTTTGTTGCTTTCAGCGCCTTCGCTAGCGGACGGCCATCCGCGGATGCCAGCGCGTAGAATAGGTGCTGGTTGACGTGGAAGTTGAACATCATGTGCATGCGATCGCCGTCGCGCCCGAAATACTTCATGTCCGTCTTCGGCAGCACGTTGGCTTCGGCGAGAATGATGGCGTCGCCCTGCCGCCATTGCAGGAATTCGCGGAAGGCGCGCAGCATGTCGTATTGTTCGACCGGCTTTTTCACCTTCGCGCCTTTGGTGGCGATGATGAAGGGCACGGCGTCCATGCGGAAGCCGGAGACGCCGAGCTGGATCCAGAAGCCCATGATCTTCAGGATCTCGGCCTGCACATGCGGGTTCGAGGTGTTGAGATCCGGCTGGAAATCGTAGAAGCGGTGGAAGTAATACGCGCCCGATTCCTTGTCGCGCGTCCAGGTCGATTTCTGCACGCCGGGAAACACCATGCCCTTGTTGGCACCGGCCGGCTTCTTGTCCGACCAGACGTACCAGTCGCGATAGGGCGAGGTCTTGTCGCGCCGCGCTTCCTTGAACCAGCGGTGCTGGTCCGAGGTGTGGTTGACGACGAGGTCGATGATGACGCGGATGCCGCGCTGCTTGCAGCCATGGGTGAACTCGACGAAATCGCCGAGCGTGCCGTAGCGAGGATCGACGCTGTAATAGTCGGCGATGTCGTAGCCGTCGTCGCGCCCGGGCGAGGTCTGGAACGGCATCAGCCAGATCGTGGTGATGCCGAGCCCGTGCAGATAATCCAGCCGCCGCAACAGGCCCTTGAAATCGCCGACGCCGTCGCCGTTGGCGTCCATATAGGAGCCGACGGACAGGCAATAGATCACGCCGTTCTTGTACCAGAGATCGTCGATCATGCGCGAGCCGCTCGGTGGGTGGTTCCGCCCGGGTGCGGCGGCTGCGTGATAAGTGTTAAGGCCGAGCGCGGTTCCGCGCTCTCACGTCACACTCGCTGTCGTCCCGGGGCGCGCGCAGCGCGAGCTATGATGCGCAATTGCGCATCTGAGGACCCATAACCACAGGCAGCAATTTTGCGAAGACTCGGAGTTACCCGCTTTGCCCCACACGTCGCCCCGTGGCTATGGATTCTCAGATGCGCAATTGCGCATCATAGCTCGCGCTGCGCGCGCCCCGGAATGACGGGCGAGATGGAATCGGCTATCCTCCCCGCCATGGACAACACCGCCCGCATCACCCTCGTGCCGCCGCCGGATCGCCGCCAGTCGGAGACGGCGCTCGCCATCGCGCGCGGCACCGCGCGTCTGCTGCGCTCGCTCGGCTTCTCCTGCATCAGCGAATTGCCGCTGCCGTCGGGCCGGCGTGCCGATCTCGTCGCGCTGAACGAGCGCGGTGAGATCTGGATCGTCGAGATCAAGTCGTCGGTCGAGGATTTGCGCGCCGACCAGAAATGGCACGAATACCGCGCTCATTGCGACCGGCTGTTCTTCGCCTTCACGCAGGATCTGCCGTGCGAGATCTTCCCCGAAGACACCGGCCTGATCATCGCCGACGCCTACGGCGCGCACCTGCATTGCGAGGCGCCCGAGCACAAGCTCGCGGCCGCCACGCGCAAGCAGATGACGGTACGGTTCGCGATGGCGGCGGCCCTGCGGATCAACCGCCTGGTCGATCCGCAGGGCCACGCGGATTTTTGGGAATAGCAGGCGCCGCAAAAAAGGTGCCGTAGGGTGGGCAAAGCGTAGCGTGCCCACCAAACTAGTCGATCATGATAGGAGAGACACGGTGGGCACGGCGCTGCGCGCCTTTGCCCACCCTACCGACACCTTTACCTCGGCGCGCGCTTGGCCAGGATCCGCTGCAAGGTGCGGCGGTGCATGTTGAGCCGGCGCGCCGTTTCCGAGACGTTGCGGTTGCACATCTCGTAGATGCGCTGGATGTGCTCCCAGCGGACGCGGTCGGCCGACATCGGGTTGGCCGGCAGCTCGGATTTCTCGGTGTTGGTCGACAGCAGCGCGGCGACGACGTCGTCGGCATCCGCCGGTTTGGAGAGATAATCGATCGCGCCCATCTTCACCGCGGTCACCGCAGTGGCGATGTTGCCGTAGCCGGTCAGCACGATGGCGCGTGCATCCGGGCGCTTCTTCTTCAGCGCCGAGACCACGTCGAGGCCGTTGCCGTCGCCGAGCCGCAGATCCACCACCGCGAAGGCGGGCGCCGATTTGCCGATCTGCGCAAGGCCATCCGACACCGTGTCGCATGACGTGACGGCAAAGCCCCGTGTCTCCATGGCGCGCGACAGCCGCTCCAGAAACGGCTTGTCGTCTTCCACGATGAGAAGCGAGCGGTCGGTCTGTTCGTTCAGTTCGGCAATGGCGTTCAAGGTTGTGTCCTCTCTCCAGCACATTGACATATGGCGTCGCAATCGCGCGGTGCCAAGGCAGCAAATGGTCGACCCGGCCCGTTGTGCGACGCAAGGTCGCGGCTATCCTATTGTTTCTTCGAGCGTCTCGATAGCCTCAAAACGCTGTCTCGGCCATGTGATCTGCACCACCGCACCATGGTCCGGAAAGATCCGGTTGGTAAACGAGACCTTGGCGCCGGTGCGTTCCAGCAAGGTGCGCGCGATGAACACGCCGAGGCCGAGGCCGCGCCGTTCGCCGCCGCCGTCGTCCTGGGAGCGCCGCCGCGACAGATAGGGCTCGCCGATCCGGTTGAGGATATCGGGCGGAATGCCGGGTCCGTCGTCGGAGATCAAGAGCTCGATATGGTCATTGTTCCACCAGGCATTCACCTCGACCGTGGTGCGGGCGAAATCGACCGCGTTCTCGACGATGTTGCCGATGCCGTAGAGGATCGCGGGATTGCGTGAGCCGACCGGCTCGGCCGCCGCGGCCACCGCGATCCGCACCTTGATCTCGACGCCGAAATCGCGGTGCGGCGCCACCACCTCCTCGATCAGCTCCGACAGCTTCATGTGGTCGAACGGCGCGCCGGTGGAGGAGAGCTGGGTGATCTTGCTGAGGATGTCGCGGCAGCGCTGGGTCTGCTCGCGCAAGGTCTTCAGGTCGGCGGCGATGCTCGCGTCCTTCACGGTTTTTTCCAGCTCGCGCGAGATCAGGAAGATCGTCGCGAGCGGCGTGCCGAGCTCGTGCGCGGCCGCGGCAGCAAGGCCGTCGAGCTGGGTCAGGTGCTGCTCGCGCGTCAGCACCAGCTCGGTCGCGGCCAGCGCGTCCGCGAGCTTGCGCGCCTCCTCGGTCACCTGGAACGAGTAGAGGCTGGTGACGCCGATCGCGAGCGCGATCGAGAGCCAGACGCCGACGAGATAGATCGGCGGCAACACCAGGGGATCGTCGGAATCCCACGGCAGCGGAAAATGATAGAAGAACAGCACCGACGCGCAGGCCACTGCGAGCAGGCCGAGGCCGAAGGTGAAGCGGGCCGGCAGCGCCGTGGCCGAGATCAGCACGGGCGCGAGGAACAGGAACGAGAACGGGTTCTGCAGCCCGCCGGTGAAGAACAACAGGCCCGCCAGCTCGACGATGTTCAGCGCGAGAAGGCCGGCCGCCTGCAGCGGCTCCAGCCGCCGCATCGGATTGGCCGCGGTCTGGAGCGCGAGGTTGAGCGCCGCCGACAGCGCGATGATGCTGACGCAGGGGATGATCTCGACGTTGAACTCCAGCCCCTGGGCCACGATGAAGATCGCCGCGAGCTGGCCCAGCACCGCGAGCCAGCGCAGCCGCAGGATCGTGTCCAGCCGGATATGCCGCTGCGCGTGGCGGAAGTCGGAATCGGCAATTTCGGTCATATCGGCCAATGTAGCGGCGCCTTCCAAGGTCACGAACGCTGGGCTTGCGGAACCGCCCGCGGAGGAGCCCTTACATCAAGCCTTGCGCTCGCCGATGCAATAGCAGAAGAACGGCCAGCATGACCGAGAATGGCAAGGCTTCAAGTCGGCCGACTGTCGCGGATCGAAATTCGTCCGCGGCAATTGCGGTCGAGCACCTCGTCAAGGTCTACAAGCAGACCCGCGCCGTCGACGACATCTCCTTTTCGCTGCCGCGCGGCAGCATCACGGGGCTTCTCGGCGGCAATGGCGCCGGCAAGACCACGACCATCGCGATGATCATGGGCCTGGTGCTGCCGACCTCCGGCCGCGTGCAGGTGCTCGGTCATGAGATGCCCGACGAGAGCGCGTCCGTGCTGGGACGGATGAATTTCGAGAGCCCCTATGTCGACATGCCGATGCGGCTCACGGTGCGGCAGAACCTCACCGTGTTCGGCAAGCTCTATGCCGTGAAGAACCTCACTGAGCGCATTACCAGGCTCGCCGCCGATCTCGACCTCGGCGATTTCATCGACCGCGCCAACGGCAAGCTCTCCGCCGGGCAGAAGACCCGCGTTGCGCTGGCGAAGGCGCTGATCAACCAGCCCGAGCTGCTGCTCCTGGACGAGCCGACCGCCTCGCTCGACCCCGATACCGCCGACTGGGTGCGGGCGCATCTGGAGCAGTACCGCCGGGACAACAACGCCACCATTCTCCTCGCCTCGCACAACATGCTCGAGGTCGAGCGGCTCTGCGACCGCGTCATCATCATGAAGCGCGGCCGCATCGAGGACGACGATACGCCCGAGGCGATCATGGCCCGCTACAACCGCACCACGCTGGAGGAGGTGTTTCTGGACGTCGCCCGCGGCCGGGCAAACGGCGCGAAGGAGGCGGTGCGATGAGGGGGCTCCTATGTCGGTCCTCGTCATTCCGGGGCGCGCGGAGCGCGAGCCCGGAATCCATAACCACAGGCCGCTGTAGTCGGGCGAGACGGTCAACTCCGAGTCTTCGCCAAATTCGATCCTGTGGCTATGGATCCCGGGCTCGCGACTTCGTCGCGCCCCGGGATGACGAGCTCCTCCTGGGTACGCGGCGTCGATATGAATGACCTCTCCCTCGCCCGCGGCATCTCCGTGCACCGCATCGGCGCGATGATCCTGCGCTATTGGTATCTGCTGCTGTCGTCCTGGCCGCGGCTGCTCGAGCTGCTCTATTGGCCGGCGCTGCAGGTCATCACCTGGGGCTTTCTCCAATACTACATCGCCGAGAACGCCAACTTCTTCGCGCGCGCCGGCGGCACGCTGATCGGCGCCGTCATCCTCTGGGACATCCTGTTCCGCGGCCAGCTCGGCTTCTCCATCTCCTTCCTGGAGGAGATGTGGGCGCGCAACATCGGCAATCTCATGATGAGCCCCTTGAGGCCGATCGAGTTTCTGCTGTCGCTGATGGTCATGAGCCTGATCCGGCTTGCGATCGGGATTATTCCGATGACGCTGCTTGCGCTGTTCCTGTTTCACTTCAACGTCTATGCCCTTGGCCTGCCGTTGATCGCGTTCTTCTGCAATCTGATCTTCACGAGCTGGTCGGTCGGCATCTTCGTCTCGGGCCTCGTGCTGCGAAATGGCCTCGGCGCCGAGAGCATCGTCTGGACGTTGATGTTCGCGATCCTGCCACTCGCCTGCGTCTACTATCCCGTCAGCGTGTTGCCGGTCTGGCTGCAATACGTCGCCTGGGCATTGCCGCCGACCTACGCCTTCGAGGGAATGCGCGCGCTGCTGATCGAGCAGACTTTTAGGACCGATCTGATGCTGGAGGCGTTGGTGATCAACGCGATCCTTTTGGTTGCATCTTTTGGGGCATTCCTTGCCCTTTTGCGCAGCGCAAAGCGGCACGGCTCGCTGCTGTCCGGCGGTGAATAACGTCACTTTCCCGTGGATTCAGGCTGGTTTGGGCGTTTCGGGCACGTAGATGTACGGAACCATGGATTGACGCAATATTACGCATTCGGCAGTATGCTGCGATGCGAAGAGGATATTAACGATGCCCATTGGTGAGTTCGGCGGCGCGCCGCCCCTGGCGGCAGAAGGCAGTCCAGTCCTGACGACGCCGATGTACTGGATGTACGAGATGGCGCACGCCTCTCTCAATCCGGCTCGTGCGGTCACCGACGCGACCAAGCTGCTGTTTCAGAATCCCCTCAATCCCTGGTCGCGTACCGAGGTCGGCAAGTCGGTCGCCGCGGCCTGCGAATTGTTCGAGCGCACCACGCGCCGCTACGGCAAGCCGGAATGGGGCCTCAACGACACCGAGGTCAACGGCATCCGCGTCCCCGTCGAGATCCGCTCGGTCTGGGAAAAGCCGTTCTGCAAGCTGCTCTACTTCGATCGCAAGTTCGCCCGTCCGTTGCGCAGCCCGCAGCCGCGCGTGCTGATCGTGGCGCCGATGTCCGGCCATTATGCGACGCTGCTGCGCGGCACGGTCGAGGCCTTCCTGCCGGCGCATGAGGTCTACATCACCGATTGGGCCGATGCCCGCATGGTGCCCTTGAGCGATGGCCGCTTCGATCTCGACGACTACATCGACTATGTCATCGAGATGCTGCATGTGCTCGGCGGCAACACCCATGTGATGGCGGTGTGCCAGCCCTCCGTGCCCGTCGTCGCGGCCGTCTCGATCATGGAAGCGCGGCGCGATCCGTTCGTGCCGACCTCGATGACGCTGATGGGCGGCCCGATCGACACCCGCCGCAATCCGACCGCGGTGAACAACCTCGCCCAGGAGCGCGGTATCGACTGGTTCCGCAACCACGTCATCACCAAGGTGCCGTTTCCGCATCCGGGCATGATGCGCGACGTCTATCCGGGATTCTTGCAGCTCAACGGCTTCATCAGCATGAATCTCGACCGGCACATGGATGCCCACAAGCAGCTGTTTGCCCATCTGGTGAAGGGCGACGGCGACCTCGTCGACAAGCATCGCGACTTCTACGACGAATATCTCGCGGTGATGGATCTGCCGGCCGAGTATTACCTGCAGACCGTCGACACCGTGTTCGTGAAGCACTCGCTGCCCAAGGGCGAGATGACCCATCGCGGAACCCGCGTCGATCCTTCCAAGGTCAAGCGCGTCGCGTTGATGACGGTCGAAGGCGAGAACGACGACATCTCCGGTCTCGGTCAGACCGAAGCGACGCACACATTGTGCAGCGCGATTCCCGATCATCGCCGCGTTCATTACGTCCAGAAGGGCGTCGGACATTACGGCGTGTTCAACGGATCGCGATTCAAGTCGGAGATCGTGCCGCGGATTCACGACTTCATGGTTTCGGCTGCGAATCCTGCTTCGTTGCAGGCCCTCGCGGCTGAATAACCTGAATTTCGGCTTTCCCGTCGAAATTTCGGCCCCTGCCAAGGCCTTCGGCAGGGGCAAGTTCCCGCCAGATTCGCGGTATTTAGGTAGCTTTATAGGAGTGAGTCTACCCTCACCCCTTGGGGGTGTCGCATGCGTCCAGCGGGGGCGAAAAAAGCCGGTTCCAACCCCAGTCTGTAGGGTCTCCCGGACGCCGGACCGCTGTATATTGGGCAAATGATTTGTTTTTGCGCCGAGCGCTTTCCCTGGCGGCGGTTATGGCAGAATCCGGGCGCTCTCCTGCCCCCCGGACTGACAGACATGGCCACTCGCGCACTCCTCTATCGTCGGCCCCACGAACCAAAGACCCTCGTCATCACCCACGGATCGCAATTTTTTGCGATTCGGCTGCGTCGGCACCGCCGAGCGCGCCGCTACACGCTCAGAATTCATCCGAGCGACCGCGAAGCCATCCTCACCATGCCGCCGCGCGGCACGCTTGCCGAAGCAAAAGACTTCGCACAGCGTCACGGTGCGTGGATTGCCGCGCGTCTCGGCCGCTTGCCGAAGGCCGCGCCGTTCCAGCCGGGCACGGTGATACCGCTGCGCGGCACGGCGCATCGCATCGTTCATCGCGCCGGTCAGCGCGGCACGGTGTGGACCGAGATGCGCGACAGCGGTGAGCGCATTCTCTGCGTCGCCGGCGGCCTCGAGCATGTCGACCGCCGCGTCAGCGACTTCCTCAAGCGCGAGGCCCGCCGCGACCTGCAGCGCTCGGCGGAAGCCTACGCCGCCGAGCTCGGCGTCAGGGTCAAGCGGCTCTCGATCCGCGATCAGTCCAGCCGCTGGGGCTCCTGCACCTCGGCGGGCTCGCTGTCGTTCTCCTGGCGCCTGATCCTCGCCCCGCCCTTCGTGCTCGACTACCTCGCCGCGCACGAGGTCGCCCATCTCGTCGAGATGAATCATTCGGCGCGGTTCTGGCGCGTCTGCGGCAAGGTCTGCCCGTCGATGGAGCGCGCCAAGAAGTGGCTCGACACCTACGGCAACGATCTGCATCGGTACGGCGTCGAGGATTAGGGTTCGCTGATGGCACCTTGGGAGGTGTCATCGCCCGCGCAGGCGGGCGATCCAGTATTCCAGAGGCCTTGGTAATTGAATCGATAGGCCGCGGCGTACTGGATCCCCGCCTTCGCGGGGAATGACAGTGGAGGGTGAAGGGACATCACCGCGTCTCGCTCGATTCTCGCCACATTTCGCGACGATTGCGCCGTTTGCCTGACTAACCCCGTCGCATCAAATGCTTCGAGTGATCCACCACGCGTCACGCCGGACTCGCGTTCTACTGTGCATGGGGTTGTTTTCGCAGTTTTTGTTGTGAGGCGCCGAAGGGCCTCAGCCTGCGGCTACCGATTCCCGCCAAACAGCCGATCCATCAGCCAGCCATCGAGCCCGGCGGCTGCCTCGGGGCGCACATTGGCGCGCGTCGGAGGCGGCGGGCGATAGCCGCCGGCGTTCGCTTGCGGCGGAGGCGCCGGGGTCGGCGGCGACACCTGCGAGGCCGCCTGCGCGAGGTTCGACAGGCCCCAGCCGCTAGGCGAGCTCGGCAAGGCTGCCACCGGCACGCCGTCGAGCGCGGTCTTCATGAAGCGCGACCAGACTTCCACCGGCAGGCCGCCGCCGGTCGCCTTCTTGGTCGGCGAGTTGTCGTCGTTGCCGAGCCAGACGCCGGTGACGAGGCTCGCGGTGTAGCCGATGAACCAGGCGTCGCGGTAATCCTGGCTGGTGCCGGTCTTGCCGGCCGCCGGCCAGCCCGGGATCTCCGCCTTCTTGGCTGTGCCCGATATCAGCGTCTCCCGCATCATCGCATTCATCATACCGACATAGCGGGGGTCGATGACCTGGTTACGTTCCTCCGGCTGGCGCATGTAGAGCAGCTTGCCGCTGAGCGTCCTGATCCTTGTGACGACATGCGGCGCCACCGCGAGGCCGCCATTGGCGAACGGCGCGTAGGCGCCGACCAGCTCGACGACTGAGACCTCCGACGTGCCGAGCGCGATCGAGGCGTTGGGTTCGAGCTTGGAGGAGATGCCGAGCCGGTGCGCGGTGCGCACCACGTTCTTCGGCCCGACCTCGAGGCCGAGGCGGATGGCGACCGTGTTGAGCGACATCGCCAGCGCCTGCGTCAGCGTCACCGCGCCGAAATATTCATGGGTGTAGTTCTCAGGTCTCCAGCCCTTGACCTCGATCGGCGCATCCTGGCGCATCGTATCGGGCGTCAGCCCCTGCTCGAGCGCGGTGAGGTACACGAACGGCTTGAACGAGGAGCCCGGCTGGCGCCTGGCGGTGACCGCGCGGTTGTACTGGCTGTCGGAATAGTTCCGACCGCCCACCATGGCGCGCACGGCGCCATCGGGCGTCATCGCCACCAGCGCGCCCTGGCTGACGTTGAACTTCACGCTCTTGGCCGCGAGCTCGTCGATGATGGCGGCTTCGGCGACGCTCTGCAGCTTCGGATCGATCGTGGTCTCGACCTTGATGCTCTCGTCGATCTGGCCGACCAAATCGTCCAGCACCTCGCCGATCCAGTCGGCGACGTAGTTCACCGTGCCGGCGCCCGCCGGCTTCACGTTGTAGGAGGGATGGCCGATCGAGGCCTTCGCCTGCGCGTCGGTGATGAATTTCGCATCCGCCATCGCCGCGAGCACGATCTGCGCCCGCGCTTCGGCGCCTTCTGGGTTGCGGTTCGGGGCAAGGCGGGACGGCGATTTGACGAGGCCGGCCAGCATCGCGGCCTCCGCGACCGTCACGTTCTTCGCCGACTTGCCGAAATATTTCTGCGCCGCCGCCTCGACGCCGTAGGCGCCGGAGCCGAAATAGACGCGGTTGAGATAGAGCTCCAGGATCTCGTCCTTGGAGTGCTTGCGCTCCAGCCAGATCGCGAGCTCCACCTCCTGCAGCTTGCGCTGCAGGGTGCGCTCCTGGGTCAGGAACAGGTTTTTCGCGAGCTGCTGCGTCAAGGTCGAGCCGCCCTGTGACACGCCGCGATGGAGGACGTTGGTGACCAGCGCGCGCAGGATGCCGACAGGGTCGATGCCGAAATGCGAATAGAAGCGGCGATCCTCGATGGCGATGAACGCCTTGGGCAAATACGGCGGCAGATCCTTCAGTGCGACATTGGCGCCGGCCATCTCGCCGCGCTGCGCCAGCATGCTGCCGTCGATGCCGACGATCTGGATCGTCGGTGGGCGCTTGGGGATTTCCAGCGACTGGATCGGCGGCAAATGGGCGCCGACATAGATCACGACGCCGATCACGGCGATGACGCCCCACAGGCTCAGCACCGCGCCCCAATAGACCAGGCGGCCGAGGCCGGCACCGAAGCGCGACTTTGATCGCCGCTTGGCGCCGCTGCGGCTGGCTGGCGCTTTGCGCTCGCGCGGCGGCTCGTCGCCGGCATCCTCGCTCTTGCGCTTGGCGGATGGTTTGGCAGATTTCTTCGGCTTGTCGTCGCCGCCGGGAACGCGGTCCGCGGCGGTCAGGCGCAGATCGGCGAGCGCCGCGGGCAAGCCGAACAGCGGCTCCTTCCGCGCACCCTTTTTCTTTCCCCACGCCATACGCCAAACGCCCGGTCAGCCCGCCCCGCCGAGACGCTAGCGGTCGCTGTTTAAGGCCGGGTTACCCCGGCGTTAACGCGCGATTAGGAGATGCGGCATTCGCCGGCCGCAGTTCCGCTTCCGGGGCGGCAAGGCTAGGATCGCCGGCTCCAATAAGGAGAGGGAGCGCCATGGGCCATATCGATCCGACCAAGGAGATCTTCGCGCAATTCCGGGAGAACGATCGCCCGGGCCCGATCCAGATGCTGAACCTGGTCCGCCTGCGCAAAGAGGCTGCCTATCCTGACGGACGCAAGGCCAGCGGCGCGGAAGCCTATGCGGCCTACGGCCGCGAAAGCGGCCCGGTGTTCGAGCGTCTCGGCGGCCGTATCGTCTGGCAGGGCAGGTTCGAGCTGATGCTGATCGGCCCGCAGGAGGAGCGCTGGGACCATTGCTTCATCGCCGAATATCCGAGCGTCGCCGCCTTCGTGGAGATGATCCGCGACCCCGTCTATCGCGAGGCGGTGAAGCACCGCCAGGCCGCGGTCGAGGATTCGCGGCTGATCCGGCACGCCGTGCTGCCGGTCGGGAAGAATTTTGGGGAGATACCGATCTGAACGCCAAGTAGGAAGCTCTCTCGATCGTCATGGCCGGGCTTGACCCGGCCATCCACGGCTTCCTTGACGACCCAAGAACGTGGATGCCCGGGACAAGCCCGGGCATGACGTCGTTGAGGCAGGCGCGTCGTCTCTTCGCCTAGCCGGACGGGCCCGTGTCCTCGATGATCGGTCCGAACAGCTCCCAGCGTTCGCCGTTGAACTTCATCATCTGCATCTGCTTGTTGACGCGATAGTCGTTCGCGCCGGTGTTGATCTTGATGCCGGGCAGCCCCAGGCTCGGTACGAAGCCCTTGATGCTGGCGGCCTGCTTCATGACGTTCTCGCGCGTCAGATCGTCACCGCATTGCTTCAAGACCTGCACCAGCAGCTCGGCGACCGAATAGGCGTAGGTGTTGACGGTGTTGAGCTTATCGCCTTCCGGGAAATACTTGTCCATGAAGGCGAAGAAGGCCTTCACGCCCGGATCGTCCTTCCACTGGGGATCGCCCGGATCCTTGCCGTAGTTGGTCGAGATGATGCCCTTGGAGATGTCGAGGCCGGCCGGCTTCAGCGTCGCCGACACCGGGCTCGCGTTGATGTCGAGGATGTGCACGGGTGTCCAGCCGAGGTCGGCGAGCTTCTTGATCGCCTGCGCCGCGAATTTCGGCGTCGAGGCGTCATAGAACAGGTCGACGCCCATCGACTTCAGCTTGACCACCTGCGAGTCGACGGTCGGGTCGGTCACCTCATAGGAGACCTCGCCGACGATCATGCTGGCGGCCTTGTCGCCGAGGCCGCTCTTGAGGCCGGCGAGATAGTCGCGGCCCATGTCGTCGTTCTGGTAGAGCACGCCGATCTTGGCGTTGGGATGATTGGCGAGAATGTATTTTGCGTAGATCCGTCCCTCCGACACGTAGTTCGGATTGTAAGCCATGGTCCAGGGATAGTTCTGCGGATCGTTGAAGCGGGCGGCGCCGGTCGAGGCGAGCAGCTGCGGCACCTTCTTGCCGTTGAGGTATTTCTGCACGGCGGCGTTCGCGGCTGTGCCGATCAGCTGGAAGGTGAAGAGCACCTCGTCGCCTTCGACGAGCTTGCGCACCTGCTCCACGGTCTTCGGCGGCGAATAGGCGTCGTCATACTGGATCAGGTTGATCTTGCGGCCGTTGATGCCGCCCTGATCGTTGATCATCTTGAAATACGCGGCCTGGGTCTTGCCGATATTGGCATAGACGGAATAGGCGCCGGAGAACGGCACGGTCTGGCCTATCTTGATCTCGGTGTCGCTAGCGCCGGTGTCGTATTTCTTCTGGGCGAGCGCCTGGCTGGTCGAGACGGCGACGGCGAACGCCGCCGTGGCCGCTATGAAGGCTCTGCGATTGTTCATGTTGGTTAGTTCCTCCTGACGGAATTTTAGGCCGATGGTCTTTCTCCGTTGATTGCAACGGTCGCCATCGCTGCCGAAGATTGTGGAGGAAGCTTCGCCGCAGTGCAAGGATCGCGGCGCTGCGCCGTAGCGTCTCAGGCGAGAAACAGTGCAATCAGCGCGATTGCCGCCGGCAACGCCTGCACCATCAGGATCCGCGTGCTGACGGTCGCCGCGCCATAGGCGCCGGCCACCATCACGCAGAGCAGGAAGAACGCCTTGATCTGGAACGCGAAGGCCGGGTTGCCGTGGACGAGGCCCCAGATCAGGCCGGCAGCGAGAAAGCCGTTATAGAGGCCCTGATTGGCGGCCAGCACCTTGGTGATCTCGGCCTTCTCGGGCGAATTCCGAAACACCTTCAGGCCCAGCGGCTTGTCCCAGAGAAACATCTCTAGCGCCAGGAAGAAGACGTGCAGCGCGGCGACCAGCGCCACCAGAACATTGGCGATCAGGATCAAGGTGAGCTCCCCCAAAAGCATCAGCTTTCGGGTGGACGTTAGCACGGCCACCATGGCAAGTGCGATCGATGTGTTTCGACCGCCTGGTGCTGCATGCCCATCCGATCAACCAACCTCCCTGAACGCTTCGGCCTCGATCGCCTGGCGACGCCGATCGGGACCGCGCTGCTGGTCACCGATGCCGAGGGCAAGCTGCGGGCGCTCGATTGGCATGATTACGAGCATCGGATGCGCGAGCTGTTGCGTCTGCATTACGGGACGGTCGATCTCGGCGATCGGCCGGCGCCGGCAGAGATGCGCACCGCGCTCTCGCGTTATTTCGAAGGCGAGCTCGGCCAGCTCTCCGGCATCGCCTGGCGCACCGCCGGCACGCCGTTTCAGCAGAAGGTCTGGACCGCGCTGGCGCAAATTCCCGCCGGCACCACGCTGAGCTACGGCGCGCTCGCCGCAACCATCGGCATGCCCAACGCGATTCGCGCCGTCGGCCACGCCAACGGCTCCAACCCGATCAGCGTGGTGCTGCCTTGTCACCGCCTGATCGGTGCGGACGGCTCGCTGGTGAAGTACGGCGGCGGCCTCGCGCGCAAGCGCTGGCTGCTGCGGCACGAGGGTGTGGAGGTTTGAAGACGCAACGCGCCAACCCCTCCACTCGTCATTCCGGGGCGCGCGAAGCGCGAACCCGGAATCCATTCACCGGCACTGTCGGTGTTGCTTGATGGATTCCGGGTTCGCCGCTGCGCGGCGCCCCGGAATGACGAGTGGAGAGAATCCCCCGATCGCTCGTCACGCCGCGGGCTGCACCGCCTTGTCGCCGGCCATCACATGGGTCAGCGCGCTCTTGATCGCGGCCTGGCGCGTCGGCGCGTTGATCTGCGCGCCCAGGAGGTCGGTGACGTAGAACACGTCGCGCGCGCGCTCGCCGAAGGTCGCGACATGGGCTGACGCAATGTTGAGGTTGAGCTTGGAGATCGCTGTGGTCAGCTCGTAGAGCAGGCCGGGCCGGTCGAGCCCGGAGACCTCGATCACGGTGTAGCGATCTGACCATTGGTTGTTGATGGTCACCTCCGGCTCGATCACGAACGGCTTTGCCTTGCTGCGCACGGTGCGCCGCGCCACCACTTCGGGCAGGCGCAGCTTGCCCTCCAGCACGTCCTCGATCATCTCGCCGATGCGCGTGGCGCGCCGTCCCTCGTCCTCGTCGCGATCGTATTCGCGCGAGATCGAGATGGTGTCGAGCGCACGGCCGTCGGTCGTGGTGTAGATCTGGGCGTCGACGATGTTGGCGCCGGCCGAAGCGCAGGCGCCCGCGATGATCGACAGCAGCCAGGGATGGTCGGCGGCGAAGATCGTCAACTCGGTGACGCCGCGCACCTCGTCGAAACCGACATTGATCGCGAGCTTGTGGCCGGCCTGCTCGCTGGAGCGGACGAAACGGGCGTGCCGGATCTTGCGCGGCAGCTCGACCTTGAGCCAATAGGCCGGATAGTGCCGGCCGATATAGGCATCGAGCTCGTCCTTCGGCCATTCGGCGAAGGCCATGCGGAACTCGGTGTGCGCAACGGCGAGGCGCTTGCCGCGGTCGACTTCCGAGAAGCCGCCGGTCAGCACCGGCTCGGTCTCGTAGTACAGCGAGCGCAGGAGCTGCGCCTTCCAGCCGTTCCACACGCCCGGGCCAACGCCGCGGATGTCGGCGGTGGTCAGGATGGTCAGGAGCTTCATCTGCTCCACCGACTGCACCACGGCAGCGAAATTCTCGATGGTCTTGCGATCGGAGAGGTCGCGCGACTGCGCGACCGTGGACATCGTCAGGTGCTCCTCGATCAGCCAGGCCACGAGCTCGGTGTCGGCCGGGCTGAAGCCGAGCCGCGGGCAGAGCCGCCGCGCCACCTTGGCGCCGGCGATGGAGTGGTCCTCGGGCCGGCCCTTGGCGACGTCGTGCAGCAGCGTTGCGATGTAGATCACCGCGCGGTGCTCGGGCCGGATCTTGCGGAACAAGTCGCTCGCCAGCGCGAACTCCTCGATGCCGCCGCGCTCGATGTCCTGCAGGAAGCCGATGCAGCGGATCAGGTGCTCGTCGACGGTGTAGTGATGATACATGTTGAACTGCATCATCGAGACGATCTTGCCGAAGGCGCGAATGAAGTGGCCGAGCACGCCGGTCTCGTTCATCCGCCGCAGCACGATCTCGGCATTGTCGGAGGTCAGGATCTCCATGAACAGTCGGTTGGCTTCGGGATTTTCGCGCAAGCCCGCGTTGATCAGGCCGAGCGAGCGCGTCACGTCGCGCATCGCGTCCGGGTGGAAGGCGAGGTTGTTCTTCTGCGCGAGGCGGAAGATGCGGATCAGATTGACCGGGTCGTGCTTGAACACGTCGGGCGCGGCGACGTTGATGCGGTTGTTGTCGACGATGAAGTCGTCGCTGTCGGGGACGCGCCGCTTCACCGCGGTCGGTCGCAGCCGCGCCATCACCCGGCTCAGCACCGGCGCGGGCTTGGCCTGCTGGTCCTCGAGCTTGGCGCAGAGGATGGCGGTGAGGTTGCCGACTTCCTTGGCGACCAGGAAGTAGTGCTTCATGAAGCGCTCGACGTCCTGCATGCCCGGATGCGAGGTGTAGCCGAGACGTATCGCGATCTCGCGCTGGAGATCGAAGGACAGGCGCTCCTCGGCGCGGCCAGAGTAGAAGTGCAGATTGCAGCGCACCGACCAGAGGAAGTCGGCGCAGCGGCGGAAGGTGCGATATTCCTGCGCGTCGAACACGCCGCGCCCGACCAGCTCGTGGGTATCGCGCACGCGGTAGACGTATTTGGCGATCCAGAACAGCGTGTGCAGGTCGCGCAAGGCCCCCTTGCCGTCCTTGACGTTCGGCTCGACCAGATAGCGCGACTGGCCGCCGCGGCGATGGCGCTCCTCGCGCTCGGCGAGCTTTGCGGTGACGAATTCGGACGCGGTGCCCTGCACCACCTCCTTGTCGAAGCGCTCGACCAGCTCGTCGTAGAGCGGCTTGTCGCCGGTGAGGAAGCGCGTCTCCAGGATCGCGGTGCGGATCGTCATGTCGCCGCGCGCCTGCCGGATCGATTCGTCGACCGAGCGCGTGGCGTGACCGACCTTCAGTCCCATGTCCCAGAGGCAATAGAGGATGGCTTCGGCGACCTGCTCGCCCCAGGCGGTCTGCTTGTAGGGCAGGATGAAGAGCAGATCGATGTCCGATTCCGGCGCCATCAGGCCGCGGCCGTAGCCTCCGGTCGCCACCACCGCCATGCGCTCGGCACCGCTCGGGATCGGCGAGCGGTAGAGATGGCGCGTCGCGGCCGAATACAGGATGCGGATGATCTCGTCCTGCACGTGGCACAGCCGCTCGGCGCAGCGGCGGCCGTGGCGGTCCTTCAGAAGGATCGCCTGCGCGGCGGCGCGCGCCGCGATCAGCTCGGCCTTCAGCAATTGCGCCATCGCCGTGCGGAACGCGTCCTCGCGCCCCTCGTGCTTCTCGGCGAGCGCATCGACCGCGGCGGTGATCCGCGCGGTATCGAAGCGATCGTCCACCTCGGCCTTGTGCTCAGTCGCGACGCTGTCCATGTCTCACCGGATATAAGAGGTGACAGGCGCTGTCACCCGCCATTATCTGGCAATAGCCGTTCCATGCTGGAAAGGTCCTGCTTCGGGCAAATCTGTTCTCGGCCGACGCGCTTTCGGAGTGGCGATTTTCTCGTTGACCTCTGGATATAACTCATTGAAAAACAATGAAGTTTTCAGGAGGCTGAGCATGGCTGGGATTGCACGAATTATTGTTCTGGCGGGAGCTTTGGCGCTCGCATTGACCCAAGCGGCGAAGGCGGCGGACCCGCTCAAGGAGATCCGCATCGACTGGGCGACCTACAATCCGGTGTCGCTGGTGCTGAAGCAGAAGGGGCTCCTGGAGAAGGAGTTCGCCAAGGACGGTATCACCGTCACCTGGGTGCAGTCGGCCGGCTCCAACAAGGCGCTCGAATTCCTCAACGCCGGCTCGATCGATTTCGGCTCGACCGCGGGCTCGGCGGCGCTGGTCGCCCGCATCAACGGCAACCCGATCAAGTCGATCTACGTCTATTCGCGCCCGGAATGGACCGCGCTGGTGACCGGCAAGGAGTCCAAGATCGCCGGCGTTGCCGACCTCAAGGGCAAGCGCGTTGCGGTCACGCGCGGCACCGACCCGCACATCTTCCTGGTGCGCGCACTGCTCGGTGCGGGCCTCACCGAGAAGGACATCACGCCGGTGCTGCTCCAGCACGCCGACGGCAAGACCGCGCTGATCCGCGGCGACGTCGATGCCTGGGCCGGCCTCGATCCGATGATGGCGCAGGCCGAGGTCGAGGAGGGCGCCAAGCTGTTCTATCGCAAGGCCGACGCCAACACCTGGGGCATCCTCAATGTGCGCGAGCAGTTCCTGAAGGATCAACCCGACATCGCGCGCCGCGTCCTCGCGGTTTACGAGGAGGCGCGCAAATATTCGCTGGCGAATTACGACGAGCTGAAGAAGACCTTCATCGCGGTGACGAAGCTGCCCGAGGCCGTCGTCGACAAGCAGCTCAAGGAGCGCACCGAGCTCACCCACAGCCGCATCGGCGCGCCGCAGCGCGAGTCGATCCTCGCCGCAGGCCTTGCGCTTCAGCAGGCCGGCGTCGTCGATGCCAAGGTCGACGTCAAGGCGACGCTGGATGCATTGATCGACGACCAGGTTCCGCTGCCAACGAATTAGCTCGCAGGGAAGAGGCAAGCGCGCGCAATAGAGACCGCCGCCGTCCCGGGGCGCGAAGCGAGCCCGGGACGACAGGCGAGGGCGCGGCGATAGTCCTGTTGCATTCCACAACCAGACGCGCTTCCTACCGGCTATGATCTCCGACGCGCCAGTCCTGCAGCAAACCCCTGATACAGCCGAGAGCGCGCCTGTGCCCTCACGGCTGTCGCGTTACGCGCGGCCGCTGCTGGGAGTGGTGCTGCCGCTGACGCTCGCGTTGGGCTGGGAGCTCGTGGTGTGGCTCGGCTGGTCCAACGGGCGCCTGGTGCCCCCGCCTTCGCGCGTGTTTGCTACCATTACCGAGCTCGCCCGTTCCGGCGAGCTGGTCCGCCACATCACGGCGACGCTGTGGCGCGTCTCGCTCGGCTTCGCCTTCGGCGTGGTCGCGGGCACGCTGTTAGGTGCCATCTCCGGTTACTGGTCGCTGGCGCGCCGGCTGCTCGATCCGACGGTGCAGGCGTTGCGCGCGATTCCCTCGCTCGCCTGGGTACCGCTGTTCATCCTCTGGCTCGGCATCTTCGAGACCTCGAAGATCGCGCTGATCGCGGTCGGCGTGTTCTTCCCGGTCTATCTCGGCGTCATGGGCGCCATCCTCTCGGTCGATCGCAAGATCGTCGAGGTCGGCCGCACCTTTCGCCTGTCGGGACCCGCAATGATCCGCCGCATCCTGCTGCCGGCGGTGCTGCCGGCCTATGTCGTGTCCTTGCGCGTCGGTCTTGGCCTCGGCTGGATGTTCGTGGTCGCAGCCGAATTGATCGGCGCCTCCGAAGGGCTCGGCTATCTCCTGCTCGACGGCCAGCAGCTCGGCAAGCCCGCGCAGATCCTGGCCGCCATCGTCATCTTCGCCATGCTCGGCAAGCTCACCGACTGGCTGATCGAGCTTGCCGCCGCACCGTTCCTGCGCTGGCAGGACGCCTTCGGGCGGGCAAAGGGAGCTTGAGGCGATGCTGGCGCTCGACCGGGTCAGCAAGACCTATCCCAACGGCGTCGAGGCGCTGGCGCGCTTCTCGGCCGAGATCAGGCAAGGCGAGATCATCGCCATTATCGGCGGCTCCGGCTGCGGCAAATCGACATTGCTGCGCGCCATCGCCGGCCTCGATCGCGCCAGCTCCGGCACGGTGACGCTCGACGACGAGGCGATCGGCTCGCCGCATGCCAAGATCGGCATCATCTTCCAGGAGCCGCGGCTGCTGCCCTGGCTCAGCGTCGCCGACAATATCGGCTTCGGCCTTGCCGGCCTGCCCGCGGCCGAGCGGCACGAGATGGTCGCGCGTGCGCTCGCCCGCGTCGGCCTCGCTGATAAGGCGCAGGCCTGGCCGCGCGAGCTGTCGGGCGGACAGGCGCAGCGCGTCGCGATCGCCCGCGCGCTGGTGCCGCAGCCGGAGGTGCTGCTGCTCGACGAGCCGTTTTCCGCGCTCGATGCCTTCACCCGCAGGGATTTGCAGGACCATCTGCTCGACCTCTGGGCCGATACGCGGCCGACCTTGATCCTCGTCACGCATGACGTCGACGAGGCCGTGGTGCTGGCCGATCGCGTGCTGGTGATGCGGCCGCGGCCGGGGCGGCTGTTCGATCAGATCGAGATCAATCTCGGTCGGCCGCGCGACCGCAATTCGCCGCTGTTCGAGAATTTCAAGCGCAGTGTGCTGACGTCACTCGACCGGTCGCTCGACCGCAACGTTCCCGACCGCGACGCAACCCAGGGTCCCGGTCAGGCCATGTGGTGGTGACAATCTCGCCGCGAGCCGGTACATCGGCAGGCATCAAACTCCGGGAGAGAACAAGATGGACGCCGCAGAGCTGCGCCAGATGCAGGCCCCGATCAAGGAGCGCTACAAGACCGATCCCAAGGCTGCGCTGATCACGCTGAAAGCCAAGGGCTCCACCAATAGCGAAGGCATCGCCTGCAAGGTCGAGACCGGCCGCGCCATCGCAACGGCTGGCCTCCACCCCGCAACCGGCGGCTCCGGCCTCGAGCTCTGCTCCGGCGACATGCTGCTCGAAGCGCTCGTTGCCTGTGCCGGCGTCACGCTGAAATCGGTCGCGACCGCAATCGAGGTGCCCTTGAAGACCGGCAACGTCTACGCCGAGGGCGACCTCGACTTCCGCGGCACGCTCGGCGTCGACAAGGAGACGCCGGTCGGCTTCGCCGAGATCCGCCTGCGCTTCGAGGTCGACACGTCAGCGCCGCAGGACAAGCTCGATCTCTTGCTCAAGCTCACCGAGCGCTATTGCGTGGTCTACCAGACCATCAAGAACGGCCCGAAGGTTTCGGTGTCGATGCAGCGGATGTGAGGACGCAAGTCGTCATCCCACCAATTGGCGTCGTCCCGGGGCGCGCCGCTTCGCGCGCCCCGGAATGACGGACTGAATAACTTCGCTTTCTGTCCGGATCAGCGCGCCGCTTGCCCGGCACAAAAAATGTCCCTCGACCTCCACTTCCTCCTCTTTCTCTTCCTGCGCATGGCGATCGCGGCGGCGTTCGTGGTGACGGCGTCGATCATCACCGAACGCTCGGGGCCGGTGATCGGCGCGCTGATCGCGACCCTGCCGGTGTCGGCGGGGCCGTCCTACGTCTTTCTTGCGATCGACCACGACGCCGCTTTCATCGCGCAGGGCGCGCTGGCGAGCCTGCCGGTCAATGCGGCGACGATCTTCATGTGCCTCACTTACGTTGTGCTGTCGCAGCGGCACACTCTCGTGGTGAGTTGCGGAAGCGCTTTCGCGGTGTGGATCGGGATGGCCTCGATCATCCGCCAGTTCGACTGGACGCTCACGGCCGGGCTTGCCGCCAATCTGATCGCATTCGGCATCTGCATTCCACTGCTCGCGCGCTATCGCCATGTGAAGATGCCGCTGGTGATGCGCCGCTGGTACGACGTGCCGATGCGCGCTGCGCTGGTTGCGACCCTCGTCGCCATCGTGGTGTCGACTTCGAGCTGGGTCGGCCCGCGCATCAGCGGCATCATCGCACTCTTCCCCGTGGTGTTCTCCAGCATGATGGTGATCCTGCATCCGCGCATCGGCGGACCGCCGACCGCCGCCGTGCTCGCCAACTCCGCCTGGGGCCTGCTCGGATTTGGCATGGCCATCGCCGTCCTGCACGTTGCAGTCGTGTGGTTCGGTTCCGCAGTCGGCTTGTGCGTCGCACTCGGGACCTGCGTGGCCTGGAATCTGACGCTGTGGTGGCGTGGACGCAGAAGGCTGCGCATCGAAACGTAAGCTTGGTACGGGACCTTTGCGGTGCTCAGCCGGTAGTTCTGCGGTGTTCGACTGCGCGTTTCCGATAACGTCGTTAATTTAATCTTTGTGTCTTGACCCTACGCTCGCTCGTCAGCTGTCGAGACGACCTCGTTGGATAACGGGCTAGAGTTCCATCAGTACGAAAGTCGCAAACCACGAGCCGAAAACTTCGAGCGCAAGCGCGGCGCTGTGCGCGCCATGCCTAATGATTTCTCATCGAGGAGATACTTGAATGTTCGGCCGTAAGTCCCACAGTGACGCACAGGCGCGGCTCGATGCCATTGGTCGCTCGCAGGCGATGATCGAATTCAAACTTGATGGCACGATCGTCACGGCCAACAAGAATTTTCTCGACGCCCTCGGCTACCGGCTCGAGGAGATCCAGGGCAAGCATCACTCGATGTTCGTGCCGGCAGACCAGCGCGACAGCGCCGAGTACAAGGCGTTCTGGGCCGCACTGAACCGCGGCGAGTATCAGGCGCGCGAGTTCAAGCGAATCGCGAAGGACGGCCACGAGGTCTGGATCGAAGCATCCTACAATCCGGTGCTCGACGGCGACGGCAAGGCGGTGATGGTCGCCAAGATCGCGACCGACATCACCGAGAAGAAGATCCGGAGCATGACGGACGCATCGAAGATCGCCGCCAGCAGCCGCGCCCAGGCCGTCATCGAGTTCAAGCTCGACGGTACCATCGTCACCGCCAACGAGAATTTCTGCAAGGCACTCGGCTATTCGCTCGCCGAGATCCAGGGCAAGCATCACAGCTTGTTCGTGGCCGAGGCTGACCGCAACGGCGCTGCCTATCGCGAATTCTGGGCCAAGCTCAACCGCGGCGAATACCAGGCCGGCGAGTTCAAGCGTATCGGCAAGGGCGGCCGCGAGGTCTGGATCCTCGCTTCCTACAATCCGCTGCTCGACGAGAGCGGCAAGCCGTATGGAGTCGTCAAGTTCGCAACTGACGTCACTGCCGAGAAGCTGAAGACCGCCGATATCGCAGGTCAGATCGCGGCGATTGACAAGGCGCAGGCCGTGATCGAGTTCAACATGGACGGCACGGTCATCACGGCCAATGCCAACTTCCTGGGCGCACTCGGCTATTCGCTGGCCGAGATCAAGGGCAAGCATCACAGCATGTTCGTCGAGCCCAGTGAGCGCGACGGCGCCGCCTATCGGGAATTCTGGGCTGCGCTTGGTCGCGGTCAATACCAAGCCGGGGAATACAAGCGCATCGGCAAGGGCGGCAAGGAAGTCTACATCCAAGCCTCCTACAACCCGATCTTCGATCTCAACGGCAAGCCGGTCAAGGTCGTGAAATATGCCACCGACACCACCAAGCAGGTGCTGGTCCGCATGGGCAACGAGCGCGTTCGCGGCATGATGGAATCGGTCGCCGCCGGCTCGGAGGAGCTCAACGCTTCGGTGCGGGAGATCTCCGAGGCCATGACCAAGTCGCGCGAGACCGCGATGAGCGCCGTCGACCAGGTCGCCGCGGCCGATGCCCAGGCCCAGCGCCTCACCGAAGCCGCGCAAGCGATGAGCGGCATCGTCGAGATGATCAACAGCATCACCGGCCAGATCAATCTGCTCGCGCTGAATGCCACGATCGAATCCGCCCGCGCCGGTGAAGCCGGCCGCGGCTTTGCCGTGGTGGCGTCCGAAGTGAAGAGCCTTGCCAACCAGGCCAAGCAGGCCACTGACAAGATCGGCCAGGAAATCGGCAGCCTCAACGGCATCTCGGGTGACGTCGTTAGCGCACTCGGCTCGATCAAGCAGGCGATCAACAACGTCAGCGAATACGTCACCTCGACCGCCGCGGCCGTCGAGGAGCAGAGCACGGTGACCAACGAGATGTCGACCAGCATGCAGCGCGCGGCCGCGGAAGCCGCGGCGATCGCGGCGCGGGGGTAGGCGGGCGTCGTAGGGTGGGTTAGCCGAAGGCGTAACCCACCTCTTCTATCTCCTCGGAAATGAAGATGGTGGGTTACGCTTCGCTAACCCACCCTACAGGCCATCACGGCTTCGGCAGCTTGGCCTTCAACGCATACAGCGCATCCAGCGCCTCGCGCGGCGACATCTCGTCCGGGTGCAGCGCCTTCACCGCCTCCATCAGCAGCTCCGCGTCGCTCGGCGGCGCGGCTTCAGTGGCGGCGCGTGAGGGCACCGCGAACAGCGGCAGATCGTCCACCAAGGCTCGCGCGGTCTGGCCGCGGTCCTGCGCCTCCAGCTTGGACAGCACCGATTTGGCGCGCGTGATCACCGCCGGCGGCAGGCCGGCGAGCTTCGCCACCTGGATGCCGTAGGAGCGGTCGGCCGAGCCCGGCAGCACCTCGTGCAGGAACACGACGTTGCCCTGCCATTCCTTCACCCGCACCGTGGCGTTGAACATGCGCGGCAGCTTGGCCGCGAGCGCAGTCAGCTCGTGATAGTGCGTCGCGAACAATGTGCGGCAGCGGTTGTTCTCGTGCAGATGCTCGATCGCGGCCCAGGCGATGGAGAGGCCGTCGAAGGTCGCGGTGCCGCGGCCGATCTCGTCGAGGATGACGAGCGAGCGCTCGCCGGCCTGGTTCAGGATCGCCGCGGTCTCGACCATCTCCACCATGAAGGTGGAGCGGCCGCGGGCGAGATCGTCGGCGGCGCCGACGCGCGAGAACAGGCGGTCGACGATGCCGATCCGCGCACGCGTGGCCGGCACGAAGCTGCCGATCTGCGCCATCAAGGCAATCAGCGCGTTCTGGCGCAAGAAGGTCGATTTACCCGCCATGTTGGGACCGGTGAGCAGCCAGAGCTGGCCTGCCCCCACCCTACCCAGGGTAGGGTGGGGGTACAGGCGACAGGTCGCAGGCATTGGCGATGAACGGCTCGCCGTTGCGCTTGAGCGCCTGCTCGACCACGGGATGGCGGCCGGCCTCGATCGCAAAGCTGAGCGAGCCGTCGACCTCGGGCCGCACATAGTTCTCGTCGACTGCGAGCTTGGCCAGCGACGTCGCGACGTCGAGCAGCGCGAAGCCTTGCGCCGCGGCGCGCAGATCGTCGCTGATCGCGAGCGCCTTGCCACAGAGCCGCTCGAAGATCTCGAGCTCGAGGCCGAGCGCACGGTCGCCGGCATTGGCGATCTTGGCCTCGATCTCGCCGAGCTCGGCGGTGGTGAAGCGCACCTGTCCCGCCAGCGTCTGGCGATGGATGAAGGTCGCGTTCAGCGGGGGCGACATCAGCTTGTCGCCGTGCTGGGCGGTGACCTCGACGAAATAGCCGAGCACGTTGTTGTGCCGGATCTTGAGGCCCTTCACGGAGGTCACGTCGGCGTAGCGCGCCTGCATCGAGGCGACCACGAGGCGCGAGGCGTCGCGCAGGTTTCGCGCTTCGTCCAGCGCGGGCTCGTAGCCCTGGCGCACGAAGCCGCCGTCGCGCTTGATCAGCGGCAGCTGCTCGTCGAGCGCGCTGGCGAACTCGGCAGCAAGCTCGCGCGACGGCCGCTGCAGCGCCGCCATCACTGCCGCGATTTCCTGCGGCGGTTGATCCAGCTCGGAGAGCCGCGTCAACACCTGGTCGGCGGCGATGATGCCGTCGCGGATGCCGGCGAGGTCGCGCGGCCCGCCGCGGCCGACCGAGAGCCGAGCCAGAGCGCGCGACATATCGGGCGCGCCGCGCAAAATGCTGCGGATGTCCTCGCGCGCGGCGGAATCGGCCACGAAGGCGCTGACCCCATCTAGCCGCCGCGCGATCGCCGGCGCATCGGTCAGCGGCGCGGCCAGGCGCTGCGCCAGCAGGCGGGAGCCCGCCGAGGTCACGGTGCAGTCGATCGCGTCGAGCAGCGAGCCGCGGCGTTCGCCGGCGAGCGTCCGCGTCAGCTCGAGATTGGCGCGCGTGGCCGGGTCGATCGCCATGGTCGCGCCCGAAGCCTCGCGCGCCGGCGGCGACAGCGGCGGATGCTTGCCGACCTGGGTGCGGTCGACATAGGTAACGGCAGCGGCCGCAGCGGTGGCCTCCAGGCGCGTCAGCTGCGCGAGCCCGTCCATGGTCGAGACGGCAAAGTAGTCGCACAGCCGCTTCTCGGCGGTGGCGCCGTCGAACACGTCGCGGGTCAGCGGCGTCACCGCCGGCAGCTCGCGCAAGGTCTGGCCGAGCTCGTTGTCGCTATAGAGCGCGTCGGTGACGATCGCCTCGTTCGGGTTGATGCGCGCCAGCGTCGCGGCGAGCTCGCCGCCCGAGACCTCGGTGACCGTGAATTCGGCCGTCGAGATGTCGATCCAGGCGAGGCCGAAGCGGTCGCCGCCGGCGGACGAGCGTGCCCGCGCGATCGCCAACAGGTAATTGTTGGCACGCGCATCGAGCAGCGTGTCCTCGGTCAGCGTGCCCGGCGTCACCAGCCGCACCACGCCGCGGCGCACCACGCTCTTGTTGCCGCGCGCTTTCGCCGCCGCGGGATCCTCGGTCTGCTCGCACACCGCAACCCGATGCCCGGCGCTGATGAGACGATGCAGGTAATCCTCGGCGCGCTCGACCGGCACGCCGCACATCGGGATATCCGCGCCCTGGTGCTTGCCGCGCTTGGTCAAGACGATGCCGAGCGTCTTTGAAGCGATCTCGGCGTCCTCGAAGAACAATTCGTAGAAGTCGCCCATCCGGTAGAACAGCAGCAAGCCCTGATGCGCTGCTTTGATCTCCAGATACTGCTCCATCATCGGCGTGACGCGCGCGGCAGCCTCGGCCTGCGGCGTGGGCGTGTCGTCGGGCGGCGGAACGGGTATCGGTTGTTGCATGGTCATGGGCGGCGCAACCTACAAAATTTCGCCTGAGCGTCCTATCGGTTTGGCTGGGGAGGGCGGGTTTTCCACGCTGTCCGCATGGCGGGATGTATGCGCCACACTCTCGGTCGTCATTCCGGGATGCGCCGATAGGCGCAGGCCCGGAATCCATAACCCCGGCTCGTGGTTATGGATTCCGGGCTCGCGACTTCGGCGCGCCCCGGAATGACGGCTGAGTTTCATGACATCGCTCGAATATGCCACCCGCGAAACCGTCAATTGACCTGCCGCAGGCGCGCTCCTAAAACTCCGCCGACATTGAAGAATTTGGCCGGATCGCGGCATTCAGGGAGAACAACGATGCGTGACGTCTTTATCTGTGATGCCGTGCGGACCCCGATCGGCCGTTTCGGCGGCTCGCTCGCCCAGGTGCGCGCCGACGATCTCGCCGCCGCCCCGATCAAGGCGCTGATGGCAAAACACCCCAAGCTCGACTGGGCACAGGTGGACGAGGTCTTCTTCGGTTGCGCCAACCAGGCCGGCGAGGACAATCGCAACGTCGCGCGCATGGCGCTGTTGCTCGCAGGCCTACCGGATTCGGTTCCCGGCCAGACCTTGAACCGGCTTTGCGCCTCGGGCCTCGATGCGGTCGGTGCCGCGGGCCGCGCCATCCGTTCCGGCGAGATCGAGCTTGCGATTGCCGGCGGCGTCGAGTCGATGACCCGCGCGCCCTTCGTAATGGGCAAGGCGCAGGAGGCCTTCTCGCGCTCGGCCGAGATCTTCGACACCACCATCGGCTGGCGCTTCATCAATCCACTGCTGAAGGCACAGTACGGCGTCGATGCGATGCCCGAGACCGGCGAGAACGTCGCCGAGGAGTTCCAGGTCTCGCGCGCCGACCAGGACGCCTTCGCCATTCGCTCGCAGCAGCGTGCGGGCGCAGCGATCGCGGCGGGTTATTTCGCGGAAGAAATCACGCCCATCACGATTCCTGGCGGCAAGGCCGGTCCTGTTACGGTCGACAAGGACGAGCATCCGCGCCCCGAGACCACGCTGGAAGGTCTGGCCAAGCTGAAGCCGATCGTGCGCAATCCGGGCACCGTCACGGCCGGCAATGCCTCCGGCGTCAATGACGGCGCCGCCGCCATGATCCTGGCCTCGGAAGCCGCGGTGAAGAAGCACGGCCTGACGCCGCGAGCGCGCATCCTCGGGCTCGCCTCGGCCGGCGTGCCGCCGCGGATCATGGGCATCGGCCCGGTGCCGGCGACCCGCAAGCTGATGGAACGCCTCGGCAAGAAGATCAGCGATTTCGACCTGATCGAGCTGAACGAAGCTTTCGCCTCGCAGGGCATCGCCTGCATGCGCCAGCTCGGCGTCGCCGATGACGCCGATTTCGTCAATCCGCATGGCGGCGCCATCGCGCTCGGCCATCCGCTCGGCATGAGCGGTGCCCGTCTCGCACTCACCGCCGTGCACGGCATGGAGAAGCGCGGCGACAAGCTGGCGCTCGCCACCATGTGCGTCGGCGTCGGCCAGGGTGTCGCGGTGGCGATCGAAAAGCTGAATTAAGACTCCATCCTCCCCCTCTCCCCGTTCTTACGGGGAGAGGGTTGGGGTGAGGGGCCTCTCTCCGCAAATGAGATGACCGTGGGACCTGTACCCCCTCACCCGGATCGCAAGGGCGATCCGACCTCTCCCCGCAGGCGGGGAGAGGTGAAGATTCCGGGGCCGCTCCTTTCACTCGCGCCCGGAACGACCGGATGGTTGGGAGGTGGCTATGATCATCGAGCGCGAGAAGGACGTCACGGCCGCGGCACTGGCGGTGATGGAGCGGACATCCGATCCGCGGCTGCGCGAGATCATGGTCTCCCTGGTCAAGCATTTGCACGCCTTCGTGCGCGACGTTCGCCTGACCGAGAAGGAGTTCCGCGATGCCACGGCGATCGTGGCCGAGCTCGGCAAGCTGACCACCGACACGCACAACGAAGTCGTGCTGATGGCGGGGTCGCTCGGCGTCTCGTCGCTGGTGTGCCTGCTCAACAACGGCGATCAGGGCAATACGGAGACCGATCAATCATTGCTCGGGCCGTTCTGGCGGTTGAATTCGCCCCGGGTCGAGAATGGCGGATCGATCGTGCGCTCGGAAACGCCGGGGGCCACGCTGTTCGTCAGCGGCCGCGTCGTCGACAGGGACGGCCGGCCCGTCGCGGGTGCCGAGATCGATGTCTGGCACGCCTCGCCGGTCGGCCTCTACGAGAACCAGGACCCCGAGCAGGCCGACATGAACCTGCGCGGCAAGTTCATGTCCGATTCCGACGGGCGCTTTTCCTTCCGCTCGGTGATGATGGTCGGCTATCCCATTCCGACCGATGGTGTCGTGGGCCGCCTGCTCAAGGCGCAGGACCGCCACCCCTATCGTCCCGCACATCTGCACGCCCTGATCTTCAAGCCAGGATTCAAGGTGCTGATCTCGCAGGTGTATGATCCGAGCGACCCTCATATCGACAGCGACGTGCAGTTCGGTGTGACACAGGCTCTGATCGGCAAGTTCGTGCGCCACGATACGCCGCATCCGACCGCGAAGGACGCCTCGGTGCCCTGGTATTCGCTCGACCATACCTACCGGCTCGAGGCCGGAGAGGCCGTGCTTCCGCGTGCGCCTATCAGGTAGGGAGCGGCCGGCTGCCATGCGCGGGAACGCCGCTAAACCGGCTTTCCCAAATTAGTTATATCCTATAATGATTGGCAGAAGCGTTGACCGGCCGGACCTAAAATGCCGGGGAGGAGTTCGCCAATGACATTCATCTATCCCACCGGCAGCAACGCGGCGCATCCGCTGCCGCTGTCGCCCGACTACAAGAGCTCGATCAAGCGTGCGCCGAACAAGCCCTTGATCCCGATGCCCCATACGCTGTCGGAGCTGACCGGACCGGTCTACGGCCACGAGACCGTGCGCGAGGGCGACAACGATCTCACCCGTCAGCACGCGGGCGAGCCGCTCGGCGAGCGCATCATCGTGCACGGCCATGTGCGCGACGAGGACGGCCGCGGCGTGCCGAACTCGCTCGTCGAGATCTGGCAGGCCAATTCCTGCGGCCGCTATGTCCATGTCCGCGATCAGCATCCGGCGCCGCTGGATCCGAATTTCACCGGCGCGGGTCGCACCGTGAGCGATGCGTCCGGCTATTATCGCTTCGTCACCATCAAGCCCGGCGCCTATCCCTGGGGCAATCACCACAATGCCTGGCGTCCCGCGCATATCCATCTCTCGGTGTTCGGCCATTCCTTCGTCACGCGGCTGGTGACGCAGATGTACTTCCCGGCCGATCCGCTGTTTCCGTTCGATCCGATCTTCAACTCGGTGCCGGACGAGAAGGCGCGGGCGCGGATGGTTTCCTCTTTCGACCTCGAGAACACCCAGCCCGAATGGGCGCTGTGCTACCGCTTTGACATCGTGCTGCGCGGCAAGAACGCCACGCCCATGGAGAACCACTAACGTGCAGGATTCTGTGAAGCCCGACGGGATCACCCCATCCCAGACCGTCGGTCCGTTCTTCAAATACGGACTGACACCGACCGGCGAGTACGCGTGGAACGACGCATTCACCAACTCGACGCTGACACCCGATGTCACCGGCGATCGCGTTCGTATCGAGGGCCGTGTCTTCGACGGTGATGGCGTTGCCGTGCCGGATTGCATGCTGGAGATCTGGCAGGCGGATGCGCAGGGCCGCTTCGCCGATCCCCAGGACAAGCGCGCGCTGCCGAATGCGAGTTTCCGCGGCTTTGCCCGCTGCGGCACCGACAAGGACGGCAACTATTCCTTCGAGACCATCAAGCCGGGTGTCGTGCCCGATCCCGCTGGCAAGCCGCAGGCGCCGCACATCCTGCTTGCGGTGTTTGGCCGCGGCATGCTCAGGCATCTCTATACCCGCATCTATTTCAGCGACGAGGCCGGCAACGCCGCCGATCCCGTGCTGGCGCTGGTGCCGGCGGACCGCCGGGCCACGCTCACTGCGATCCGCGAGGCCGGCAAGCCGGTCTACCGGCTCGACCTGCACCTGCAGGGCGACAACGAGACGGTGTTCTTCGACGTGTGAGGGCAAGGCGTGTCGGGGAAGATTGCTCTCCCGGCACGCACATCTCATTCAGCGCATCGATCAAACTCAAACGTTGTTTTGCGCGTTTGTGCGTCAGCCTCGCTGACTCAATACCGATGAGTTGACGTCAATTCCCGTATTTATGCGGGGCTCGCGAAATACAATTCCCGCGCGAATCAATCCCGTATTTACCGTAGTCGTCTAGGGTGGCGGCAGTTTCGACGCTGACCTGGATTGTTTCATGAAATTTCGTCTGTCCTTGTCCTCTGCGATCGTCGCGTTTGGCGTCGTTCTCGCCGTTGGTTTTGCCGCCATTGTTTCGACCAGCCTGTACGCCCTGAAAGAGCTCAAGGTCGGCGGTCCGCTCTATTCCGACATCAAGCTCGGCAACGACCTCATCGCCGACATCCTGCCGCCGCCCGAATATGTCATCGAAGCCTATCTCGAGGCGACGCTGGCCATGCGCGAGCCGGACCAGCTGGCCGCCCATGGCGAGCGCCTGGTCCAGCTCCGCAAGGAATACGACGAGCGCAAGGCGTTCTGGGTCTCCTCCAGCCTCTCGGCCGACCTCAAGACCGCGCTGGTGTCGAAATCCGATGCGGAGGTGCAGAAATTCTGGAAGGCGTCGGATCAACTCCTGCCGGCGCTCAAGGCCAAGGACATTGCGGCCTCCGAGCGCGCCTATGCGCAGCTCAAGGACGCCTATACCGCGCACCGCGCGGTCATCGACAGCATTGTCGATAGTGCGAACAAGCAGAATGCAGCCATGGAGAAGCTGGCCGCGGACCGCGACAGCGCGATGCTCTATATCCTACTCGGCGTCTCCGTTGCCGTCCTCGCCTTCGTTACCGCCGGCCTGCTGGGTGTTGCCCTCGGCGTGGTGCGCCCGATCGTGCGCATGACGGACACGATGCAGAAGCTCGCGACCGGCGATCTCGACGCCGACATTCCGTTCGCGCAGCGCCAGGACGAGGTCGGCTCGATGGCGGGCGCACTTGTGGTGTTCAAGCAGGCGGCGGTCGAGAATTCCCGTCTGCGCGAGGAGCAATTGCGGCAGGAGCAGGCGGCGGCGCTCGCCAAGCGCTCCGCCCTGCACCAGATGGCGGAGACGGTCGAGCGCGAGACCGGCCGCTCGGTCGATACCGCGACTGCGGCGACGCAGGGCGTGGAGCAGGCCGCCTCCGGCCTGTCGGAGATCGCAAAGTCGCTCTCGGCGCAGTCGCAGGCGGTCGCGGCGGCCTCGACGCAGGCGCTCGGCAGCTCGCAAGCCGTCTCGGCTGCGGCCGAAGAATTGAGCGCCTCGATCCGCGAGATCGCGGGCCAGGTGGCGCGGACCAGCAGCGTCACCAAATCGGCGGTCGCCGGCCGCGAGCAGGCGCGTTCGACCATTCAGGCGCTGGCCGGATCGGTGAAGAAGATCGCCGAGGTCTCCGATCTCATCGGCGGCATTGCGGGCCAGACCAACCTGCTCGCGCTCAACGCGACGATCGAGGCGGCGCGCGCCGGCGAGGCCGGCCGCGGCTTCGCAGTGGTTGCGGCCGAGGTGAAGTCCCTGTCCGACCAGACCGCCAAGTCGACCGAGGAGATCGGGCGGCTGATTGCCGAGATCCAGGCCTCGACCCAGGCCGCGGTCGACGCCGTCGAGGCCATGGGAGGCCACATCATCGAGATCGACGGCGTGGCGACCTCGGTCGCCGCCGCGATGGAAGAGCAGGATGCCGCGACCCGGGAGATCACGCGGTCGATTTCCGAATCGGCCTCCGCGGCGAAGGAGGTCTCGGCCAAGATCGGCGACGTCAGCCGCGATGCCGCCTCCGTCAACGCGCGCGCCGCGGATGTGAGGCAGGCGATCGCCGGGATGGCGGCCAATCTCGAGCAGCTGCGCTCGGTCGTCGTGCGGACCGTGCGCGACTCGACCGCGGCAGCCTGAGTCGGCGCGAGCCGCTGGTGCCCGGGCGGGTGATCGTGCAGTATGGCGCGGCACCGGGGGGCGCTGCATGACATCTCCACAACTGGCTGCGGTTACTGAGCCCAGCTACCTGACGGCTGCGCTGCGCAAGGCGGGTGCGCTGGACGCCGGCGCCGTGCGCGAGGTCAAGGTGCTGGATGAACGCGTCACCCTGGTGTCGCATATCACCCGGCTTGGCCTGCGCTACGTCGGGGAGTCCGCCGGTTCGCCGCAGAGCCTGATTCTCAAAACGCCTCATGCCAATTTTGCCAAGACGCTCGCGCATGGCGGTCGGCACGAGGTGGCCTTCTACTCGAAGCTCGCACCGAACATGCCGTCGGGGCTGGTGCCGCGTTGCTTCGACGGGCGTTTCGACGAGGAGGGCCAAAGCTGGCATCTCCTGCTCGAGGATCTGACGGATAGTCACGAAGTCGCGACCCAGTGGCCGCTGCCGCCGGCGCGACCTCAAGCAATGGCGATCGTCACGACACTCGCGGGGTGGCACGCGGCCTGGTGGGATCATCCCGATCTCGGTGAGACCGTCGGTGACTGGATGAGTGCCGAGGACTCCGCAAAGCTGATGGAGACGTTCGCCGGTCATTATGATCGTTTCGCCGATCTCCTTGGCGATCGTCTGAGCGAAGAGCGGCGCATTCTCTATCGCCGGCTTATCGAGCAGTCAGATCGCCTGTTCGAGCGCTATCATTCTCGCCGCCACGTCACCATTGCTCACGGCGATGCCCATATCTGGAATTTCTTGCTGCCACGCACCGGTGTGAACGACAGCGTGCGCATTTTCGACTTCGATCAGTGGCGCATCAATGTGCCGACTGGCGACCTCGCTTACATGATGGCGACGCAATGGTATCCCGAGCGTCGCCAGGCTCTCGAACGTTCACTCCTCAACCAATACCACGAAACCCTGATCGCGCGCGGCGTCGCCGGCTATACGCGCGGCGCGCTCGACCAGGATTATCGACGGTCGGTGCTCTGGCACATCACCAAGCCGATCTGGCAGTGGAGCATCAACATCCCGCCGCTGATCTGGTGGAACAATCTGGAGCGGGTGTTTGCGGCCGTGGATGATCTGGGCTGCGAGGAGCTGTTGTAGCGCTGTTGTGTCCCGGGCGCGGTGCAGCGTGTAACGCTGCGACGCAGAACCGGGACCAGCGTGCCGCAAGCTGGGCCCCGGCTCAGCAGCGCATCACTGCGTGCTGCGCTGCGTCCGGGGCATGAGATCTCCCGCTACTCCATCACCGCATGTTCCGGCCCCGCCGCCTGCTTGCGCAGCGTGGCCTTGGTCGAGCCGATCAGCAGAGCGAGCGGGATGGTGCAGAGGACGAAGAGCATCACCAGCTGGTAGTCGTGTGCGAAGGCGATGATCTGCGCCTGCACGCTGACCATCCGGTCGGCCATGGCGCGGCCGGCGTCGGTGGAGAGATTGATCAGGCCGCTGACGCTGGGCATCTGCAGTGCGTGGTTGAACGGGTTGACGTGCTCGGAGAGGATCGCATAGGTCCGCCGCGTGCCCTGCGTCAGCTCGGCAATGACGACGGAAATGCCGACCGAGCTCGCGACGTTGCGCATCAGGGTCAACATCGCGGTGCCGTCGGTGCGCAGCTCGTTCGACAACGTCAGGAACGCCACGGTCGAGAGCGGCACGAAGACGAGACCGAAGCCAAAACCCTGGATCACGCTGACGGTGACGATCTCCGGCACCTGGGTCAGATCGGTCCAGCCTGTCATCTGGAACAGCGAGCCCGCCGTCAGCGTCAGGCCGGAGATGATCAGCGTGCGCGCCTCGAAGTAGCGCATCATGCGGCCGACCAGCATCATGGCGAAGAAGGTGCCGATGCCGCGGCTCGCCAGCAAGAGGCCGGCGGTGATGATGGGATAGCCGATCACGTTCTGCATGTAGGGCGAGGCCAGCGCCATGGTCGAGAACAGCACGAGTCCCATCACGATCATGAACAGGCAGCCGGTGACGAAGTTGCGGTCCCGGAACAGGGCGAAGCGGATGAACGGGGTCGAGGTCGTGAAGGAATGCGCGAGGAAGAAGTAGAACGCGACGGCCGCCACGATGAACTCCGCGACGATCTCATTCGATTCCAGCCAGCCCAATTGCTCGCCGCGGTCGAGTGCGAGCTGCAGCGCGCCGATCGCTACCGCCAGCGCGGCGAAACCGAACCAGTCGAATTTGAGGCTGAGATTCTTCTCGGTCTCGTCCATGAAGACGATCAGCCCGAGCACGGTGATGGCGCCGAACGGCAGATTGACGAAGAAGACCCAGTGCCAGGAATAGGTCTCGGTCAGCCAAGCCCCGAGCGAGGGTCCCATGATCGGGCCCATCATCACGCCCATGCCCCAGATCGACATCGCCTTGGCGCGCTCCTGGAGCGTGTAATAGTCGAGCATGACCGATTGCGACAGCGGCACCAGCGCGGCGCCGAACACGCCTTGCAGCAGGCGGAACAGCACCATCTGGTTGATGTCCTGCGCGAGGCCGCACAGCACCGATGCCATCGTGAACCCGGCCGAGCAGATGATGAAGATGCGCTTGCGGCCGAAGCGGTTGGCGATCCACCCCACCGGCGCCGTCATGATCGCGGCGGCGACGATGTAGGAGGTCAGCACCCAGTTGATCTGATCCTGCGAGGCCGACAGCGTGCCCTGCATGTAGGGCAAAGCGACGTTGGCGATGGTGGTGTCCAGCGCCTGCATGATGGTCGCGGTCATGGCGCAGATCGTCACCATGTTCCGGCGCAGGCCGGGGACCATCAGGCTGGCATTGGGGCCGGACATCGCGCCAGTCCTTGTCTTATTCTTTGTCTTGTTCTTTGTCTTGGCCCGCTGTCGCCGACAGCCCGAGCAGGCCGGCGAGCGAGCGCTGATGGCCGGTGTCGATGGTGGCGTAGACGCTCATGCCGGCTTTCAGCTTCCGCACGTATTTGTCGGTCTCGTCGAAATAGATGCGAATCGGCACGCGCTGCACCACCTTGACGAAATTGCCGGTGGCATTTTGCGGCGGCAGAATTGCGAATTGCGCGCCGGTGCCGGGCGAGAGCGAGCCGATCTTGCCCTTGAAGACATGGTTCGGGAACGCGTCGACCTCGAGCGTGACCGCCTGGCCTTCGGTGACATAGGTGAGGTCGCTCTCCTTCGGATTGGCGTCGACCCAGGGATGGGCGACGTCGATGATGGAAAACACCGGCGTGCCCGCGGCGACGTAACGGCCGAGCTGAATCTGCTCGACCTGCGTCGCCACGCCGCCCATCGGCGCGCGCAGCACGGTATGGTCGAGATTGCGCTGAGCGTCGTCGAGCTTGGCCTTGGCCTGCACATAGGGAGGAAACTGCTCGAGCGGCAGATCGGGGTTGCCGAGCAATTGCGTCTTGGCGTTGGACAGCTGCTGCTTGACGAACTGCGTCTGTGCGCCGGCCGTCACCAGCGCGTTGGCGGCGTTGTCGAGATCGAGCTGCGAGCCGAAATTGTTCTTCACCAGCGCCTGCTTGCGCTCGACGTCGCGCTGCTTCAGCTCGACGCCCTGCTGGGCGAGGTTGAGCATATCGCCGTAGATCTTGATGTTGGCAGCGAGGTTGTCGTACGTCGTGCGTGCCTGGGCGAGTTGTGCCTTGGCTTCATCCACCGCGAGGCGGAACGGAACCGGGTCGATCTCGAACAGCTCGTCGCCCTGCTTGACGACCTGACCTTCTCTCACGACGACCTTCAGGATCTTGCCGGAGATGTCGGGCGTCACCAGCACCTTCTGCGCGCCGACATAGGCATCGTCGGTGCCGACATAGCGGCCCCCGTGCAGATAGAAGGTAACGCCGCCGATGGCGACGATGACCGGCAGCACGACCAGGAGCAGGAAACGGCGATGGCGGCGCAGGCCCGCCAGCACGCGGCGGCGCGGATCGGTGCCGGCCTTCTTGGTCGGCTTGCCGCTGTCGCTCTTCTGCTCGGGCTGGAACTTGATGACCTGATCAGCCATAGCGCTGCTCCTTGCGTGCTTGCTCCGCGCCGGATGTCTGGATCGCGGTTCGCACGTTTTCCTTGATGGTTTCGAGCTGGGTGAGGAGGCGGTGGGCATCCGCCGGATTGATGCCGTCGAGCGCGTTTGCCGTCAGCTCCGACTTCAGGCCGCTCATGCGGCCGAGCAACTGCCGCCCGGCCTTCTTGAGGTACAGGCGCTTGACCCGGCGGTCCGAAGCGTCGCTGCGGCGCTCGATCCAGTCGTTGTCGCAGAGCTTGTCGATCAGCCGCGTCAGCGTGATCGGCTGCATCTCCATGAGCTCGGCGAGCTCCGACTGCTTCATGCCCTCGCTGCGCTCCACCTTGGCCAGCACCGCCCATTGCGCCCGGGTGATGCCGAAGCGCGAGGCCTCCTTGTCGGCATATACGCGCAAGAGGCGGTAGAGCTCACCGAGCGTGAACAGGAAATTCTGGTCGACCGACCCGCGGGACATGAGCTTCGTCTCCAATAAGCTTGAATATAATAAGCAAGCTTATGATTATTTCAGGGCAGGGTGGCGCGATGCTGTCCCGCGGGAGAAGCATGGCTGACAGCCGGGCGGCTCGTCGTGCTTTGGGTTCCCCCGTCAAAATGCTAGAAGACGGGTACATGAGCCTCGCAAAGCCGGCATTCCCCGCGCCCGACCATGATCACGGCCGCTGCACTGCGGACGCGCTCGCGCATGCCGAGGTGGTCTGCGAGCAGCGCGCGCAGAAATTCACGCCGATCCGCCGTCAGGTACTGGGTGCTTTGCTCGCCAGTCACCGCCCGCTCGGGGCCTACGAGATCATCGACGAGCTCGCCAAGTCCATGGCGCGGCCGGCGCCGATCACGGTCTATCGCGCGCTCGATTTCCTGATGGCCAACGGCCTCGTGCACCGCATCGAGAGCCGCAACGCCTATCTTGCCTGCGCCGCCCACGACCACGATTCGACCTCGGCGGTGGCGTTCCTGATCTGCGAGCGCTGCGGCCTGGTCGGTGAGATCTCCTCGGCGTCCTTCGCCAAGGACCTCAACGCCGCCGCGCGCAGCTCAGGCTTCGCACCAAAGCTGTCTGTGGTGGAGATCACGGGCGTCTGCACGCATTGTCAGAAAATGTCTTGAAGCAACAACGGCGCAAAGCCGGATTTTTGGGAAGAAATGTCCGCACCTCAAGCCATACCGTCCGCCGGCCGTCCCCTCAGTGCCGGCGCCATCGCCCTGATGCTCATGCTGTGCCTGACCTGGGGATTCAACCAGATCGCGGTGAAGCTGGTGCTGCCGGACATTCCGCCCATGCTCCAGGCCACCATCCGCTCGATGGGCGCGCTGCCGGTGCTGTTCCTGATCGGCACCTTTCGTGGCGTCAATTTCTTCGAACGTGACGGCACCTGGAAGCCGGGTCTGATCGCCGGGTTGATGTTCGGTATCGAATTCGTGCTGATCTTCCAGGGGCTGCGTCTCACCTCCGCCTCGCGCGCGGTGGTGTTCCTCTACACGGCGCCGTTCTTCGTTGCGCTCGGCTCCTACCAGGTGCTCGGCGAGCGTCTCGGCGGCTCGCAATGGCTGGGCCTTGCCATCAGCTTTGCCGGCGTGGCGTTTGCCATCGGCGTGCCCCAGCCCAATGTCGATTCGCATGTTCTGCTCGGCGACCTCATGATCGTCGGGGGCGCCGCGCTGTGGGCCGCGACGACGCTGGTTGCCAAGGGCACGCGGCTGCGCTTCGCCGCGCCCGAGAAGGCGCTGGGCTATCAGGTCGCGACCTCGATCCCGATCCTGGGGCTGGCGGCCTGGCTGTTCGGCGAATCCATCACGCACACTCCGTCGCCGCTCTCGCTCGGCCTGATGGCGTTCCAGGCGATCTGGGTGGTGGGAACCACGTTCACGCTTTGGTTCGCGCTGGTGAAGGCCTATTCGGCCAGCAAATTGTCCGCTTTTACCTTCATCACCCCTTTGTTTGGCGTGGTGGGTAGCTATTTCATCATGCACGACACCCTCAGCCTGACATTCGGGGCCGCAGCGGTCCTTGTAATTGCTGGGCTTTTTCTGGTTAACCGTCCCAGCTCATCAGCTGCGGCGCCGCGCGATGCATTGCTGAACGTCACCAAAACCTGATATTTGGACCGCCATGAACAAGCTCGAAAACCCTCTCGATTCAGACATTGCGGGCCCGGCGCCCCGGCATCGGACCACCCAGGTCAAGGTCGGCAACGTCGCCGTCGGCGGCGGTGCACCGATCGTCGTGCAGTCGATGACCAACACCGACACCGCCGATATCGACGGCACCATCGCCCAGGTCGCCGCGCTGGCGCGCGCCGGCTCCGAAATGGTCCGCATCACCGTGGACCGCGAGGAGGCCGCGGCCGCCGTTCCGCACATCCGCGACGGCCTCGCCAAGCGCGGCATCACGACGCCCCTGATCGGTGACTTCCATTATATCGGCCACAAGCTGCTCGCGGCCTATCCGGCCTGTGCCGAGGCGCTGGCCAAATACCGCATCAATCCCGGCAATGTCGGCTTCAAGGACAAGCGCGACACCCAGTTCGCCGACATCATCGAGATCGCGAACAAGAACAACAAGCCGGTGCGCATCGGCGCCAATTGGGGCTCGCTCGACCAGGAGCTTTTGACCAAGCTGATGGACGAGAATGCGGCCTCGCCCAACCCGCGCGACGTGCGCGCGGTGACGCGCGAGGCCATGGTGCAGTCGGCGCTGCTCTCGGCCGCGCGCGCCGAAGAGCTCGGCATGCCCAAGGACCGCATCATCCTCTCGGCGAAGGTCTCGGCGGTGCAGGATCTGATCGCGGTCTACCAGGATCTTGCGGCGCGTTCGGACTACGCCATCCATCTCGGTCTCACCGAAGCCGGCATGGGCTCGAAGGGCATCGTCGCCTCCTCGGCCGCGCTCGGCATCCTGTTGCAGCAGGGCATCGGCGACACCATCCGCATCTCGCTGACGCCCGAGCCCGGCGGCGACCGTACCCGCGAGGTGCAGGTTGGCCAGGAGCTCTTGCAGACCATGGGCTTCCGCACCTTCGTGCCGCTGGTTGCAGCCTGCCCCGGCTGCGGCCGCACCACCTCGACCACGTTCCAGGAGCTGGCCCGTTCGATCCAGGATTTCATCCGCGACGAGATGCCGACCTGGAAGACGAAATACCCTGGTGTCGAGGAGCTCAACGTCGCGGTGATGGGCTGCATCGTCAACGGCCCCGGCGAATCCAAGCACGCCAATATCGGCATCTCGCTGCCGGGCACCGGCGAAGCGCCGGCCGCGCCCGTCTTCGTCGACGGCAAGAAGTTCCGCACGCTGCGCGGCCCGACCATCTCCGCCGACTTCAAGGCGCTGGTGATCGACTACATCGACCAGCGCTACGGCCAGGGCGCCAAGGTGCCGGTATCAGCGGCGGAGTAGTTTTACTCCGCTCGCGCCGCATACTCGCTGTCGTCCCCGCCTAGTGCGCAATTGCGCACTAGGCGGGGACCCATAACCACAGGGAGTGGTTATGGCGCGGGCTAGTTGGTACGAATTTTCGCCAAACCAAATCCTGTGGTTATGGGTTCCGGGCTCGCGCTCCGCGCGCCCCGGGACGACGGCTGCATTTGCGGTGCAGATTGCGTATCTGTCACCGCGCGTTACGATGTCTTCAATCAACAATGATCGGGAGACACGCCATGAGCTCACTCGCCGGCAAGCAGGGCCCGCGCTATCGCCACATGGCCGAAGACGGCGCGCCCTACGAGACCATCGCCGTCGAAAAGCTCACACCCATCATCGGCGCGGAAATCTCGGGCGTCGATATCGGCAAGCTCGTCTCGGACGATGCCCGTTCCAATCAACAGATGGACGAGATCCACCGCGCGCTCGCCGAAAACCTCGTCATCTTCTTCCGCGACCAGCACATCACGCCGCAGCAGCATCTCGCGTTCGGCCGCAAGTTCGGCGAGCTGCATTTTCATCCCGCAGCTCCGCACGAGGACGAAGACCCCGCCTTGATGAAGATCTATGCGGACAAGAACTCGCCGCGGGCGAACGGCGAGGGCTGGCACTCCGACGTCTCCTGCGATCTCGAGCCGCCGATGGGCTCGATCCTCTACATCAAGCAATGCCCGCCGCGCGGCGGCGACACGCTGTTCGCCAACATGTACGCGGCCTATGAGGCGCTGTCGGAGCGCATGAAGACCTATCTCGACGGCTTGACGGCGCTGCACGATGGCGAGCCGATCTATCGCGGGCTCTACGCCAATTATGGCGTCGCCGATCGCCCCTCTTATCCCCATGCCGAGCATCCCGTCGTGCGCACCCATCCGGTCACCGGCAGGAAAGCGCTTTACGTCAACCGCGGCTTCACCCGCCACATCAGCGGCATCCCGCGCGACGAGAGCGATGCGATGCTGGCCTATCTCTACCAGCACGCCGAAAACCCGCTGTTCCAGTGCCGCTTCCGCTGGACCGAGAACGCCATCGCCTTCTGGGACAACCGCTGCACCCAGCACCGCGCGATGTGGGACTACTGGCCGCACACACGCTCCGGCACGCGTGTGACGGTGAAGGGGGAGCGGCCGGTGTAGGAACGGTGCCGTAGGGTGGACAAAGCGAAGCGTGCCCACCATCTCGGCCGCACGCAACACGATGGTGGGCACGGCGCGCGAAGAGCGCTCCTTTGCCCACCCTACGAAGCCGTTCTTGCGTTGACGTCTTTCCACTCCCGCGCCAATCTTCCCGAAAACAAATTGTGGGCTCGTTGATCGCCCGCGGATCACGGCAGCGGAGCAGCGCTTGGGGCAATTGCGGAGCATCATCGCCGGGCTGGTCGCGTCGATCCTGCTGTCGTCGCTCGCCCTTGTCGATGCCGGCGACGCCGCGGCCGCGCGAAAGATTGCAAGACCCAGGCCGAGGCCGTCGCCGCCGGCCAGATGTGAGACGCCCAAATTCCGGATCGTCGTGGACGTCGGCCACACGCCGGACTCCTACGGTGCGTTGAGCGCGCGCAATGATCCAGAGTTCGGCTTCAACTTCCGCCTCGCACGGCTCATCGCGGCCAAGCTCAAATCCGAGGGCTTTGCCGCAACCCGCCTGCTCGTCACGGATGGCAAGGCACGGCCGAGCCTGTTCAAGCGCGTCGGTGCCGCGAACGAAGGCCGCGCCGATCTGTTCCTGTCGGTCCATCATGATTCGGTGCCGGACAAGCTGCTCGAGACCTGGGAATTCGACGGCGCAAGGAGCTATTTCAGCGATCGGTTTTCCGGCCACTCGCTGTTCGTGTCGCAGCAGAATCCGCACTTTGCCACCAGCCTGATGCTGGCCCGGATGATCGGCCGGCAATTGAAGGAGCAGGGCCTGCACTATGCCAGCCAGTACACCCTGCCGGTGATGGGCCGGTACCGGCGCCAGCTGCTCGACAAGGATGTCGGCGTCTACCGCTATGACGGGCTCGTCGTGCTGTCGCGCACGCACAGCGCCGCCGTGCTGCTCGAGGCCGGCTCGATCATCAATCGCGACGAGGAAATGGAGATGAACTCGCCGGAGCGGCAGGAGGCCGTCGCGGGCGCCGTTGCGGCTGCGATGAGGGAGTTTTGCGGGAGACGGTAGTCAGCTCAGGTGCTTCAACGCCCCGTCATTGCGAGCGCAACGAAGCAATACAGACTCTTTTTCCGCAGAGGCAGTCTGGATTGCTTCGCCGCGCTCGCAATGACAAAGGCTACAGCGGCCCGCCCCGATATTCCCTGTTCGCCAGGCTCGCCTCCTCCAGGTCCAGATCGCGCTCGATCCGCCGCCGCGTCTCGTCGGTGATCTGGCCGTCGCGCAGCAGGTTGTGGATGAATTTGCGCTCGGCGGCGATCAGGTCGCGGGTCAGAGCGGTGCCGGCGGCGGAGATGTCGTGGTGGTTGGGATCGAGCGAATCCGGGAGCTGGTTGACGCGGATGTCGTGACGGGCGCGCAGCAGCCGCATCACCTCGTCGGAAATGTCCTTTTCCGCGGTGAGCGCGTCGAGTGATTTCAGCGCGGACTCCAGCGCCTGACGGCGCGCGGCGATCTCGGCTTCGTGCTCGGCGGCATGCTCGTGACGACCGGCCTCGGCGACGCCGAGCCAACGCACGATCGGCGGCAGCGTCAGGCCGACGCCGATCAGCGTCACGAAGATGACACCGAAGGCGACGAACAGGATCAGGTCGCGATACGGAAACGCCTCGCCATCCGGCAGCGCGAACGGCAGCGCCAGCGCGGCGGCCAGCGACACTGCGCCGCGTACGCCGGTGAAAGCGAGCACGAACGGCCATTGCCATGGCGGCGACGGATCGCGCTCGCGGAGCGACCTGGACAGCATCCGCGGCAGATAGGTCGCGGGATAGAGCCAGGCAAAACGCGCGATCACGACGATCACAAGGACCACGGCGGTTGCGATGAGAATGTCGTCGAGCGGAAAAGTCTTCGATTTCTCGTAGAGGGCGCGCATCTGGAAGCCGGTGAGCAGGAACAGCATGCCCTCGATCAGGTAGATCACGAGATCCCAGAAGAAGATGCCTTGCAGGCGCGTCGCCGAGGAGATCAGCAACGGGCCGTTCCAGCTGACATAGAGCCCGCAGGCGACGGTTGCGATCACGCCGGAGCCGCCGACGTGCTCGGGCAGCCAGTACGAGACATAGGGCGTAATCAGCGACAGCGTCAGCTCGACCTGCGGATCCCCGGACCATTTGCGGAAGCGAAGGGACAGCCAGCCGACGCCGATGCCGAAGGCGATCTCGCCGGCGACGATGAGGAGGAACTCGCCGGCCGCGAGCGGCAGCGAGAAATGTCCGACCATGATGGCCGCAAGCGCGAAGCGGTAGAGGATCAGCGCGGTGGCGTCGTTGGCGAGACCTTCGCCTTCGAGCACGACCAGGATACGGCGCGGCATGTTCAGCCGGCGCGCGATCGCGAGCGGCGCCACCACGTCGGGCGGCGCGACGATGGCCCCGAGCAGGAAGCCGACGGTCCAGGGCAGACCGATCATGTAGTGCGTGGCGGCCGCCACCATCGCCGTGGTGAAGATCACCGCGCCGACCGCGAGCAGCACGATCGGACGCAGGTTCTTCTTGAATTCGCGCCAGCTCATCGCGACGCTGGCCGAGTAGATCAGTGGTGGCAGCACCACCAGCAGCACCAGCTCCGGCGGCAGCTCCACCGACGGCATGCCCGGCACGAAAGCGAGACCCACGCCTGCCAGCATCAGGAGGATGGCAGGGGCGACGTTGAAGCGTCGTGCGGCCAGTGCCACGCCTGCCAGCACGGCCAGCAGGATGAGAAAGATTTGAAACTTCGCTTCCATGATGGGCCTGTCTTGACCCGGAAGCGACGGCTACGTCAATGCGCGGCTCACGCCAGCCGCTCGGCCACCATCCGTCCAATCTGCGCGAACACTGCGGCGATCTGCGCCGCGCTCGGCGCACCGCCCTGAGTATAGGCCGCGATCAGGATCGGCGTGTCCGGCTTCGGCCAGGCGACAGCGATATCGCCCGAGGCGTCCTTGCCGTTGTTGCCGGTCTTATCGCCGATCTTCCAGGCTGCGGGGAGTCCGCCACGCAGCCGGTTTGCACCGGTCTTGCAGTTCACCATCCATTCGGTGAGCAGGGCACGCGAGGCCGGCGACAGTGCCTCGCCCGTGACCAGCCGCCGCAAATTTCCCGCCATCGCCGCCGGCGTCGTGGTGTCCCGGGGATCGCCGGGCTGCGAGCGGTTGAGCTCGGGCTCGTTGTGGTCGAGCCGCGAGGTGGCATCGCCGAGCGACCGCCAGAATGCGGTCAGCGCGGCGGGGCCGCCGATCCGCGCCAGCAGCAGATTGGCGCAGGTGTTGTCGCTGAGCTCGACGATGGCCTTGCACATCTCACCGACCGACATCTTGCCGGCCGCGAGATTTTCCCGCGCCACCGGTGCGTATTCCAGCAGATCCGCCTGGCCATAAGGGATCATGGCTGCGAGCTGCTCCTCGCCGCGATCGACCCGCGCCAGAACGTTAGCTGCGAGCGACGCCTTGAACGTCGAGCACATTACGAACCGTTCGTCGGCGCGCCAGGCGAGCTTTGCGCCGGTCGCGAGATTTTCGGCATAGACGCCGATCCGCCCGCCGCTCTCGCGTTCATAGGCTTCGAATTCCGGCACTGCCTCCGCGGCCAGCACGGGAGAGGCGGCCATCCAGCAGAGCGAGGCGAGCAGGGAACGGCGATCGAGCAGCATGAGGATATTCCAGGCGAGTGGGGATGGGAGATGTAGCGGGCGCTGCATCCCGTCATCATTGCGAGCGCAGCGAAGCAATCCAGACTGTCTCCGCGGAAGGATTCTGGATTGCTTCGCTGCGCTCGCAATGACGGAGAATTGGATAGCGAGTGCGTCCGATTTCGGGCAGCGGAAGGTTTTGCCCATCACTCCCGCAGGTCATACCTACGACTTCGACACGATCTGCCAGCCGTCGGCGAGCTTCATCGCCACCAGATAATCGGTGAAGTAGCGCGGCGGCAGCTGGCAGCGCACCTTGATGAAGGCGGTCTTGTCGTCCGAACGGTCGATGGTGACGATGAAGTCCTCGCGCGGCTTGCCTTCGGCCTTCGCCGAGGCGCGCTTGCGCACGCGGTCGAGCCAGTCCGGCACGGTCAGAACCTGGAGCTCGCCTTTCTCCACCCAGCGCAGATCGGCGGAGAGATGGAAGATGGCGCCGAGCTTGTCGGCGTTGCCCTCGTAAAGTCCGTCAAAATAGGATTGCACGACGGCTTCGACGCTCGACCGGTCCTGGCTCATGGATCGTTCCTTTGCATGATGGCTTCGGGCCAACTTAGTCATACATGTCAAAATGCGCTATGGGTGTGTCAGCGATTTGCGCGAAGGCGTCACGATGACAGAATCAGAAAATTCGAACGCTCGCATCCTTGTCGGCGAATGCTATTGCCGCGCCGTGCGCTTCGAGGTGGCCGATGCATTTTCCTATGCGATGAACTGCCACTGCTCGAACTGCCGACGCACCACGGGTGCCGCCTTCAAGCCGTTCGCCGGCATCCGGCAGGACAGGCTTCGCATTGTCAGGGGTGGCGACCTGCGGCTGATTGTCGGCGACGACACCACCCACGACGCGCATTGTGGCCGCTGCGGCTCGCTGCTCTATTCCCGGGTCCGAGAGGGACAGTGGGTCCATGTCGCCATGGGAACCCTGGTCGATGCCCCCTCGATCCGGCCGAGCGCCCATATTTTCGTCGGCTCGAAGGCGCCCTGGCATGAAATTACGGACGATCTGCCGCAATATCGGGAACACATCGGGGTTGTCTGACGAAACCCGGCCCGCACCGCCGTTCGTCGGCGAACCGCGACAGCGCTGGCGCGACAAACAAAAGAGGGCGTCCGGCCTGTCGTCGGGGTCCCGTTCGTGACCTCCATCACAAGCGCCGGCGCTGGATGTTGCTAAAGCGGTCCCAAAGGGCCTGATGGCCCGGAACTATCGGAAGTCGTGTCATGCGCAGCTTGCTCAGACTTTGTCCGCTTCTCGTCGCCCTCGGCCTGATGTTCGGCGCCGGGCCTGCTTTTGCCGGAAAGCGCGTGGCGCTGGTGCTCGCCAATTCGGCCTATCAACACGCGGCCTCGCTCTCCAATCCCGTCAATGACGGGTCGGTGATGGCCAAGACGCTGAAGGAGGCCGGCTTCGACGTCGTCGACTCCCGGCACGATCTGTCGGCGCTGGACACGCGGCGCGTGCTGCGCGACTTCGCCGACGCGACCCGCGATGCCGATATCGCCGTGGTCTACTACGCCGGCCACGGCATCGAGGTCGACGGCTCGAACTATCTGATCCCGGTGGATGCCAAGCTCGAGCGCGACACCGACGTCTATGACGAGGCGCTCTCGCTCGACCGTGTCCTGGTTGCGGTCGAGCCTGCCAAGCAGTTGCGTCTGGTGATCCTCGATGCCTGCCGCGACAATCCGTTCAGCAAGAGGATGAAGCGCACGGTTGCCTCGCGCGGCATCGGCCGCGGCCTCGCGCAGGTCGAGCCGACCAGCCCCAACACGCTGATCGCCTATTCGGCCAAGGCCGGCTTCACCGCGCAGGACGGCGACGGTGCGAACAGCCCGTTCACCATCGCGCTGTCGAAGCATCTGACGACGCCGGGCCTCGACGTCCGCCGCGCCTTCGGCTTCGTGCGCGACGACGTGCTGAAGTCGACCGGCAACAAGCAGGAGCCGTTCGTCTACGGCTCGCTCGGCGGCGAGGATGTGCCGCTGGTGCCGGTCAAGCTGGCGCCGGCGGCGCCCGTGGTCAATCCCCAGGCCGACATCCGCCGAGATTACGAGCTTGCGCTCCAGGTCGGCAACCGGCCGGCGTGGGAAGCCTTCCTCGCCCAGCATCCCGACGGCTTCTATGCGAGCCTCGCCAAGCTCCAGCTCGAGAAGATCGGCGCCGAGCGGGCGCATGCGGCGGCGATCGAGAAGGCGAAGCAGGCCGAGGCCGAGCGCGACCGGCTTGCTGCGCTCGGCGCGCAGAAGGATGCGCAAGCCAAGGCCGCGGCCGATGCCAAAGCCGCCGAGCAGGCACAGCTTGCCGCGCAGAAGGCCAAGGAGCAGGCGCAGCAGCAGGCGGCCGCCGCCGAGCAGCAGCGCGTCAATCTCGCAGCGACGGCGCCGAGCGCTGCGCCGGCCGCGAGCGCCGCCGGCACCAACGTTGCCGCGCTGACCCCGGCGATCGCGCCGGCCGACCTCAACCGCTCGGTGCAGACCGAGCTCGGCCGCGTCGGCTGCTTCTCCGGGCAGGCCGACGGCAATTGGAATACGTCCTCGCAGCGCTCGCTGTCGCAGTTCAACCGCTATGCCGGCACCAAGCTCGACGTGAAGGTGGCGAGCACCGACGCGCTCGATGCGGTCAAGGCCAAGCCGTCGCGGGTCTGCCCGCTGGTCTGCGAGCACGGTTTCAAGGCCGAAGGCGACAAGTGCACCAGGATCGTTTGCGGCGACGGCTATGTGCTGAATGACGACAATGAATGCGAGAAGAAGCGCGCCGCCAAGCCCGCGTCAAAGCCCGCGACCTCGCGGCGCGACGAAGGCGAGGACCGTCCTGCACGGCAGCGGCCGCAGGCCGGTGCTGCAGCGGGCGGCTACGGCGCTGCTGCGGCGGCTCGCACGGGTCGTGGCTCGGGCGGCAGCGGTCAGATTTTTTGCAACGATCTGCTCTGCCGGCCGGTCAGGCCCGGCTGCCACCTCGCCTTTCGTGGCGGCGGCGGCCCTCACAATGATGCGAATTACGAGGTCTGCAACTGAAGGCGTTGTTTCCGCGACATCGTCCCGGCGAAGCCGGGATCATGTCGCGATCGCGCTCGCTGCGATGTTGACCGTCAGTGCAAGCAACGCCGTGTTGTAGATGAACGAGACGATGCCGTGTGCGGTGGCCGTGCGGCGGATGGTCTTGTCGGTGATGCCGACGTCGGAGACCTGCGCGGTCATGCCGATCACGAACGAGAAGTAGACGAAATCCCAATAATCGGCGTGGTCTTCCTTCTCGCCGCTCGGGAATTGCAGGCCGCCTGCGGTCCCGTGTCGATAATAGTCATGCGCGTAATGCAGCGCGAAGGTCGTGTGCACGGCAGCCCATGACAGCGTGATCGTGGTGACTGCGATGCTCAGCTCCAGCGCGCCGCGATGCGGCGTGCCGAGTTCGGCTACGATCGCCGCGATGCTGGCGAACGCGCCGGTCGCCGTCACCAGCAGGATCACGAAGCGGCCGTCGTCCTGCATCGCGGCGGCGCGGCGAATGTGCTGATGGTCGTTGCATAGCATCATCGTGTAGACCAGCACGAGATAGACGGCGATCAGCGCGTCCCAGCCGAGCACGAGCCGCGTCACCAGCCGATAGGTCCCCGGCAGCAGCAGGCAGACCAGGATGCCGATCGCGAGCGCAATGAAGGTCCGTGGCCGCGCATAGATCAGCCGCATCGGCCGCGACATCTGGCGGAAGCGGACGAGGACGGGATCTTCTTTGCCCTCGACCGCCATCGGTATGCGTCAGTTCTTCCGCTCGGCCACGAAGCGCGCGGCGGCCTGCAGCACGGCGGCGCGGTCGCCGAAGATCGAGACGGCGCTATCGGCGCGCGCGAGCAGGTCACGCACGCGCTGCTTGGCGCCTTCGATCCCGAGCTGGGTCACGAAGGTGGTCTTGCCGAGCGCGGCATCGGCGCCGGCCGGCTTGCCGAGCGCGGCCGCATCGCCCTCGACGTCGAGCAGATCGTCGGCGATCTGGAAGGCTTCGCCGAGTGCGCGCCCGTAATCGTCGAGCGCCTGATATTCCGCCTTCGAGGCCTGGCCGAGAATTGCGCCGGCGATGCAGCCGTAGCGCAGCAGTGCGCCGGTCTTCATCTGCTGGATACGGGCGACGTCGATCGGCTCGTTGCCGCCAAACCGGCCTTCGCCGGCGAGATCGAGGATCTGGCCGCCGACCATGCCGCCGATGCCGGCGCAGCGCGCCAGCGCACGCGTCAAGAGCAGCCTCACATTGGCGTCGCCATGGACCTCGTCGCGTGTAATGATGTCGAACGCGAGGGTCAGAAGGCCGTCGCCGGCGAGGATCGCAGTAGCGTCGTCGGTCTGCTTGTGCAGGGTGGGGCGGCCGCGGCGCAGGTCCGAATTGTCCATCGCCGGCAGGTCGTCATGGATCAGCGAATAGCAGTGGATGCATTCCAGCGCGGCGCCCACGAGCAGGGCCGCCTCGCGCGGCACGCCGAATACGGCGGCGCTCTCCACCACCAGGAACGGCCGCAGGCGCTTGCCGCCGTTCAGGCTCGAATAGCGCATTGCGTCCATCAGTCGCTTGGGCCGGGCGATTTCGTCGTGCAGGATGTCATCCGACAGCAGGCGCCCGAGCAGGGCTTCGGTGTCATCAGCGGTCTTGTCCAGACGTTTGGCGAAATCGGACGGGGACGTGCCGGTCATCAAGAGGGGCTCCAGAACTAAAATTCGGCGGGACAATCCTTTATGCGCCCGCCCCAGTCAATCGTTTGGAAGGCCTAAAAAGTGCTGGAAAAGGCCCGAATTATCACAGACTTAATGCTCCAGCCCGTGGCCGCTCTTCAGTTTGCACCGGAAAGGTCGATTTGCGCATCGTCAAAATCCTGCTGGTGGTGCTCGCGGTCGTGGTCCTCGCGCCTTATGCGATCGCGCCGTTCTACCGCACCGGCCACCCTGTTTCGACGCTGATGGCCTGGCGCAGCTTGCGGGGCGCGCCGATGCAGCGGGAGTGGATCGATCTCGCCGATATGTCGCCCTCTCTGCCGCGCGCGGTGGTGGCGGCCGAGGATGCCCATTTCTGCAAGCATCACGGCATCGATTGGGGCGCGCTGCGCGAGGCGATCGACGATGCGAGGGAGGACGGCACCGCCTTCCGGGGCGCCTCCACCATCACCCAGCAGGTCGCGAAGAACCTGTTCCTGTGGCAGGGGCGCGATTTCGTCCGCAAGGCGCTCGAATTCCCGCTGGCGCTTTGGATTGACCTCGTCCTGCCCAAGCAGCGGATTCTCGAAATCTACCTCAACATCGCCGAGCTCGGCCCGCAGGGGCAGTTCGGGGTCGAGGCGGCCAGCGCCTATGCCTTCGGCAAGTCGGCCGAAAGCCTCTCGCCCCGCGAGGCGGCACTTCTGGCCTCGATCCTGCCGAATCCAGTCAAACGCAGCGCCCGGACCCCAGGCCCGGGCGTCCGGCGGCTGGCAGCCACCTATATGGCGCGGGGGCAGGCGAGCTCGCTTGCGACCTGCTGGCGCGAAAATCGCTGATTTTTGGCCCGTTCCGGGCGCATTTTCCGGCCCAAGAGCCTAGCTTTACGGCCAGCCTTCCTCTATAAGCGCGGCCTTGATCGGCATTCAGCTCGCCTCGTATTGCGGGTGCTGAGCCGTCCCTTCGCGGACGATGCCCTGATGACACCAATCCCTAGAGGATAATGAAATGGCCGTTCCGAGAAGAAAAACCTCGCCGTCGCGCCGTGGCATGCGCCGCTCGGCGGACGCCATCAAGAAGCCGACCTATGTGGAAGACAAGGACTCCGGCGAGCTCCGTCGTCCGCACCATCTCGACCTCAAGACCGGCATGTACAAGGGCCGCCAGGTCCTGAAGAAGAAAGAGTCCTGAAGCCAGGATCTTTCTCGGGCGGGAGATCGGACCCGCCCGATTTCGGCCAACCCATGAGATAGACGGTGACGGCGGCGGAGCGAATGCTTCGCCGCTGCATTGTTCTGTCCGGATATCTTGATCGAGAAGGCATCTCGCCGATGGTCGGTTTCCCGCTGCTCCTGATTCCGCTCGCGGTCTACAACATCATCGCCTTCCTGATGCCCAGCGTGTCCTTCTCGGACGTGCTGTTCAAGGTGCCGATGATCACGGGCGAGGCCTGGCCGGTCACGCTCGCCGATCTCCTGCTCGCGCTCGGTGTCGTGCTGCTGCTGCTCGAGGTGGTCAAGGGCGCGCGGCCGGGCTCGAAATTCCTGATGGACCATTTGCTGTCGCTGCTCATCTTCGGCGCGGCCGCCGCCGAATTCGTGATGTGGCCCAAATTCGGCAACTCCACCTATTTCCTCCTGGTGCTGCTGGCGATGGCCGATTTCCTCGGCGGCATTGCCCAGCGCACGCGCCGCCGCGTCACCTATGTCGCCGAGACCACGGTGCCGGCGCCGCGCAAGGCCAAGCGCAGGGCCGAAGCGGCGGAAGATGTGGAGTCCGAGCGCACGTTCGAGCCGGTGATCGCGCCGCAGCCGGCACCGGCGGCGCCGCCCGCCCCGTCGGCGCAATCCGTCGCTGAATCCGTGCTGATGGATCACCCGGCGCCAAAGCCGGCGCAGAGCCCGCCTTCGCCGGAGATTCCCTCGCCGCATCTTCAGCCGGGTAACGGCACGCCGAGCTCGCCCGACACGCCGCCGCGCTGATCGGTCTCAAGCCACCTGCCGTGTGCGCGCACTGACGCTTTGCAGCGGTTGCTTGCTGCCATAGGCCATCAGCGCATCCTCGGAGGAGGCGCGGCGGAGCCGGCTCGTTTGCGGCAGCTGCTCGGCATTTGCGATCAATTGTGTGATGAAGCTGGGATCGGGGCGCGGCAGCGACGCCTTGCGGACCCACCGCAACGTCGGCATCAGCGGCACCAGGGCCGTGCCTGTGCCGTTGTCCGCCGCGTCCAATCGATCAGTACTCAACATCGCAATCACCGTTGATCCGGCGAAATTGTCGCGTTTCGGGACGCTGGCGCCGGTGCGAGTCATGTACTCGCAAGGCCTATGCCGCCCGCACCGGTTTGGTTCCCACGCCTTCGGAAACGTGGTTTCCAAATTGTTTATCAACTTTGCCTAGGGTCGGGGGCGAATCTGGCTCTATTCTGTGCCGACAGAGGACTTCTCCACTGTCCCGAATCGAGGCGACTTTGACCCCTGCATTGCCGCAAGCCTCCGACATCCTCGCCGCGCTCGGCCAGGCCGTGTTCGCCTGGGACATCGCCAGCGATGCCATCGTCTGGGGTGAGCAGGTCAGCACCGTCTTCCCCGGCATTCCCGCCGAGCGGCTCGCGACCGGCGCCGAGTTCGCCAAGCTGATCGAGCCCGCGCAAACGCTGCGCACGGCCGCGCTGGCGCTGACGTCCCCGGTGCACGGCGCCGACGGCACGCCCTATCGGGTCGAGTACGGCGTGCGCATGAGCGCCTCCGATCCCGTGATCTGGATCGAGGAGACCGGCCGCTGGTTCGCGGGCCCCGACGGCCGTCCCACGCGTGCGATCGGCTCCGTCCGCATCAACAATGAGCGCCACGCCCGCGACGAGGAACTGAGCAGGCTGGCCCGGCTCGATCCGCTGACCGGCGAGCTCAACCGCTCGCATCTGATCGCGGCGCTGGCCGAGGCGATCGAGGAGACGGCCCGCTTTCGCTCGACCGCCGCCTTCATGCTGGTCGGCATCGATCATCTCGCCCGCGTCAACGATGCCTTCGGCTTCGACGTTGCCGATGCCGTGATCCTCGACATCGCCAAGCGCATTCGCGCGCGCCTGCGCGGCGGCGACGTGCTCGGGCGCTTCTCCGGCAACAAGTTCGGCCTGATCCTGAAGAACTGCACCGTCGACGACATGAACGTGGCTGCCGAGCGCTTCCTCGCCGGTATCCGCGACGAGGTGGTGCCGACCAGGTCCGGTCCGGTCTCGGTCACCGCCTCGATCGGCGCCGTCAGCCTGCCGCGCTATGCGCGCAACACCGACGAGGCCGTCAACCGCGCCCATGAGACGCTGGATGCCGCCAAGCGCCGCCGCGTCGGCTCCTTCGCAGCCTGGCGTCCGGATGCCGCGCGCGACGCGCAGCGCCGCGTCAACATTCGCGTCACCGACGAGATCGTCACCGCGCTCAACGAGCGCCGCATCAGGCTCGCCTATGAGCCCGTCGTCTCGGCCGTCTCGCGCGAGCGCGCATTCCATGAATGCCTGGTGCGGATGGACCAGGGCGACGGCCAGGTGCTGCTCGCGCCCGACATCGTGCCGGTCGCCGAACGGCTCGGCCTGATCCGCCTGGTCGATCACCGGGTGCTCGAGCTCGTCGTCGCCGAGCTCGCGGCGGCGCCCGACATCTGTCTCAGCCTCAACATCTCGCCGGATACGACGATGGATCCGGATTGGTGGGCGGGAATCGAATCGCTGATGCTGGCTCATCCCGGTGTCGCCGAGCGGCTGATCATCGAGATCACCGAGACGGTCGCGATCCAGGACATCGACGAGGTTCGCGCCTTCGTCAGCCGCCTGAAGCATTTCGGCAGCCGCATCGCCATCGACGATTTCGGCGCCGGATACACTTCGTTCCGCAATCTGCGCAAGCTCGGCGTGGATATCGTCAAGATCGACGGCGCCTTCGTGCAGAACATCACCCGTTCCGCCGACGACCGCGCCTTCGTGCAGACCCTGATCGACCTCGCCCGCCGTCTCGACATCAAGACCGTCGCCGAATGGGTGCAGGATGAAGAGGCCGCAAACATGCTGCGCGACTGGGGCTGCGACTACATCCAGGGCCGCCTGATCGGGCTGGCGGCAGTGGAGCGCCCGTGGGGCCTGCCGTCGGACAGCGCGCTGCCTGCGGCGAGCTGAGATGCTGTAGGGTGGGCAAAGCGAAGCGTGCCCACCATCCTGCTGAATCGTTGGAAGATGGTGGGCACGGCGCAAGCGCGCCTTTGCCCACCCTACGAGATCTCTTCACGCCCCCTCGTCCAGCGCCACCAGCTCGCGCTTCTTGCGCAGCGACGGCAGCAGCGGCGCGATCAGCAGCACCAGGGCAAGCGCGAGACACGCGCCCGAGATCGGCCGCTGCACGAAGGTCCAGAGATCGCCCTGCGACAGGATCAGCGACTTGCGCAGATTGTTCTCCATCATCGGCCCCAGCACGAAGGCCAGAACCAGCGGCGCCGGCTCGTAGCCGAGCTTGCGCATGAAGTAGCCGATGATCCCGAACGCGATCATCACATAGACGTCGAAGACGTTGTTGCTGGAGCAATAGACGCCGAGGATCGTGAACAGGATGATCAGGGGGAACAGGATGTTGTAGGGCAGCTTGAGCAGCTGCACCCACATGCCGATCATCGGCAGGTTCAGGATCAGCAGCATGACGTTGCCGATATACATGCTGGCGACGATGCCCCAGAACAAGCCCGGGTTTTGCGTGATCAGCAGCGGCCCCGGCTGCAGGCCGTGAATGACGAAGGCCCCGAGCAGCAGCGCCATCACCACGTTCGGCGGAATGCCGAGCGTCATCAGCGGAATGAAGGCGCCGCCCGCCGCGGCGTTGTTCGCCGATTCCGGCCCTGCGACGCCCTCGATCGCGCCGTGGCCGAACCGCTCGGGCCTCTTCGACAGCCGCTTCTCCAGCGCGTAGGACGCGAATGACGCCACCACCGCGCCGCCGCCCGGCAGGATACCGAGGAAAAAGCCGAGGATGGTGCCGCGGCCGACCGGACCTGCGCTCACCTTCCAGTCCTCTTTGCTGGGCAGGAGATGGGTGATCCTGGTGTTGATGACGTCGCGCTTGATCGCGTGCTCGGTGTTGAGCAGCACCTCGGCGACGCCGAACAGGCCCATCACCACGGGCACGAGGCCGATGCCGTCGATCAGCTCCATGCGGCCGAAGGTCAGCCGCGGCTGCGCGGTGATGCTGTCGAGCCCGATCAGCCCGAGCACGACGCCGATGCACGCCATCAGCAGCGCCTTCGGCATCGATCCCTGGGTGAGGAAGGTGAGCACGACGAGGCCGAGCACCATCAGGCTGAAATACTCGGCCGGGCCGAAGGCAATGGCGAGGCTGGCAAGCTTCGGCGCCACCAGCATCAAGGCAATCAGCGCAAACGTGCCGGCGACGAAGGAGCCGAACGCGGCGATGCCGAGCGCGGGGCCGGCGCGGCCCTGCTTCGCCATCTGGTGGCCGTCGATGCAGGTGACGACGGAAGCGGCCTCGCCGGGGATGTTGACCAGGATCGAGGTGGTCGAGCCGCCATACATCGAGCCGTAATAGATGCCGGCCATCATGATGATGCCGGATTCCGGCGTGCCCGACAGCGTCACCGGCAACAGCAGCGACATCGCCGAGATCGGGCCGATGCCGGGCAGCACGCCGACCAGCGTGCCGATGAAGACGCCGATGAAGCAGTAGAGCAGGTTGATCGGCAGCAGCGCGACGCCGAACCCATGTGCCACGTTGAGAAGCGTATCCATCGGGTCAACCGATCCCGAACAGGCCGGACGGCAACTGGATCAACAGCAGCCGCTTGAGCACCCACCACATGCCTGATGGCACCAGCACGGCGATCGGGATCGCCAGCGTCCAGCGCACCGGATCGATCAGCCGCAACAGCAGCAGCATCAGCGGGATCGACGACAGCAGGAATCCGAGCGGCTCCAGCGCGAAGGCGAATGCGGTGAGGCAGGCGATGAGGACAAGCGGCTTGCTCCAGCGCGCGTTCTCCCAGCGCGAGGCCAGCGTCGGCCCGCCCTCGGTGATCGCCGAGACGATGATGGCGCCTGCGAACACGCACATCAGGATGCCCGTGTAGAACAGCACATAGCCGGAGCCGGGATCGTTGATGGTGCCGAGCTTGAGCTTCAAGCCCGACCAGATCACGAAGCCGCCGAGCGCGAGCCCGATCAGCCCGCCCCAGAGTTCGGAGTTGCTGAGGCGGAGCTTGACGTTGGTTGGGTTGGTCATTGCTTCCTCTCGTGCCCCGAACGCAGCGCAACACGAAGTGGTGCGCTGCAGAGCCGGGGCCCACGAGTGTGAACGAAAAGATGGGTCCCGGCTCTGCAGTGCATCGCTGAAGAAGCGCTGCACTGCGTCCGGGACACGAGAGCTCCTCAGTCCTACTTCTTCGCGAGCCCGAGCGTCTCGATTACCTTGCGTTCGGACTCCGTGACCTCGACGACGAATTTCTTGTAGTCCTCGGTGTTCTTGTAGTTCGGCACCATGTCGTATTTGGCGAGCGTGGCGATCACCGCGGGATCCTCGACCGCCTTCTTGAAGGCATCGTGCAGCTTGGCGACGATCTTGGGATCCATCCCTTTCGGCCCCGCAATGCCGAACGGGGAATCATAGACCATGGGATAGCCGAGCTCCTTCAGCGTCGGCACGTCGGGATAGTTCGGCGAGCGTGCGCCGGTCCACACCATCAAGAGCCGCAGCTTGCCGGCGTCGACCAGCGGCCGCCATCCCGTGGAGTCCGCTTGCAGCATGGTGTGCTGCCCCAGCACGGCGGCGTTGGTCTCCGCGCCGCCCTTGAAGGGGACCTGCGTCAGCTTGATGCCGGACATTCCGGCGATCTGCTCCATGCCGATATGCAGCGAGGTGCCGGCGCCGGGCGTGGCATAGGTCACCTTGCCTGGATTGGCCTTTGCGAACTCCACCACGTCCTTCCAGCTCTTGAACTGCGACTCCGCGCTGGTGGTCACGCCGAAAGTGTAGCCGGTGAGATGGACGATATAGGTGAAATCCTTTGCCGGATCCCACGACACCTCCTGCATCAAGGGCAGGCGGAACACGGTGATCGGGATCTGCGAGATGGTATAGCCGTCCGGCTTCGCCGCGGCCGCCATCGTCGCCGGTCCGACCGTCCCGCCGCCGCCCGCCTTGTTGTCGATCACGATCGGCTGCCCCAGCACCTTAGAGGCGCTGTCGGCAATCGCGCGCATCGAGATATCGGTCGATCCGCCGGCCGGCCATGGCACGATCAACGTGATCGGCTTCGTCGGATAGTCCTGCGCATTGACCGCAGTGGAGAGCAACGCGCCCATGACGGCGTGCGCCGCGGCAAATGCAATCGTCTTCAGCCCGTAACCCGACATCGAAACGCCTCCCTCGCGGCGGCCTCTCTGGGACCGCCGTCTCTCGTTCTTGTGAGGGCGATTGTTCCTGAATTTGACGGAGAAGAAAAGCGCATTGCGCGCATCGCTGCGCGGCCGTCGGTCAGCTAGCGCCGACAGAGCCGACAGATGCGACAATTGGTCGTTTGGCCGCGTGCCGAGCGACGGAATTTGAGCGGCGAAGCGGTCAGGCCACGCGCCGGACCATGTTCAGCGTCTCGATGGTGCGGCTGACCTCCGAGGCGAGACACGGCTTGCCGAAATAATAGCCCTGGACCGCGGTGCAGCCGCATTCGCGCACGAAGTCGAGCTGTTCCTCGGTTTCCACGCCCTCCGCCGTGGTCTCGACGCCGAGCACGGAGCCGAGGCTCGCGATCGTTCTGACGATGGCAACGCTCTCCGGGCTTTCGCCGAGCGTGCCGACGAAAGAGCGGTCGATCTTGATGCGGTCGAACGGAAACTTGCGCAAGTAACTCAGCGAGGAATAGCCGACGCCGAAATCGTCGAGGCTGACGCGCACCCCGAGCGCGCGGAGCTGGTGCAGGATGTCGATGGTCGCCTTGCTGTCGTCGAGCAGCGCCGTCTCGGTGACCTCGAGCTCGAGCCGTTGCGGCGGCAGGCCGGCTTCCGCAAGCGCGCTCGTGACCATCGCCACCAGCCCGCGGGAATGGAACTGCACCGGAGACAGGTTCACCGCGACGGTAACGCCGGGCCAGGACGCAGCCGTCACGCAGGCCGTGCGCAGCACCCATTCGCCGATCGGAACGATCAGTCCGTTCTCTTCCGCAATCGGAATGAATTCGGCCGGAGAGACGAAGCCGCGCGAGGGATGCTTCCAGCGCAGCAATGCCTCGAAGCCGGTGAGCTCGGAGGAATCGAGCCGCATTTGCGGTTGGAACACCAGGTGGAATTCACGCCCTTCCAGCGCGCCGACCAGGTCCTGCTCCAGCGCGTGCCGGCTGCGCGCCTGTTCCTCCATCTCGGGCTCGAACAGCTGATAGGCGCCGCGCCCCTTGGCCTTGGCCTGGTACAGCGCGAGGTCGGCGCATTTCATCAGCTCATCGGCATCGAGCCCGTGGTCGGGTGCGATCGCGATGCCGACGGAGACCCCGACATGGATCGACTGGCTTTCCAGCGGCGGCGGATGACCGATGATCTCGACGAGGCGGCGGGCGAGCGCCTCCGCCGATTGCGGCTGCGGCCCGCGCTGGAGCACGGCGAACTCGTCGCCGCCAAGCCGCGCGACGGTGTCGTGCTCGCCGACATTCTCCTTCAGACGCGCCGCGACCCAGCGCAGCAGGCGGTCGCCGGCGGCGTGGCCGAGGCGGTCGTTGACGGTCTTGAAATTGTCGAGGTCGAAGCACAGCACCGCCATGGCGCCGCCGGCGATTGCGACCTGGTTCAGTCCCTCGCCCATCTTCTCGCGGAACAGCGTGCGGTTGGGCAGGTCGGTGAGCGAATCGTGCCGCGCCATGTGCGCCACCCGGGCCTGGGCCTTGTGGCGCTCGGTGACGTCCTCATAGGTCACGACCCAGCCGCCGTGCTCCATCCGCTTGTGATTGAGCTTGATGATGCGGCCGTCGCTCAAATGGCGGTGCAGCGTGTGCTCGCCTTCGCGCAGCCTCTCGATGTAGTCGGCATAGAGCTTGGCGCCGGTCATGTTCGGGTGGATGCCGAGCTCGCAGCTGTGCTCCATGATGTCCCGCATCGAGACGCCTGGCTTCACGATCTCCGGCGACAATCCGTACATCTCGATATAGCGGCGGTTGCAAACGATGACGCGCAGGCTGGCGTCGAGCATGCACAGGCCCTGGCTCATGTTGTTCAGGGCGGCGTCGAACCGGCGGTACTGCTCGCTCAGCTCCTCGACCGCGCGCTCGCGCTCGGTAATGTCCTCATAGGTGGCGACGAAGCCGCCTTCGGCCAGCGCGCAATAGCGCACCGAGATCACGGTGTCGTTCGACATGCGCCGGCGCATCGGCGAGGAATCGCGATTCGCGATCCGGGCGCTGGCGGCTTCGAGGATCTGCTGCGGGCTGTATTCCGAGGTGAACGCGCCGTTCGCCATCGATCGCTCGATCAGCTCGGCCAGATGGGTGCCGGGCCGGGTCTCCTCCGGTGACAACAGGTAGATCTTGCGGTACGTGGTGTTACAGACCCGAAGCCGCATCTCGCTGTCGTAGAAGGCGAGCCCGTGCGCCATGTTCTCCAGCGCCGCATCGAGAATGAAATTCTGCTGCCGCAGCGTTTCCTCGTATTGCAGCCGCTCCGTGACGTCCTCGTGCACCGTCACCCAGCCGCCGTCAGGCAGGAAGCGGGAGACTGCCTGCACCATCCGTCCGTCGTAGCGCATCACCAGCAGCGTCTTCGGCTTTCTGCTGCGCACATCGTCCAGCCGGCTCTGGTAGAATTCGTCGCCGGACATGCCCGGCAGATTGCCGCGCGACATCCAGTGCTCGATCACGGTGGAATGCGCGATGCCCGGCTGCACGATCTCGGGATCGAGGTTGTAGAGCTTCAGGAACCGTTCGTTGCAGACGACGACGCGGCTGTCGACGTCGTACATGATCAGTCCGTGCGACATGTTGGCGAGCGCGTGCTGGCTGCGCTCGGTCTGCACGCGCAGTTCCGCTTCGAGTCGGGCGAGGCGGGTGACGTCATCGCAGATCGTCATCCAGCCGCCGCCGGGGAGAGGCTTCAGCTGGAGCGACATCACGAGGCCGCTCGCCAGCAATTGCTCGGTGCGGAACGGCTTGCCCGCGGCGATCTGCGCCATTCGCGTCGAATACAACGCGTCGAGCTGGTCCTGCGGAAAGTTGCCGCGGCTTGCGCTGTGCGCGAGCACCTCCCGGTAGCTGGTGCCGACCCGCACGATCTCGGCCGACATGTCGAACAGCGTGAGGTAGCGCTGGTTCGCCAGCACGATCCGGTTGTCGGCGTCGTAGACGCAGACGCCTTGCTCCATGTGGTCGAGCGCAAGCTGGCTCAGCGCGACCAGGGCGCCCGGGCCCTGCTCACGGCCTGTACCAAGCTCGGTGTCGCGGGTCGACATCATGGGGTCGGCGGGGCCTCGGCCAGCAATAGACTTAATGCAACCTAATTCAGCCGCCGAGGGTAACGGAGAGGCCGGAAAATTCCCTTAAGCGCCGTAGTTTACGGAGGGTGACCTGCGATGGTGAGCGCACGCGTAAACGGCCCGCCGCCAAGGCGATAGGCCCTAGCTCCGGATGAGCGCGGCGATGCTCCCGCTCCGCTCGTGCAGACGATAGAGCCGGGCGTTGCTCTACGGCCCGTATAGCACGAGCTCCGTATCGGTGAGGTCGCCGAGCTGTGGCTGATGCGGGCCCCTGAAGTATTTCCGGCCGCGCCGCTCGGTGTAGAGGCCGACGAGGCCGGGTACCGGCCCATTGGCGTCGATCGCCACCGCGATCTTGCCGAGCCGCAGCAGCAGCCGTCCGATGCGGCCGGCGCATTCGGCATATTCCGCGGCGCTCCGGCAATAGATCAGCTTCATGGCGGGAGGTGCGATGAAACCGCGGCGGATGCGCACCGGTTGCAGGACGAAGGGGAACGTTCCCTTCGGCGTGCGGCACACCAGGCTGAGGCAATTGTAGCGCGCATGTCGCGTCAGAAGCTCGGTCTCCGCCTCGGAGAGCCCCTTGATCTCCTTGGCGTGCTGCGGAATGACCTCGATCTTGTTCCAGCGCGGGACGCGCGCCAGCGCAGGGACGGAGAAGAATATGCCGCGGCAATAGGCGCGAAAGCCCTGCGTCTCGATGATCGGCCAGGTCCACGGCGCCGGACTGATGTTGAAATAAGTGACGTGCTTGTGCCGCTGGGCGATCTTGGTCAGCAGCGGAGCGTAGTTGCGGTAGGCCGGATCGACATACCAGCTCGACAAATTGCACCGGATGGCGGTCTCTTCGCCCTCCTTGCGTGCGCTGTAGATCAAGAGCAGCACACCGACCGGCGTGCCGTCGTCGTCGAGCATGTAGCCGAAGCGCGGATAGCCCTCCGGTACGGTCCGGAAGGCCTGCCGGCGCAGGCCCTGAATCCAGTAGTCGCGTGAACGGCCGACGAAGCCGCGCGTCAGCAAGTCCGCGATCTTATCGACGTCGGACTCGGTGATCTCGCGGCATCGGACCTTGGTATGGATCACGCTCGTCTTGCCCGTGGAAATGGCCGGCCTCGTGAGTTGGGTCAGCGCCAGCCTTCGCCATGGGCCTCGGCCGCGACAGGCGGCTGCAGGCCCAGGACGTCCCGCACCTTGGCGGGCCAGGCGGAAAGATCGGTGCCGTGGGTGTGGAACATGGCGACGGCCAGACGGTCCATGCCGAAGGCAACGCAGCCGGTATGGGCCGGCTCGCCGTCGGCGTCCTGGATTGCCCAGGTCGTGCCGAAATGCTCGCGGTGATAGTTGAAGCTCATGCACGCCGTCGGCTGCTCTTCCGAGCGCAGCGGGATGAGCAGCTCGAACTTGAGCTGCTGCTGCTTCTGGCTCACCGCCTTCATCTGGCCGACCCGGCCGAAGAACGGATCGCTGGCATAGTCGACGCGGAAGGTGAGGCCGAGATCGGTCGCGATCTTCTGCGCGCGCACCATCCAGCGCTCGCGGAAATCGGCGACGTCATCGGGGCTGCCGATGCAAACATATTCGCGCATGCGGAACGATTGCAGCCGGTCGAGATGCTTCGACGGTTCGCGGCGGAAGCAATCCGCGGCAACATCGAAGCGCAGGCCGCCCTTCGGCAATTGGCCACGGCTCGCCGCGATCGGGTAGACCGGATAGCAGGCGGCCGGAGACAGCACGAGATCGGCCGGCGACAGAGAAGACGTCCAGTCGCCGCCGGCATCGAAGCGGCTCACCGCGGCGTTGATCTCGCGTTCGGTGCCGTGCAGGCCGCAGACGCAGCCGAGCAGGTTCGGAAAGCTCTTGAGATAGCCGGACTTCTCCAGCTGCGCCCGGCTCATCACCGGCGGGAAGCGCATCACCTCGGTGCCGGCCTCGCGATGGCCCGTGATCAGCGCGGCGAGCTTCTCGACGATGCCCTCATAGAGTGCGGTGCGGGCATAGACGCCATCGGCGCCCATGCGGTGGAACAGCTTGTCGGCGAGATGATCGAGCGGATCGGTCATCTGCGGCGCGGTGGCGGGCGAGTTGGGGAGGACGGCAATATTCATGGTTCGATGTCCTGCTATCTCAAAATTGTTCTTGTTGAAGCGATTGCGGAGGCACGTCAGTCGCGAAGGCTCGTCGGCACCCCGCTCATCAATGTCGACGTCGCGGCGTTGGCCAGGATCCGGTCGTTGTTGATCATGATCGGCGATGACAGCACGTCGCGGAGGTGGCGGCCCATGGTGAATTCGCCGTCGTTGCGGTAGCCGGCAAGACCGGCGGTACGCATCGCATGCATCACGGTCTCGACCGCGAGCTCGGAGGCCTGCACCTTCAGAAGCGTGATCGAGGACTGGAAGTCGAGCGAGGCCAGCGCACGCTCGTCATGCTCGACGCGGGCGAAAGCGTCGATATTGGCGGCGATCAGCGCGCGCAGCTTGGCCAGCGACATCTTGGCGGCGGTGAAGTGCGCCGCGGCCGGCGGCATCTGTCCGCCGGACGAGCGCGCCGCCTTGCGGATGAAGGCCTGCGCGCGCGTTACCGCCGCAGCGGCGATGCCGGCCCAGGCCGACGACCAGCACAGATGCGCGAACGGCGTCATGGTCTGGGCGTGGATCTTGTCATAGGATTCCGGGAAGACGCGGTCGGCGGGGCAGTCGACCTTCAGCTCGAACCCGGTCGAGCAGGTGCCGCGCATGCCGAGCGTTTCCCAACCCAGCGTCCGCTTCAGCGAATAATCGTCCTTGGCGAGCGCCAGCAGCACCTGGTCGGAGGCGGCGGCGTCGGTGGCCCGGCGGGCGATGGTGACGAGGCCATCGGCTTCGGCGCCGTAGGAGATCACGGTGGCGTCGCGCATCAGCGAGACGGTGTCGCCGGCATGGTCGACCGCGGCGGCGCTGGCGCGGATGTTGCCCCCGTTCTGGCCTTCGGTGGTGGAGGAGGCGAGCAGCCACTGGTCGCGGGCGACCCGGCGCATCATGGTCTCCATCCAGGGAATGCCATGGCCATGCCTGATGACGCAGGCGACCTTGGTCTGGTGCATCGCGTAGATCATCGCCGTGGACGCGCAGGCGCGTCCGAGCGTGTAGCAGATGTCGGTGACGTCGTGGATCGAGGCACTGAGGCCGCCGAACTCGACCGGAATCATCACGCCGAGCAGCTTCTGCTCACGCGCGACGTCGAAGGCCTTGTGCGGGAAGCGGGCGTCGCGATCGACCCCGTCTGCGTCGGCCGCGGCCGCGGCGGCGGTCCGGACGGCGCGCTCGATCAGGGAGGGACCCTGCTCGAGATAGCTCGTTTCGTCGACAGTGAGGACTGCTTCACGCACGTTCATGCTCGTCCGCCTCCGGTTTGCCGTTCGAGATCGCCGGCACCATTCACGATGCCGCTTGAAGCGATCCTCCAGCCATCTTTGCTTGTGAGACGAGGCTACGGATTTAATTCAAATTCGTCGATGAAATAGAGGGTAAACAAAACCCAATTCCGAACGAACAGTTAAGGTCCGGTTGTTCGCATCACCGGATTTTCCGGCATCACGTTAGGACTCTGGAAGAAGCCTGGATTTCGGACAATCTGAGTCATCGTTTACTAAGAAACGCGAAGTATTGGTGCCGCCCATTGCAGGACCGGCAGGCCGCGCCCATCGTAGCCGGTAGTCCGGTCCGACCCCGATCAACAGATGGGAATTTTGCAGATGCAGGCCTTCGATACCGATTTGCGCAATCGCATCATCAAGCTGGTGAAGGGCATCCTCGAACAGAATTCGCTCGCCGCAGACGTTGCGCCTTCGGCCAAGCTCGTCGATATCGGCCTGACCTCGATGGACATGGTCAATCTCATGCTCGGGGTCGAGGCCGAATTCGACTTCACCATCCCGCAGTCCGAGATCACGCCGGAGAATTTCCAGTCCGTCGAGACGCTGGAGCAGATGGTGGCGACCCAGCTTCAACTGGCGGCCGCGGCTTAACCCGGATCTATCCTCCGTCATTGCGAGCGAAGCGAAGCAATCCAGACTGCCTCTGAGGTGGCGGTCTGGATTGCTTCGTCGCTTCAGCGCGAGCTCGACATGACGCAAATCGAGACCATCTCCCGTTCCAAAATTGCCTCAAAACTGGCATAGCTTAGCCATGTCACATTTGACGGACACGGTGGAGCAGGCATGACGCAGGCGGTATTGGGCATCATCGGCGGCTCGGGCATCTATGACCTGCCCGGCCTCGAGGGTGCGCGCGAAGAGGTGATCAAGAGCCCTTGGGGCGAGCCGTCGGCACCCTTGCGGCGCGGCTCCATCGCCGGCCTGCCGATCGTGTTCCTGCCGCGGCATGACAAGGGGCACCGGCTTTCCCCGTCCGACATCAACTATCGCGCCAACGTCGACGTGCTGAAGCGCGCCGGCGTCACCGACCTGATCTCGCTCTCGGCCTGCGGCTCCTTTAGGGAGGAGCTGCCGCCCGGCACCTTTGTCCTCGTCGACCAGTTCGTCGACCGCACCCACAAGCGCGAGAGCTCGTTCTTCGGCCGCGGCTGTGTCGCGCATGTATCGATGGCGCACCCGGTTTCGCCGCGGCTGCGCATCCATCTGGCGGCAGCCGCCGAAGCGGAGGGCATCGCAATCGCGCGCGGCGGCACCTATGTCTGCATGGAAGGACCGCAATTCTCCACCTATGCGGAAAGCATGACCTACAAGACGCTGGGCTATTCCGTGATCGGCATGACCAACATGCCCGAGGCCAAGCTCGCGCGTGAGGCGGAGCTCTGCTACGCCACCGTCGCAATGGTGACGGATTTCGACTGCTGGCATCCCGACCACGATGCGGTCACCGTGCAGGACATCGTCCGCGTGCTGAACTCGAACGCCGACAAGGCGAAGGCGCTGGTAGCGCGGCTGGCCAAGGATTTTCCGCGCGAGCACGAGCCGTGCCCGATCGGTTCGGACCGTGCGCTCGACACCGCGCTGATCACGGCGCCGGAGGCGCGAGATCCCGAGCTCCTGAAGAAGCTCGATGCGGTGGCCGGGCGCATCCTGCGCCCGTGAGACGCAAGAAGAACGAAAAGGCAGAATGCCATGAAGGTCGACGGCAAGCATTTCCGCAGCATCTGGCGCGAGCGTGACGGCTGGTCGGTCGGTGCGATCGATCAGCGCCGGCTGCCGCATGAATTCGTCATTGCGCAGCTAACCTCGTGTGAAGATGCGGCCGTTGCCATCAGCGACATGCTGGTGCGCGGCGCGCCGCTGATCGGTGCGACAGCTGCCTACGGCATGGCGCTCGCGATGCGCGAGGACGCCTCCGACGCCGGGCTGAAACGCGCCTATGACACGCTGGTCGTGGCGCGCCCGACCGCGATCAACCTGAAATGGGCGCTGGACGAGATGCGCGCGGCGCTCGCGCCGATCGACCCGGTGGAACGGGCGGAAGCGGCCTATGCGCGCGCCGACGAGATCGTCGAGCAGGACGTCGAGATCAATCGCGGCATCGCCGGCAACGGCCTTGAGCTGATCGAGGCGATCGCGGCGAGGAAGCCGGGCGAAGTCGTCAACGTGCTGACCCATTGCAACGCCGGCTGGCTTGCCACCGTCGACTGGGGCACGGCGACGGCGCCGATCTATCTCGCGCATGAGCGCGGCATCAAGGTCCATGTCTGGGTCGACGAGACCCGGCCACGGAATCAGGGCGCTTCGCTCACCGCCTGGGAGCTCAGCCATCACGGCGTGCCGCATACGGTAATCCCGGACAATACCGGCGGGCACCTGATGCAGCACGGCATGGTCGATCTCGCCATCGTCGGCACCGACCGCGTCGCCGCCAATGGCGACGTATGCAACAAGATCGGCACCTACCTGAAGGCGCTCGCCGCGCATGACAATGGCGTGCCGTTCTACGTCGCGCTGCCGTCTCCCACGATCGATTTCGCCGTCCATGACGGCATCCGCGACATCCCGATCGAGCAGCGCAGCGGCGTGGAGGTCACCGACATGACTGGACGTACCGCCGACGGCCGGCTTGAGACGGTGCGGATCGTGCCGGAGGGATCGCCGGTCGCGAATTACGCCTTCGACGTGACCCCGGCGCGGCTTGTCACCGGTCTCATCACGGAGCGCGGTGTGCTCAAGCCGGATCGTGCCGCGCTGGCAACTGCGTTCCCGGAGCGCATCGCCACCGCGGCGAAGTAGTCGGTTCACCAGGCGAGATGGCTCCACGCCGTCATTGCGAGCGTAGCGAAGCAATCCAGAGTCTTTTCGCGGAGGCTGTCTGGATTGCTTCGCTGCGCTCGCAATGACGGAGTATGATGCGCTACCCCAACTTCAGCCCCGTCGCCTTCTCCAGCTCCGCAATCGCCTGCGCGCCGCTCGTCACCTTGATCGTGGTCATGCCCATCTCGCGCGCCGGCTTCAGATTGACGCCGAGATCGTCGAGATAGACGCAATTGTTCGGATCGACCTTCAGCGTCTCGACCATCATCTGGTAGATGCGCGGATCCGGCTTGCGCAGGCCGATCTTGGCGGACTCGATGACATGGTCGAACAGCACCATGACTTCGGCAATGTAAAGCGAGCGCCCAGTCATGCTGCCGATCGCGTTGGCCGGCAGATTGTTGGTGATGCAACCGGTCTTGAACTGCGCCTTGATGCGCTTCAGGGCCTCGACCATCTCCGGGCGCAGATCGCCCTGCAGCAGCGGCAGCACGTCGCGGCCGCGCACCTCCGCGCCGAGCGCGAGCGATTCGGCGGCGAACAATTGGTCGAACGTCTCAATGTCCACTTCGGCGCGCTCGAACCTGGCCCAGGCGTTTTCCAGATGATTGGCGGCGTTGGTGCGCCGGATGATATCGGCGGGCAGGCCGCGCTCGGTCTCGAACCGCGTGAACGCCTCGAAGGGCGAACTCGTCAGCACGCCGCCAAAATCAAAGATCACCGCCTCGATCGCCACTACCCTGCCCTCGTCAATTCCTTTCCAAGAGGGCTAGCATGCGCTATCGGCAAGGGCCAGCCTGAAGCAATCGCAGCCCTCACCGATGCCGATGCGTGTTCCCATAAAGAAGCCTGCCGCCTTCATCGCAGCTGCGCTGCTGCTCGCGACGCCCGCTTACGCCATCGTCGGCGGCGGCACGCCGCAGGCCGATGGCGTCGCCCGCGCCGTCGTCACCATCGTCGGCTCGCGCGGCAATTTCTGCACGGGCAGCCTGATCGCCCCGCGGCTGGTGTTGACGGTCGCCCATTGCGTGCAGCCCGGCGCGGATTACAAGGTCGTCGATCGCGGCGGCGACGGCCAGCCGCAATTGCTGAACGTGCGCACCGTCGCGATCCATCCGAACTTCAACATGCAGGCGATGCAGGCGCATCGCGCCACCGCCGACGTGGCGCTGCTGCAATTGGAAATTCCATTGAAGGGAAAATCCACGGTGACGGTCGGCATGCCCACGATTCCAATTCAGGTCGGCAGCCGCTTCGTCATCGCCGGCATCGGCGTCACGGTTCGCGGTGAAGGCAAGAGTGGCGGTACCACGCGTGTTGCCGGCCTCGTTGCAACCGGACAGCCCGGCACGCTCCAGATTCGCCTGGTCGATCCCGTAACCAACGGTGTTCGCGACGGAATTGGCGCCTGCACCGGAGATTCAGGCGGCCCCGTGTTCGAGGACAGGCCGAACGGTCCCGTGCTCGTCGGTCTCGTCAGCTGGTCGACAGGACCGAACGGCGCCGACGGTTGCGGCGGCTTGACCGGCGTGACGCCGCTGACGCTCTATCGCGACTGGATCTTGCAGACCGCGCGGAGCTGGGGTGCGGCACTGTGATTTGACCGCGACTTGATCTATGTCATTTTGAAGCGGAGGCGCGGCGGGTGATCATGCCCGTCGCGGAGGAAACGCGCCGTCTGGTCAAGGACGGCCACAAAGACAAGCAAGGCATAGAAGCAACAATGAATGTCGCTGTTCGCAGTCACGCCACGGCCAAACAGGCTTCTGAACATTTCGACGTGCTGATCGTCGGTGCCGGCATCTCCGGCATCGGTAGCGCCTATCACATCCAGAAGCAGCTTCCGGGCACGAGCTACGTCATCCTGGAGACGCAGGAAACATTCGGCGGCACCTGGAGCACACATCGCTATCCCGGCATTCGCTCCGACAGTGATCTTCACACCTTCGGCTACAGCTTCAAGCCTTGGGTCGGCCCGCCGATTGCGACCGCCGAGGAGATCCTCACCTATATGAAGGAGGTGATCGACGACAACGATATTGCGCGGCACATCCGCTACCAGCACAAGATCAATTCCGCGAGCTGGTCGAGCGAGCAGAATCTCTGGACCATCGAGGCGGTGACGACCGACACCGGCGAACCCAGGACGTTCACGGCCAACTTCCTCTGGATGTGCCAGGGCTATTATCGCCATTCCGAAGGCTACACGCCGGAATGGAAGGGCATGGATCGCTTCAAGGGCCGCATCGTCCATCCGCAGACATGGCCCGACGATATCGATCTCGCGAACAAGAAGGTGGTGGTGATCGGCTCGGGCGCCACCGCGGCAACGCTGGTGCCGAACATCACCGATACATGCGCCCATGTCACCATGCTGCAGCGCTCGCCGACCTATTTCCGCCTCGGCCGCAACGCCATCGAGATCGCGGAGGAGCTGCGACGGCTGCAGGTCGACGAAGCCTGGATCCACGAGATCGTGCGACGCAAGATCCTGTTCGAGCAGGACGCCTTCACCAAGCTCTGCGTGTCCAAGCCGGAGCAGGTGAAGAAGGAGCTGATCGGCCAGATCAGCGCCGTGCTCGGTCCCGACTACGACGTCGAGACCCACTTCACGCCAAAATACCGGCCGTGGCGGCAGCGCATCGCCTTCGTGCCGGATGCCGATTTGTTCAAGGGCATCGCCAGCGGCAAGGCCTCCGTCGTCACCGACGAGATCGAATGCTTCGTCGAGAACGGCATCCAGCTCAAGTCGGGCAAGCTGCTCGAGGCCGATGTCATCGTCACCGCGACCGGCTTCAATCTCGCCGCGCTCGGCGACATCGCCTTCGAGATCGACGGCAAGCCGCTCGCCTTCGGCGACACCGTCACCTATCGCGGCATGATGTTCACGGGCGTGCCGAACATGGTCTGGGTGTTCGGCTATTTCCGCGCCAGCTGGACGCTGCGCGTCGATCTCGTCGCCGATTTCGTCTGCCGGCTGCTCGGCCACATGAAGGCGAAGGGTGCCAGGAAGGTCGAGGTGAGCTTGCGCCCCGAGGACCACAACATGCCGATCCTCCCCTGGATCGACCCGGAAAACTTCAACCCCGGCTACATGATGCGCAACATGAACCTGTTGCCCAAGCGCGGCGACAAGCCGGAATGGCAGCACAGCCAGGATTACTGGACCGAGAAGGACGAGATCCCGAAGACGGACCTGGACGACAAGGCGTTTGTCTACAGTTGAAGATTCCGATGTAAGGGGCGGTTAGCGATCGCCACACACTCCACCGTCGTCCCGGGGCGCGAAGCGAGCCCGGGACCCATAACCACAGGGAGTGGTTATGAAGCGAGCTGGCTACTCCGAGTCTTCGCCAAACTACTCCCTGTGGCTATGGGTCCCGGATCGGCGCTCCGCTTCGCTGCGCTTGTCCGGGACGACACCGTTTGCTCGGTTGGCATCGCCTCAACTCATCTACACCGCCGCTCACGAATTCCGTCTCGTCGCATTCGCCGCGATCGCCGCTGCAGCGGTCCGGTTCTCGACGCCGAGCTTGGCGTAGATCTGCTCCAGGTGCTTGTCGACGGTGCGCGGGCTGAGGCCCAGAATTTGCGCGATGTCGCGGTTGGTCTTGCCCTTGCTGAGCCAGGCCAGCACCTCGCCTTCGCGCGTGGTAAGGCCGAGCTCGCTGGTGAATTCGGGCGGCAGCGCGGTGCCCGCTTCCTTGGACAGCCGCAGCAGGAACTCGTTCGGCGCGGTCTCGCCCATATAGTAGAAGCGGAGCTGCGGATTGTCGGGCAGCGACGCTGCCTGGGATTTCGAGCCGCTCTTGATCTTCGCCTGCTCGAGCCATTGCAGCAGCGCCGGCGGCAGCACGAAGTCGTCGGCCTGTGCGCCGTGATGGTCGGACAGCAGCTTCTGCGCCTGCGGCGTCGCCCACAGCAAATTGCCCTGGCGATCGACCGCGAACAGGAAACGGCCGGAGACGTCGAGCGCGGCGCGCGCGCTCTGGGTCAACCGGGCATTGCCGAGATGGACGCGGATCCGCGCCAGCATCTCCTCGATTACGATCGGCTTGGTCACGTAATCGACGCCGCCGGCTTCCAGTCCACGCACGATGTGCTCGGTCTCGGCGAGGCCCGTCATGAAGATCACCGGGACATTGGCGAGGCCCGCATCGCGCTTGAGCCGGCGACAGGTCTCGAACCCGTCGATCCCTGGCATCACGGCATCGAGCAGAATGATGTCGGGCGTGATCTGGTCGATGATGCGCATTGCCGCGGCGCCGTCGAGCGCCACCATCACCGTCATGCCGGCGCCGTCGAGCGCGTCGGTGAGCAGCCGCAGCGTCTCCGGAGAATCGTCGACAACCAGCGCGACGTCGCGCTTCTTCGGTTCAATGCTCATAAGCATGCAACGTCTTCAATGTGGCCATGTACTGGTCGAGATCGAAGCGGTCGACCAGCAACCGCATCTGCGCGACGAAGTCGGCATGCTCGGGGTGCTCGCTGCCGATCTCGTCCAGCTTCAGCTGGATGCCGTTGACGTAGCCGATCTGGCCGAGCCCGATCAGCGCCTCGATATGCCGCAGCGGCGGCTTCGATCCGGTCTCTGGATGCCATAACGGCACCGCGACCTCGTCCGAGCCGTATTGCCATTCGATCTTGAGGAGCTGGCGAATCGTCGCCAGCAGCCGCGGGATGTCGATCGGCTTCATCAGGTAGCCGTCGTGGAAGGGCTGCGCCAATGGCGCGCCATGGGCCTCGAGCGCGCTTGCCGACACCATCAGGATGCGCGCCTGGTGATGGCCGCTGGCGCGCAAGGCCTCGGCGACCGCCCAGCCGTCCATGGCGGGCATCGAGATGTCGAGCAGGAACAGATCGGGCCGGCAATGCTGCGCCAGCGCAAGGCAGCCGGCGCCGTCGGGCGCGCTCAGCAGGATGAAGCCGAGCGGCGTCAGCACCTCGCGCAGGAGGTCGCGATGCACGGGATCGTCGTCGGTGACGAGGATGGTTTTGCGCGCACCGTGATAGCCGGAGACCGGCGCCTCCACCGGCGCGATGCGCTGGGGATTGGTGACCTCCGAGAGCAGGATCTTGACCTTGAACGTCGACCCGGTGCCGACCGTGCTCGTGACCTTGATGTCCCCGCCCATCACGCCGGCGAGCAGGCGGCTGATGGTGAGCCCGAGGCCGGTGCCGGTCTGCGGCTGCGAGGCGCCGAGCGCGCCCCGCTCGAAGGGCGCGAAGATGCGTTCGAGATCGCCGCCCTGGATGCCCGGGCCGGTGTCGATCACCTCGAACTCGGCGACGGGGCTGCGATAGTGCACCACGAACTGCACGCTGCCGGACTGGGTGAACTTGATGGCGTTCGAGAGCAGGTTGATCAGCACCTGGCGCAACCGCTTCTCGTCGGCATAGACGACGCGCGGCAGCGTTGCCGGCCGCCTGAACACGAAGTCGATGCCCTTGGCCGCGGCCTGGAGGCGGAACATGCCGACGAGCTGGTCGAGGAATTCGCTCAGGCGCACCTCGTCGCGCGACAGATACAGCCGCCCCGCCTCGATCTTGGAGATGTCCAGGATGCCGTCGATCAGGCCGGAGAGATGGTCGGCGCTGCGGCGGACGACGCGGACCTGGTCGCGCGGCTTGGCGCCAAGGCTCGTATCCTGCTCGAGCAGCTGCGCGTAGCCGCTGATCGCATTGAGCGGCGAGCGCAGCTCGTGGCTCAACCCGACCACATAGCGGCTCTTGGCGAGGTTGGCGGATTCGGCAACTTCCTTGGCACGCTGGAGCTCGGCGTCGGTGCGCTTGTGCGCATCGATCTCCTGGATCAGCAGCGTGGTCTGACGCCGCGTCTCGGCCTCGGCGGCGCGACGGCTCTGCTGCGCCAGCACGAACAGCCACGCCACCACGCCGATGATGATGCTGAGCGAGAAGAACACCTTCCACAGCACGTCGGACACGAGCTCGTTATCGCCGTGCACGCTCGCCGACGTCTGCAGATAGATCAGTCCCAGCACCAGGGCGATCAGGCCGGCGGAGATCACGAACACGCCGATATAGTGGCCGACTTGCGAGTTGATCCGGGCATAGATCGGTTGCGGCATCAGCCTGCCCAGCGTCTCCGACACCTGCGCCTGGAATCTTGCGTGCGGCTTGCAGAGATCGTGGCAGCGCGCGTCCAGCGAACAGCACAGCGAGCAGATCGGGCCCGCATAAGCGGGGCAGGAGGCCATGTCCTCCGGCTCGAACGAGTGCTCGCAGATGCAGCACTGGATCGCCTCGATGTTCTGCCAGCTCCGCTTCGGCTTGCGCGCGATGTAGTACTTGCCGTCCGTGGCCCAGGCGATCAACGGCGCCGTGAGGAAGGCCGCCGCGAGCGCGATGAAGGCCGACAGCGCCTTCGCGGTCGGCCCGAACAGGCCGTAGAAGGCGCTGATGGAGACGATGGTCGCGATCGTCATCGCTCCCACGCCGACCGGATTGACGTCGTAGAGATGCGCGCGCTTGAACTCGATCTGCTGCGGCCGCAATCCGAGCGGCTTGTTGATGACGAGGTCGGCAACCAGCGCGCCAACCCAGGCGATCGCGACGTTGGAATAGAGCGCCAGCGTCTGCTCCAGCGCCTTGTAGACGCCGATCTCCATCAGCAGCAGGGCCACGATGACGTTGAAGACCAGCCAGACCACGCGCCCGGGATGGCTGTGGGTCAAACGCGAGAAGAAGTTCGACCAGGCGATCGAGCCGGCATAGGCGTTGGTGACGTTGATCTTGACCTGTGACAGGATCACGAAGGTGCCGGTCAAGGCCAAAGCGAGGTCAGGCTGCGACAGCACATAGCGGAACGCTTCGAGATACATGTGCGCCGGCTCGGCGGCCTCCTCGGGCGGCACGCCATGGCTGAGCGCGAAGAAGGCGAGGAACGAGCCCGCCAGCAGCTTCAGCGCGCCCAGCACGATCCAGCCCGGCCCGGCGCTCATCAGCGCCATCCACCAGGAGGCCCTGGAGGCGCGGCGGTCGCGCGGCAGGAATCGCAGGAAGTCGACCTGCTCGCCGATCTGCGCCACCAGCGAGAACACGACGGAGGCCGCAACGCCAAACAGCAAGAGATCGAAATGTCCGTTGAGGTCGCCGTGCTCGCCGGAGAATTTGTGCCACTCCGCGAAAGAGTGCGGGTTATGCCAGGCGATCGCGGCGAACGGGATGATGTGAAGGATCACCCACAGGGGCTGCGTCCACAATTGGAAGCGGCTGATCAGCGTGATGCCATAGGCCACCAGCGGGATGATGACGACGGCGCTGATGAGATAGCCGACCGGCCGCGGAATCCCGAAGCACATTTCGAGCGCGGAGGCGAGGATCACGGCCTCGATCGCGAAAAAGATGAAAGTGAAGGACGCGTAGATCAGCGAGGTGACGGTCGAGCCGATGTAACCGAAGCCGGCACCCCGCGTCAGCAGGTCGATGTCGATGCCGCATTTGGCGGCATAGTATGCAATCGGCACCCCGCAGCCGAAGATGATGATGGAGACCACGACGATGGCCGCGGTCGCGTTGGTGACGCCATAGTTCAGCGTGATGGTCCCGCCGATCGCCTCCATCGCCAGGAACGAGATCGCGCCCAGTGCCGTGTTGGCGACGCGGGCGGCGGACCAGCGCCGCGCGCTCTTGGCGGTGAAGCGCAGGGCGTAATCTTCCAGCGTCTGGTTGGCGACCCATTGATTGTACTGGCGCCTGACGCGGTCTATTCGCTGCCGCCCTGCCACTTAACCCCACTCCCGATACGGACCCGGACCCCTCGCAAATTCCGTACCAGAAGCCTACGTCGGCATTTTGCGGTGCAGTATACGCGATCTTGCGTATGCGTGCGCTGCATAAATTCGAGCCATCCTCACGGCACCAATCGCCTGTTCTCGAACAAAAGTGGGGTGCTCATGTCAGACGAAGCAAACAAGGGCCTGTTGTCGCCGCTGCGGCGCAAATTGTTGATGGGGATGGCGGCCGTCCCGGCCATCACGATGCTGCCGCGGGCGTCCTTTGCGCAGGCGCCGGCGACCTCGGCGGTCAATACCACGGGCCTGGCCGTCACCGACACCGAGGTCACGGTCGGCATCCTGCATTCGGCGACCGGCACCATGGCGATCTCCGAAACCGGCTCGATCCAGGCCGAAAAGCTCGCGATCGAGCAGATCAACGCGGCCGGCGGCGTGCTCGGCCGCAAGATCAAGTTCATCCAGGAGGACGGCGCATCGGACTGGCCGACCTTCGCCGAGAAGGCGAAGAAGCTCCTCGTCAACGACAAGGTCGCGGCGATCATGGGCTGCTGGACCTCGGCCTCGCGCAAGGCGGTGCTTCCGGTCGTCGAGCAGTATAACGGCATGCTGTACTACCCGACCTTCTACGAAGGCCTCGAGCAGTCCAAGAACGTGATCTACACCGGCCAGGAAGCGACCCAGCAGATCCTCGCCGGCCTGAACTGGATCGCCAAGGAGAAGGGCGCCAAGTCGTTCTTCTTCATCGGCTCGGACTACATCTGGCCGCGCACCTCCAACAAGATCGCCCGCAAGCACGTCGAAAACGTGCTCAAGGGCAAGGTCGTCGGCGAGGAGTACTACGCGCTCGGCTCGACGCAGTTCAACTCGGTCATCAACAAGATCAAGCTGACCAAGCCGGACGTCATCTTCACCGACGTCGTCGGCGGTTCCAACGTCGCTTTCTACAAGCAGCTCAAGGCGGCCGGCGTCGATCTCGCCAAGCAGCCGCTGCTCACGATCTCGGTGACGGAGGACGAGATCGACGGTATCGGCGGCGAGAACATCGCGGGCGCGTATGCCTGCATGAAGTACTTCCAGTCGCTCGACAATGCGAACAACAAGGCATTCGTCTCCGCGTTCAAGAAGATGTGGGGCGAGAAGACCGTGATCGGAGACGTCACCCAGGCTGCCTATCTCGGCCCCTGGCTGTGGAAGCTGACGGTCGAGAAGGCCGGCTCCTTCGACGTCGACAAGATCGCGGCGGCTTCGCCGGGCGTCGAGTTCAAGGGTGCGCCGGAAGGCTATGTGCGCATCCACGAGAACCATCACCTCTGGTCGAAGACCCGGGTGGGGCGCGCCAAGCTCGATGGCCAGTTCGAGCTGATCTTCGAGACCGCCGACCTCGTCGAGCCGGATCCGTTCCCCAAAGGCTACCAGTAAGGAGCCTTACCGGTAAGTCGCGGCGCCCGTCGCACTTTCCCTCAAGGCAAAACCGCTCCCTGGCGTGGACCGCAAGTCCATGCCTCAAGCCCCCGCGTCGCGAACCTGCTCGCGACGCGGGACCCTTTCCCGACGGAGGACATGGATGTTCGGCGACTATTCGATTGGCGACCTCGGCTCGATCTTCGTCATGCAGGGGTTTGCCGGACTGATCCTGTTCTCCGTCTATGTCCTGATGGCGCTCGGCCTTGCGATCATCTTCGGCCAGATGGGCGTCATCAACATGGCCCATGGCGAGTTCATGATCCTCGGGGCCTACGTCACCTGGATGACCTCCAATCTCTTTCAGGCCTATTTGCCGAGCCTGTTCAGCGGCTACTTCTTCCTTGCCATGATATTGGCCTTCCTCGCATCCGGCGCGCTGGGCATGCTGGTGGAATGGGTGCTGATCCGGCACCTCTATAAGCGCCCGCTCGATACGCTGCTCGCGACCTGGGGCCTCAGCCTGATGCTGCAGCAGGCCTATCGCTCGGTGTTCGGCGCGCGCGAGGTCGGCGTCGAGCTGCCGCAATGGATGCTGGGCTCGCTGCGCGTCACCGATAGCATCGAGGTGCCGATCAACGGCGTCTTCGTGATGTGCCTCACCGTGCTGATCACCATCTGCGTCGCCTACGTTCTCTACATGTCGCGCTGGGGCCGCCAGGTGCGCGCGGTCGTGCAAAACCGCATCATGGCCGGCGCGGTCGGCATCAACACCGAGAAGGTCGATCGCTACACCTTCGGCCTCGGCTGCGGCATCGCCGGTGTCGCCGGCAGCGCCTTCACCATGATCGGCTCGACCGGGCCGACCTCGGGCCAGCTCTACATCGTGGATACGTTCCTCGTCGTCGTGTTCGGCGGCGCCGCCAGCCTGCTCGGCACCATCGCCTCCGCGTTCTCGATCTCGCAGACGCAATCGACGCTCGAATTCTTCATGTCGGGCTCGATGGCCAAGGTGCTCACGCTGCTCGCCGTCGTCGGCATCCTGATGCTGCGGCCGCAGGGTCTGTTCGCCCTCAAGGTCCGCAAATAACGAGAAGCAGGCAAGTCATGATCATCAACTCACGCTTCTTCAACCGATCCGAACTGATGGGCTTCATTGCGCTCGCCGCCGTGCTGTTCGTGATCCTGCCGCTGACGCTGGATGTATTCCGCCTCAACCTGGTCGCGAAATATCTGACCTACGCCTTTGTCGCGCTCGGCCTCGTGCTGTGCTGGGGCTATGGCGGCATCCTGAGCCTGGGGCAGGGCGTGTTCTTCGGCCTCGGCGGCTATTGCATGGCGATGTTTCTCAAGCTCGAGGCCTCCAGCGTCGAGAACACCAAGATCCAGTCGACGCCCGGCATTCCCGATTTCATGGACTGGAATCAGATCACGGCGCTGCCGTTGTTCTGGCAGCCGTTTCACAGCCTCACCTTCACCATCCTCGCCATCATCCTGGTCCCCGGCCTGTTCGCCCTGATCATCGGCACCGCGATGTTCAAGCGCCGCGTCGGCGGCACCTACTTCGCGATCATCACCCAGGCCGTCGCCGCCATCCTCACCATCCTGATCGTGGGACAGCAGGGCTATACCGGCGGCATCAACGGCATGACCGATCTGCGCACGCTCAAGGGTTGGGACATCCGGCCCGACCACGCCAAGATCATCCTGTACTTCGTCGAGGTGGTGCTGCTGTTCGCCTGCATCGGCATCGCGCAGTTCATCCGTCTGACCAAGCTCGGCCGCATCCTGGTGGCAATGCGCGAGCAGGAGGACCGTGTCCGCTTCTCCGGCTACAGCGTCGCCAACTTCAAGATCTTCGCCTTCTGCATGGCCGCGATCTTCGCCGCGATCGGCGGCGCCATGTTCGCGCTCAATGTCGGTTTCATGTCGCCGTCCTTCGTCGGCATCGTGCCGTCGATCGAAATGGTGATCTACACCGCGGTCGGCGGACGGATGTCGATCTTCGGCGCAATCTGGGGCGCCATCCTGGTGAATTTCGCCAAGACCAGCCTGTCGGAATCCTTCCCGCAACTCTGGCTGTTCGGCCTTGGCGCGCTGTTCATCGCGGTCGTGCTCGCTTTCCCGAACGGCCTGTCCGGGCTCTGGGCCGACTACGTGCAGCCGCGCATCGACCGGCTGTTCGCCTCGCGCAAGGCAAAGGCGGGCTGGAACGACAATTCGGTCGCCGACGGCGCGCCGGCAGAGTGAGGGGGTAGATCATGCTCATTGGACACCAGCCCAAGGACTTCCTGCTCGCGGTCTCCGGCCTCACCGTCTCGTTCGACGGGTTCAAGGCGGTCAACGACCTCTCCTTCTATGTCGAGGAGAACGAGATCCGCGTCATCATCGGTCCCAACGGTGCCGGCAAGACCACGGTGCTCGACCTGATCTGCGGCAAGACCAAGGCGACCTCGGGCTCGATCCAGTTTCGCGGCAAGGAGCTCACGAAGATGAAGGAGAACGAGATCGTGCAGACCGGCGTCGGGCGCAAGTTTCAGACGCCGTCGGTGTTCGAGGATCTCACCGTGTTCGAGAATCTCGAGATCTCGTTCCCGCGCGGCCGCACCGTGTTCGGCTCTCTGACCTTTCAGCGCGACCAGCTGGTCAAAGACCGGGTCGAGGAGGTCGCCGAGATGATCTTCCTCAAGGACAAGCTCAACACCTATGCCGACGAGCTCAGCCATGGCCAGAAGCAGTGGCTCGAGATCGGCATGCTGCTGATCCAGGATCCCGACCTGTTGATGCTCGACGAGCCCGTCGCCGGCATGAGCGTCTCGGAGCGCGTCAAGACCGCCGAGCTGCTCAACCGCATCATCAAGAACCGTTCGGTGCTGGTGATCGAGCACGACATGAAGTTCGTCGAGGACATCGCGCACAAGGTCACCGTGCTGCACCAGGGCCAGATCCTCTCGGAAGGGACGATGGAGAAGGTCAAGAACGATCCCAAGGTCATTGAAGTGTACCTGGGGCACTGAGATGGTGCGTACGGGGCGGACGAGCGCTGCGCACTCCGTTCACCTCTCCTGTAGGGAGAGGTCGAATGGCGCAGCCATTCGGGTGAGGGGTTCCGGTCCCTCGATAGGCTTCTTGCGCCCCCTCACCCGGCGCTACGCGCCGACCTCTCCCCGGTGGGGAGAGGTGAAGCAACAGCGAGCCTAGGAGCGCATCATGCTGGCTATTTCCGATCTCCACGTCGCCTACGGCCAGAGCGAGGTGCTGCACGGGCTCAACGTCAAGGTCGCGGCGAACGAGATCGTCGCGATCATGGGCCGCAACGGCATGGGCAAGACCACGCTGATGAAGTCGCTGATGGGCATCCTGCCGGCGCGAAGCGGCTCGGTGAGCATGGACGGCGCCGAGCTCGGCAACCTCAAGAGCTATGAACGCGTCGCCAAGGGCCTCGCCTACGTGCCGCAGGGCCGCATGATCTTCTCCACCATGACGGTGAAGGAGAACATCGAGACCGGGCTGGTCGTGTCCGGCGGCTCGGAGGTGCCTGACGACATCTACGAATTGTTCCCGGTGCTGCTGGAGATGAAGGGCCGCCGCGGCGGCAATCTCTCCGGCGGGCAACAGCAACAATTGGCGATCGCGCGCGCGCTCGCCACCAAGCCGAAGGTGCTGCTGCTGGACGAGCCGACCGAAGGCATTCAGCCCTCCATCATCAAGGAGATGGCGCGCACCTTGAAGCGCATCCGCGACGAGAAGGGGCTCTCGATCGTCGTCTCCGAGCAGGTCCTGAGCTTCGCGCTCGACATCGCCGACCGCGTGCTGGTGATCGAGAACGGCGAGATCGTGCGCGACGATCCGCGCGATGCCGTCGATGCCGCGCAGGTCTCGAAATATCTGTCCGTCTAACCAACCGTGTAAAAGGGGAGCATCTCGATGCCAGAGACACTGATCAAGGTCGATCTCACCAAATCGGCCTATGAAAACGACATGGTGCATAACCGCTGGCACCCCGACATCCCGATCGTGGCCTGGGTCAATCCCGGCGACGATTTCATCATCGAGACCTACGATTGGACCGGCGGCTTCATCAAGAACAACGATTCCGCCGACGACGTGCGCGACATCGACCTGTCGATCGTGCACTTCCTGTCCGGCCCGATCGGCGTCAAGGGCGCAGAGCCCGGCGACCTCCTCGTCGTCGACCTGCTCGACGTCGGTCCGCTCAAGGAGAGCCTGTGGGGCTTCAACGGCTTCTTCTCCAGGCAGAATGGCGGCGGCTTCCTCACCGACCACTTCCCGCTGGCGCAGAAGTCGATCTGGGACATCAAGGGTCTCTACACCTCGTCGCGTCACGTGCCCGGCGTCAACTTTGCCGGCCTGATCCATCCCGGCCTGATCGGGTGCCTGCCCGATCCCAAGATGCTGGAGACCTGGAACAAGCGCGAGGCCGAGCTGATCTCGACCAACCCGACCCGCGTGCCCGGCCTTGCCAATCCGCCGTTCGCGCCGACCGCCCATGGCGGCCGCGCCAAGGGCGATGTGAAAGCCAAGATCGGTGCAGAGGGTGCGCGCACCGTGCCGCCGCGCGAGCATGGCGGCAATTGCGACATCAAGGATCTCTCGCGCGGCTCGAAGATCTACTTCCCGGTCTATGTCCCCGGCGCCGGTCTCTCGATGGGCGACCTGCACTTCAGCCAGGGCGACGGCGAGATCACCTTCTGCGGCGCCATCGAAATGGCCGGCTGGCTGCACCTCAAGGTCGAGGTGATCAAGGACGGCATGTCGAAATACGGCATCAAGAACCCGATCTTCAAGCCGTCGCCGATCACGCCGAACTACAAGGACTATCTGATCTTCGAAGGTATCTCGGTCGACGAGGCCGGCAAGCAGCATTATCTCGACGTTCATATCGCCTATCGTCAGGCCTGCCTCAACGCCATCGAGTATCTCAAGAAGTTCGGCTATTCCGGCGCCCAGGCCTATTCGATCCTCGGCACCGCGCCGTGCCAGGGCCACATCTCCGGCGTGGTCGACGTGCCCAACGCCTGCGCCACGCTGTGGCTGCCGACCGAGATCTTCGACTTCGACGTGATGCCGTCGGCGGCCGGACCCATCAAGCACATCACCGGCGATATCCAGATGCCGATCTCGCCGGACAAATGACGCCGCGCCCCCTCTCCCCGTTCTTACGGGGAGAGGGTCGGGGTGAGGGGCTGTCGCCACGCGCACGGTGGCAGCGAGTTGTGTGAACAGGCAAGAGCGTAGGTGATGCGATGCCGGTCTACGAATATCTCTGTGACGATTGCGGTCCCTTCAAGGACCTGCGCCCGATGGCGGAATGCGACGATCCGCAAAGCTGTCCCCATTGCGAGACCATGGCGCCGCGCGTCATCCTGACCGCGCCGAACTTCTTCTGCATGCCGGCGGAGAAGCGCAAGGCGCACGCCGTCAACGAGCGCAGCACCCACGCGCCGCAGACGCTGGCGCAATACAAGGCCTCGCACGGCCCGGGCTGCGGCTGCTGCTCGTCGGGCAGGACCGTGAAGGACAAGAGCCCGACCGACAGGAAAAAGCCGGCGCGGCTGATGACCAAGACCAGGAGCGGTACCAAGGGCTTTCCGACCGCACGCCCCTGGATGATCAGCCACTAATTCACGCCTCCCACGAATAGAAGACAGGAGCGCTCAACATGCTTCACGGTGATATCTCCAGCAGCAACGACACGGTCGGCGTCGCGGTAGTCAATTACAAGATGCCCCGCCTGCACACCAAGGCCGAGGTGCTCGACAATGCCCGCAAGATCGCCGACATGATCGTCGGCATGAAGCTCGGCCTGCCCGGCATGGATCTCGTGATCTTCCCGGAATATTCCACGCAAGGCATCATGTACGATTCCAAGGAGATGTACGAGACGGCTTCGATGGTGCCGGGCGAGGAGACCGCGATCTTTGCGGAAGCCTGCCGCAAGGCAAAAGTGTGGGGCGTGTTCTCGCTCACCGGCGAACGCCACGAGGAGCATCCGCACAAGGCGCCCTACAACACCCTGATCCTGATGAACGACAAGGGCGAGATCGTGCAGAAGTACCGCAAGATCATGCCGTGGGTGCCGATCGAAGGTTGGTACCCCGGCAACTGCACCTATGTCTCCGAGGGTCCGAAGGGGCTGAAGGTCAGCCTGATCATCTGCGATGACGGCAATTATCCGGAGATCTGGCGCGACTGCGCCATGAAGGGCGCAGAGCTGATCGTGCGCTGCCAGGGCTACATGTATCCGGCCAAGGAGCAGCAGGTCATGATCTCCAAGGCCATGGCCTGGGCCAACAACGTCTATGTCGCGGTCGCCAATGCCGCCGGCTTCGATGGCGTCTATTCTTACTTCGGCCATTCCGCGATCATCGGCTTCGACGGCCGCACCCTCGGCGAATGCGGCGAGGAGGATTACGGCATCCAGTACGCCCAGCTCTCGAAGCATCTGATCCGCGATGCGCGCCGCAACGGCCAGTCGCAGAACCATCTCTACAAGCTGGTCCATCGCGGCTACACCGGCATGATCAATTCCGGCGACAGCCCGCGCGGCGTCGCGGCGTGCCCGTATGATTTCTACAAGAACTGGATCAAAGACCCCGAAGGCACCCGCGACATGGTCGAGGCGATGACCCGCGCGACGCCGGGCACCGATGAGTGTCCGATCGAGGGCATTCCGAACGGTTCGGCGGCCAGCAACTATTGAGCCCTTGAGGGCCTACGAGTTGGCCGACCAGCCAGGGATATGAATGGCGATCCATAACGACGGTCGTTCTGACGCATCCGCTGATGCGCGGAATGGGAATGGCGCCCGGCAAAACCGTGGCGCGGCTGCAACATGGGCGGTTGAATCTGCCCGAGTCGCGCTCGCATCGGCGGATTCTCGGGCCCCCGTAGTTCTACTGCCCCTCCTCATCGCCTAAGTTCCCGCAGCGCCAGTGGGGAGCGCCGCAGGTTGGAGGACGAGCGTTGGGGGGCTGGTTGCGATCGAGCGGGCGGGGTCGCCCGCTTCGGAGAGCCGCGGCCGTGCGCGCGGCATCCGGTGCGGGCCTCGTCTTGGGTGCGATCGCCCTCGTCAGTCCGGTCCAGGCACAGCAGGTCTTCAACGGATCACAGACCACGCCGAACGGCGCCGTCAACGGCGGCGGCGGCGTTTGGGACAACACCACGACCAATTGGACGGACGCCGTCGGCTCGGTCAGCACCACCTATGATCCCGCGTCGGTCGGCACGCTATTCGGCAGCAGCGGTCCTTCGATTCCGGCCACCGGCGGCACGGTGACGGTCACACCGGGAGGTGTTCAGCTCACCGGTCTCGTGGGTTTCGACCTCACCGCCGATGGTTCGGTCTACACCATCCAGGGCGGCGATCTCAGGCTGGCCTCGGGCGGCACCACATTCGTCACCAATGACGTGACCGGCACCAGCGACCCGTCGGCCATCATCGTTTCGCGCATCGTCGGCAGCGGCGGGATCAACGTCCAGGGCTCGGGGACCCTGGCACTGCTCGGCGCCAACACCTATGCCGGTGGCACCTTCATCTGCAATTGCGGATCCCTGCAACTCGGCGACGCGACCCATACCGCGAGCATTGTCGGCGCCGTCACCAATGAGGGCCTCTTCAGCGTCGTCAATGCCGACACGTCGGGGATCACGTCGATCCAAAATGCCTTCTCCGGCACGACGCTGTTTCTCAACGCCAGCTCCGCCAGCTCGATCGCGATCACCAACAGCGGCCAGCTGTATTTCGGCGATCCGAACGGGGGCGGCTCCGACACCGCGACGGCCGGTCGTGCCACCATCGTCAATGACGGCGGCTTGGTCGGCTTCTTCGGGCGGACCAATGCCGGCACGGCCAACATCACCAACCAGAACGGCGGCGGCATCGCTTTTCTTGAACAGGCCTCGGCGGGCTCGGCAACGATCGTGAACAAGGATTTCAGCGGGACCATATTCGGCTCGCTGGCCGGCTCCGATACGGCGAGCGCCGGCAATGCAACCATCATCAATGAAGCTGATGGTCTCACCAATTTCGGCGCGTTCACGACGGCCGGCAATGCCACGATCATCACCAAGGACGGCGGCAAGACCGAGTTCTTCGACAATGCCACCGGCGGCAACGCCCGCTTCATCACCACCGGAACAGGCATCGTCGATTTCGGGGTCAGCATTGGCCCGAACGGCGACGGCCGCATCACCGCGGGTTCGATCGAAGGCAGCGGCTTCTATTATATCGGCGGCGGCAATACGCTCGCCGTCGGGAGCAACAACCGTTCGACCGAAGTCAGTGGCGTCATCGGCGATTACGATCCCTGCGGTTGCGGCCCGATCGGGCCGGGCTCGCTGGAGAAGGTCGGCAGCGGCACGCTGATCCTCTCGGGCGCCAACACCTATACCGGCAGCACCAATGTGAATGGTGGCATCCTGCGGGTTGACGGCGACATCTCCCCGTCGAGCCTGACGACCGTCAATTCGGGCGGCGCGCTGTTCGGCGCCGGAAGGGTCGGCAATACCGTCATCGCCAGCGGCGGCATCTATGCGCCGGGTGACGGGGGGCCGGGCTCGAGCATGCAGGTCCAGGGCCATCTCGCCTTCCAGTCCGGCTCGGTCTACGTCGTGCAGGTCGGTAGCGGATCCAGCACGAGCCACGCACGCGTCAGCGGCAATGTCGTGCTGAACGGCACGGTCGGTGTCGCGCTGTATCCGGGCGCTGCGGTGATGAAGCACTACTCCATCATGCAGTTCTTCGGCAGCTCCAGCGACAATTTTTCCGGCGTTGCCGCGCCGGGCGGCCTCATCGGCACGACAACTGTCGGATCGAACGAGGTCTTTCTCGATTTTGCGCTCGACTATGGCGCGAAATACGCTCTCAACGTCAACCAGAAGAACGTCGCGACGACGCTTCAGAATTTCTTCAACAGCAACGGCTTCCTGCAAGCCGAATTCGCAGGCCTCGGGCCCAACGGCCTGACGCAGGCCTCCGGCGAGCCGGCGACGGGGGCGCAGCAGACGACCTTCAACGCGATGAACCTGTTCCTCGGCCTGTTGACCGACGTCTTCAGCTCAGGACGCAGCGGCACGCCTGGCGCAACGCCCTTTGCCCCCGATGCTCAAGCGCGCGGCAAGAAGACGCGCGACGCCTTCGCCGCGATCGACCGCAAGGCGCCGGCTGCGACGTTCGAGCAGCGCTGGGACGTGTGGGCGGCCGGCTATGGCGGCTCGCAGACCACCGACGGCAACGCCGGCCTCGGCTCGAACAACACCACCAGCAGCGTCTATGGCACCGCCGTGGGCCTCGACTACCGCTTCTCGCCGTCGACGATTGCGGGCTTCGCCCTCGCAGGCGGCGGGACTGGATTCAACGTCAGCGGGCTCGGTTGGGGGCGCTCCGATCTGTTCCAGGCCGGCGCCTTCCTGCGTCATACGGCCGGACCGGCCTACGTCACGGCGGCGCTCGCCTATGGCTGGCAGGACGTTACGACCAACCGCGTCGTGACGGCCGCCGGCTATGACCAGTTGCGGGCGCAGTTCAACGCCAACGCCGTCTCGGGCCGCATCGAGGGCGGCTATCGCTACGCCATGCAATGGGCCGGCGTCACGCCCTACGCCGCGCTCCAGGCCACCTTGTTCAGCCTTCCCGCCTATGCCGAGTCGGCGGTGGTGGGCAGCAACGTCTTCGCGCTCAACTATGCCGCCAAGGACGTGACCAGCACCCGCTCCGAGCTCGGCCTGCGCGCCGACCGGTCCTTTGCCGCGGCCGGCGGCCTGATGACCCTGCGCGGCCGCCTCGCCTGGGCGCACGATTACAATCCGGACCGCACGGTCGGTGCGGTGTTCCAGACGCTGCCAGGATCGGCCTTCGTCGTGAACGGCGCCGCGCAGGCGCGCGACTCCGCGCTGACCACGGCATCGGTGCAGATGAACTGGATGAACGGCTGGTCCGCGTCGGCGACATTCGAGGGCGAGTTCTCGAACCTCACGCGGTCCTACGCCGGCAAGGGTCTCGTGCGCTACGCGTGGTAAGCTACTGCTTCTTCTGCTCGGGCTTGCGCGGTGGGCGCGGGGATGCAGGCGCCGGCGCGCCGCTCATCTTGTTGGCGGCCTCGCTGACGTCGAGCAGCGAGCGGCGAATGTCGTCGAGATAGGCTGCCGACTTTTTCTTCATGGTGCCGGCAAGCTCGTGCAGCCCCTGGATCTTCTCGAACAGCTCGTCCGCCTTGCCGTCGACGAAGCCCGGCACCGCGCCTTCGATCTTCCCGACCGCCTTGTCGAAGCCCGCAAAGGCGCTGTCCACCTTGGCCATGACGGAGTCGATCTCGCCGCCCTTGCTCCTGAGGTCGGCGGTGGTGGCCTCGAACGTGTGCAGGCCCTCCTTGATCGCGGGGGCGTTGTTCACGATGGTGCGGTCGACGCTGTGCAGGGTTTCGACGATGGTTTCGGCGTCGCTGAGATCGGCCGTCAGCACCGGGATGCCGTCCGCGTCCAGCGGCACCGGCGGTGCAGAGGGGACGCCGCCGATCAATGAGATCGCGGCAACGCCGGTGAGACCCTGGAACTCGATGCCTGCCACGGTGTCCTTGCGGATCGGCGCGGCATTGTCGAGCATGACGAGCGCCACGATCCTGCGGGGACTCTCCAGCTTGATCGACAGGATCTGGCCGGCGGGCACGCCGTCGAAATTGACCGGCCCACCGCGGCGCAGGCCGCTGGCGGAGCCGCCCTCGAACACCACGCGCAACTGGCTGCGGCTCTGGATGGTGCGCCATTTCTGCACGCCGAGCAGGCCGCCGAACGCCACGGCGATCGCCGCCAGCGTCGCCGTTCCGATCACAAGATTGCTCGCGCGTGCCATGAGGCTGAGTTTAGGGCCAAAGCGGGATGGTTGGAAGAAGGCCGCGATGGTACGTAGGGCGGGTTAGCGAAGCGTAACCCGCCGCTTTCGCCTCAGCAGTCGTGTAGATTGGCGGATTACGCTGGCGCTAATCCGCCCTACGCACCTCAGTGTCCCGCCGCCCGCCTCGCCGCGGCGTTGTTCAGCACGATCAGCGCGTCGACGGCGACGCCCGTCCTGGCATTGATCAGGAACGGGTTGATGTCGATCGAGGCGATGCGATCGCCCGCATCCGCAATCAAATTGGACAGCCCGACCAGCGCCTTCACCGCCGAGGCCTCGTGCAAGACCGGCCTGCCGCGATAGCCGCGCATCTTGATGCCGGCCTTGGTGCGGCCGATCAGGAGCCGTGCTTCGCTTGCGTCCAGCGGCGCGCCGGCGAGCGCGACGTCCTTCATCAGCTCGATGTCGATGCCGCCGGTGCCGAACAGCACGACCGGGCCCATCTCGGCATCGAGCGAGGCGCCGACCACCAGCTCGAGCTCGGCCTTGACCTGCTGTGCGATCAGGATGCCGTCGAGCTTCGGCTTGCCCTTGAGTTTCGCGACCCGCGCTGTGATGTCGGCGAACGCCTTCTTCACCTCGGCCGCGCTATTGAGGTTCAGCACCACGCCGCCGATGTCCGACTTGTGCAGGATCTCGGCGCTGACGACCTTGGCCACGACCGGAAAGCCGATCTGCTTGGCAATCTTCACCGCGTCCGCCGCGGTCTGTGCGATCGCCTCCTGCGAGATCGGGATGCCGTAGGCCTTGAGCAGCTTCTTCGAGGCGACCTCGTCGAGCGCGGCGCCGGTCGCCGATGCCAACGTCTTCTCCAGCACGGCGCGCGCGGCGGGCTTCGAGCTCGAGACGATGTCGGGCACCTCCTTGCGCAGCTTGGCGTAAGCGAGCAGCGACTTGATCGCGGTCACCGCGCGGTCCATGCCCTGCATGACCGCGAGATGTGGCAGCGACTTCCGCAAGTCCTTGGTGTGCTCGGTGAAGCCGATCGACATCGCGCTGGTATAGATCACCGGCTTGCCTGCCTTGCTCGCCATCTCGTTGACGATGCGCAGGTTGCGCTCGCGCAGCTCGTGCGGCGCCTTCGGCAGCTCGGCATCGACGATGACGATGTCGATATCGGGGTCGTCGATCATCAACTTGATCGACTTCATGTAGACGGAGGGATCGACCACCGCGGCGAAGCCGGCGTCGAGCGGATTGCCGACGATCGAGCCGGGGCCGAGCATCTTCGCGAGCTCCGCACTGACATGCGGGCTCAGCGGCGCGAAGTTCAGGCCTGCGGCGTAGAAGGCGTCGATCAGCATGCCGCGCTTGCCGCCGGACAGCGTCACGGCGGCAAGCCGGTCGCCTTTGGGCAAGCCAGCGTGGACGAAGCACTCGGTGGTCTCGATCAGCTCGTCGAGGCCGCCGACCCGGATCACTCCTTCGCGCGTCGCGATCGCGTCGAACGTCTCGATCGAGCCGGCGAGCGCGCCGGTATGCGCCATCGCCGCGGCGCGGCCGCCTTCGGAGGCGCCGAGCTTGAGCGCGATCACGGGCTTGCTCGCCGCGCGTGCTGCCTTGCAGGCGTCGCGGAAGGCCTTGGTGTTGCGCACGCCTTCGAGGTAGACGACGATCACCTTGATGCTCGGATCCTCGGCGAAATAGCGCATCAGATCCGGCGTCTCGAGTCCGGCCTCGTTGCCTGTGGTCACCATGTAGCCGACGCCGACGCCGCGGTCTTCCAGCGCCTGGCGGATCGCCATGACGATGGCGCCGGATTGGCCGGCGATCGCGACTGCGCCTTGCTCCATGGTGACGATGCGATCGTCGATATTGGTGAAGAGCTTTTCGCCGGCGCTCAAATTGCCGAGGCAGTTCGGGCCGGTCACGGCGAGCCCCGTCTCGCGCACGGCCGCCTGCAATTCGGCAGCGAGCTTCTGGCTTTCGTCATCCTGCAGCTCGCTGAAGCCCGAGGTGACGATGGTGGCCGAACGCGCGCCGGCCGCGGCGGCGTCGCGGATCACCTGCACGGCAAAGCGCGCAGGCACCAGCACCAGGACATGATCGGGCTTCTCCGGAAGACTCGCAAAGTCCTTGTAGCAGGGAACGCCCCAGATGGCGTCGCGCTTGGCATTGACCGGATAGAGGCCGCCCTCGTAGCCGTACTTGATCAGATTGTTCCAGATGCGCTCGGCATAATTGCCGGGCTTGTCGGTCGCGCCCACCAGCACGATGTTGTGCGGGTGCAGCATGGCATGGATACCCTTGATGATGTCGCTGGCATCGGGCGGCGGAGACCATGGACGGGACGCGGATGCAGCAGACACATGGGCTTCCATGGCGTGACCTCACCTGTTGTTCTTATTGGTGTGTCGCGTCACTCTGTTCTATGGCGAGTCCTTTGGCAACTGTGTGGCTGGTATGCCGTGTGGTGGAATGAAGTGCGCATCGGTGCGTGTCAGTCCGATCTATCCGTCGGCGCTAATCAATGTTGCATGCAGGGTGTAGCGCTCGGGGCCGGATGTGACGGCATCGAAGGGCCAGCAAGTCGCGAGAACAAGCTCGAAACCCTGTGCCATGGGATCGATGCCCGACGCATCGAAGCGAACCACGGCCGAGGAGTCTGCGCGATAGCGAAAATGTCGACCGTCGCTGCGTGTGACATCGATGACGTCACCCATGGCAACATCCTTCAGGAAGCGAAAATGAGTGTCGCGATGGGCGGCATAGACGGCAATCCCGCGCTCGCCCGCTTCAGCCGTGTGCTGGACATGGCCCGGCCCGAAAGCAAGCGCCTGGCCGCTCGTGCCTTCCAGCACGATCGCGCTGGCACCGATCCGCTTGACTTCGATCCGCGCGACCGGCCAGGTGTCGGCCCATGACCAGGGCTTCACCGCCTGCCTTGTCGCAACGCTTCGGTCGAATGCCCGCTCCAGCAGCACCTGCGCCAGCCAGGCCTTGGCATGGATGTAGGCGCCGTCGCCGAACAGGATGAGGCCGATCAACGCCAGGATCAGCGGGGAGATGAGGCGGGGAATTTTATCCACGATCGTCATTGCGAGCCACCGGGTCCGCGCGAAGCGCGACCCGATGACAGGCTCCGCGAAGCAATCCAGAGTCTCTCCGCGGCGGCAGCCTGGATTGCTTCGCTGCGATCGCAATGACCGTAAGAAAAAGGCGCGCGCGGCCGTTTGGAGGGGACGGGCAGCCGCGCGCGCTAACAGAGGAGTTCGGGGGGCTCCTCTCTCAAACGGTGTCAGTGAGCAAGGGCTGACGCCGGTTGAACACGAACAGGACCAGGGCGAGCACGATCAGGATGAAGCCCGCGATCATCTTCAGCTCGGCCGAGGTTGCGGTCTTGGGCAGACGGATCGCGTCGGGCGCGGCAGGCGTCGACCGCCGCGTCGCCGGCTGATTGCGCGCATCGGCGTGACGTTCGCGCAGCTGTGTCGGCGTCAGATGCGGCCGCTCGCCGAACACTTTCTCGAACTCCCAACCCGCGGGCAGGTTGATCGGCAGCTCGCTGAGCTTCAGCGGCGCGCCTTCGGGACGGCTTGGCGTCTTGTCGACTGCGACGAGGCTGGTCAGCCGCGTGACGATCTGATGGTCGAGCGCCAGCGCCAGGATCGCCTTGTCGGAGTCTTCGGGTGTCATCTCGCGCAGGGTGCGTGCCACCTCCGCATCGGCGATCTTGCGCCTGGCCCAGAGTTTCGACAGACCCTTGCCTTCGGCGGCGTTTTGCAGCGGCAGCGTCACCGACCACGGACGGTCGCCGACGCGGCCCTTGATCTCGAGCGCACCTGCGACCTTGTCGAGCCTGACCGCGAGCACCAGAGGCTCGTCGCGATAGACGTCCGGAATGATCGCCGGGGTGACGTCGGACTTCGCCTCGGAAAACTTTGCGGTGAGGCCGGTCACGGCCGGATTCTCCAGCTTGGCGAACAGGCCGCGCATGCGCTCCTCGACCTGCTCGACGGACCCGATATGGGTGAAGGCGCCGCGGCCGAGCTCGGCGGCGCGGGTCATCAGATAGGTGTTGGGCGCAGATCCGATGCCGACCATGAAGACACGCGAGCGGCCGCGCATCGTCGTGATCGCATCGAACAATTGCTGCTCGTTGCCGATCGCGCCGTCGGTCAGGAACACGATCTGGCGGACCATGCCGGTGTCGCCGAGCTTGTCGATCAGTGCCGCGCGCATCGCCGGCACCATCTCGGTGCCGCCGCGCGCCTGCAAGGCGCCGACGAAGGAGGTCGCCTCGCCGACATGCGCGGCATCGGCCGGGACGGAGGCCGGAAACAGCACGTCCATGGTGTCGTCGAAGCGGATCACGTTGAAGCGGTCATTCGGCTGCAGGCGGCCGAGGGCGTAGAGCAGGCTTGCCTTGGCCTGCACGATGGAGGTGCCGCCCATCGAGCCGGAATTGTCGATCACGAACACGACCTCGCGCGGCAGCGGCTTCTGCGTCGCCTGCTCGGCGCTCGGCGGGGTGATGAAGGCGAGCAAATAATCGGCATCGCCGACATGCTCGCGAAACAGGCCGACCGACGGCGCTTTCTCCGCAGCCGGCTTCCAGGTCAGCTCGAAGTCGCGGTCGGCGGGCACAGTGCCGTCGACGAGCGTGACCACGCGCGTCATGTTGTCCGGACTTTCCGTCTTGACGTTGTGATGATGGCTCTTGACCTCGCCGAGCGCGAAGCCGGCCTGCAGGCGGACCGTGATGCTGGTCGGATTGACCGGCGCATTTTTGCCGGGATCCAGCACGGGCGGCGAGATGCGGTCGCGATCCGGCACCGGGTCCGACGTCGCCGCGCCCCAGCCCGAGCCATCCTTGCGGAAGTCGACACTCTGGATGATCGGCGCGGGATTGTAGCGCGGGGCGACCACCAGCGGCAGGCGCAACGAATATTCATTGCCGACTTGATGCACCGGCTCCTGGTATTCGATCTGCACCAGCACGGTTTCGCCGGGACCGATATTGGCGACCGAGTTGGTGAAGATGTTCGGCCGCTCCTGCTCGGTGAGCGCGGCCTTCTGCCCGGCGCGGCGCGCCTCCTCGTAGATCACGCGCGCCTGCTGCCGTTCCTTGATGTCGCCGACGATGACGCGGTCGCCGACCACCATCTTCAGCGTGTCGACGGCGCCGCCGGCCGCAAGCGGATAGACATAGGTGGCCTCGACCCAATCCTTGCTCGGGTTGCGGAATGCTTGCGTGACGCGGGCGCGCAAGGTCGGGCCCGACACCGTGATGTCGACATCGGTGCCGAGGCGGATCGCCTCTAGGGTGGCGCCGTCCTGCTTCAGCAGCAGGCTGCCCGACCGTGCGTCGCCGGGCTGGAGCAGGCTGGCCTGCTCGGTCGTTGCCGACCAACTCGCGCCAAAACTCACCAGCAGGGCCAGGAAGGCGACCAGCATCACCGCGATGCCCTGTGCGAGAAGGAACAGTCCGACCTTGATGAGGCGGCTCAACAGGGGGTGTTCGTCGCCCTCGGCCGTATCGTAGGCGTCCATTGGCTTGCTCCCGAAGCATGTTTGCCGGTCCCAGCATCCGTCGGCGGGACGCCATTCCGCGAGCAGAATGATCGGCAATGTTCCGCCGCGGCCGTCCCGGGCTCGTTCCGGGCGGGCGGCCATGTGCGGTTTTGTGCTGGTTTGTGCGCCCTGCTAGAGTGACCAGACTGGAGCGGGGCTGATGATGCAGACGCAGGACAAACTCACCGACAAGCAGCTTTCGGACGAGCAGAGCCGCGAGATCGCCGAGACCATTCGCGAGGAGCTTGCCCGGCGCCGGATCTCGCGGCAGGCGCTGGCCGAGCAGGCCAAGCTCAGCCTGTCGACGCTGGAGAAGGTGCTCGGCGGCCGGCGTCCGTTCACGCTGGCGACGACCGTCCGGCTGGAGCAGGCGCTCGGCGTCTCCTTGCGCAAAAGTGTTGTCGTGGCGACGCCCGCGGCCGCAAGCGATGTCGCGCCCGACAGCCTCGGCTCCTATGCCCATCGCGCGGTGACCTGGCTCGAGGACGTCTACATCACCTTGCGGCCGTCGTTCGGCGACAAGGATGCGATTTTCGCCTATCGCACCGAGATCGCGTGGGAGCCGAAGGTCTCGTCGCTGGTCTTTCGCGAGGGCGATCGGACCGATGCCGCCTACGAACATACCGGCGAGGTCGCCGTCCCGCATCAGTCCGGCTTCATCTACCTCGTCATCATCAAGCATGGCCAGCACCGCGTGATCACGGTGTCGCGGCCGACGGTGTCGGGCGAGATGTACGGCATCATCTCGACGCTGCGCGCCGGGCCCGGGTCGCAGCTCACGCCGATCGCGGCGCCGATCGCCTATGTGCCGCTCAGGAACGTTGCGAAGCCGTCTCTGGGCCGGGTCGCGTCCGGCGATGCCAACTATGAGCTGTACCGAAAGCACCTGCGTCGCACGGTGGAAGAGCCCTTCGCGCTCTTCCTGCCGGCATAGCCGCTTCGATCTCGTTCAGCACGCCTTCCGACGCGTTGAGGCTTGCGGGCATCGCCGAGCGTCGCTCGCGACGTCGATCACCACATGCGTTCAAGAAACCGCCCGCAAGGGGCGCTTCGATCAGGCGTTGGCGACCTTCTTGTCGATTTCGGACGCCGCCGAGAACGCCTTGCGCAGGGTCGGCTTGTGGATCTTGCCGGTGGCGTTGCGCGGCAACGCATCGACGAAGCGGATCTGGCGCGGGCATTTGAAGCGCGCCAGATTGGCCGCGCAATGGGCGAACAGCTCGGTTTCCGTCAGCTCGTGTCCCGGCTTGATCGCGACGATGGCAAGGCCAACCTCGCCCCATTGCGCATCAGGAATGCCGATCACGGCAGCTTCCGCGATGGCGTTGAGCTGGTGCAGCACGTTCTCGACCTCGGCCGGATAGACGTTCTCGCCGCCCGAGATGTACATGTCCTTCCAGCGATCGACGATGTAGTAGAAGCCTTCCTCGTCGACGCGGGTGGCGTCGCCCGTGTGCAGCCAGCCGTCGGTGAAGGAGGTCTTGTTCGCCTCCGGCCTGTTCCAGTAGCCCGGCGTGATGTTGGGGCCCTTGACCCAGAGTTCGCCGAGTTCGCCGACATCGGCATCGCTGCCGTCGGGGCGCACGATACGCACCTCGGTGTGCAGCACCGGCTTGCCGGCGGAGCCGGCCTTGCGCGCTGCATCCTCGCGGTCGAGCACCAGCACAGCCGGCGAAGTCTCGGTCATGCCGTAGCCTTGCTGCAGCGCGACGCCGCGCGCCTCCCACACTTTCAACAGCGGCACCGGCATCGGCGCGCCGCCGACACCGCCGACGACCAGCCGGCTGAGATCGGTGGTCGCGAAGGCGGGGTGCTGCGCCATGAACTGATAGATCGCAGGCACGCCGAAGAACACGTTGATGCCCTGCGCGGGATCGTTGATCAGGCCGAGCGCCGTGCCGGGATCGAAGGCGCGCATGATCATCACGGTGCCGCCGGCATGCAGCACGGGATTGGTGTAGCAGTTGAGTCCGCCGGTGTGAAACAGCGGCAGCACGGTGAGCAGCACCGAGGTCGGCCCGATGCAGGCCGGGCCGCCGAGATTGACGCAATTCCAGAAGGTCATGCCATGGGTGATGGTCGCGCCCTTGGGATGGCCCGTCGTGCCTGACGTGTACATGATGGTCGAGACATCATCGAGCGTCACGTCCTCGGCGCGCGCCAGCGGCTTTGCGGCGGCGATGCCGGCTTCATAGCTGCCGCCCGGACCAAGCAGCAGGCTGGTCGCAACGTTGCAGAGCTTCGCCACGCTGATCGCCGTCTCGGCCAGATCAGTATCGTGGATCATCACCTTCGGCGCGCAGTCGGCGGTGATGAACTGAAGCTCGGGTACCGTGAGGCGGGTGTTGAGCGGCACGAAGGTCGCCCCCAGCCGCCCGCAGGCGAACTGCACCTCCAGCGTATCGGTCGTGTTCAGCGCCAGTACCGCGACGCGGTCGCCGCGCGAGACGTTGAGCGTGTGGCGCAGCAACGAGGCGAGGCGTGAGACGCGGGCGTCGAGTTGCGAATAGGTGAAGCGGCGCTCGCTCGCGAGGTCGACGACCGCGGCCTTGTCAGGCGCGCGGCGGGCATGATGGGCGATCCAGTCGTAATAGCGAACGGCCAAAGATGTCTCCCTCGACGGCCTCGTGCCGCCCGCTTTCTTGCTGCTTGCGCACCATGCCCGGCCTGGCCCTGGGGCCAGCCGGAGTCTGTGCAGCAACGTTTTTTTGCGCCAGAGTTGGCCTGCAAGCGGTGAAAATCGTCTTGCGTTGAGTTGCTGGCTTGCTGCCTTGCTTGAAGCATCCGCGCCAATCAGCCACTCCGCGCAAGTGAGCGGCCAAGGTTCCAGCCATGGTGGCCGGGACGAATCCGTTCGAGGCAAGTCCCGCGATGAAGAGCCCGTTCTATACCGCCGAGCACGACGCGTTCCGCGACGTGATGCGGCGCTTCGTCGAGAAGGAGATCGCGCCCTTCGCCCATGAGTGGGACGAAGCCGGCGAATTCCCGCGCGAGCTCTATCGCAAGGCGGCCGAAATCGGCCTGCTGGGACTTGGATTCCCGGAAGAATATGGCGGCATCGCCGCCGACCAGTTCATGAAGATCGTGGCGAGCCAGGAGCTTGCGCGCGCTGGCGCGGGCGGTGTCAGCGCGAGCCTGATGAGCCACACCATCGGCTCGCCGCCGATCGCGCGGGCCGCACGGGCCGAGATAAAGGCGCGCGTACTGCCGCAGGTGCTGTCCGGCGAGAAGATCTCCGCACTGGCGATCACCGAGCCGGGCGGCGGCTCCGACGTCGCGAACCTGCGCACCCGCGCGCGGCGCGACGGCGATCACTACGTCGTGAGCGGTGAGAAGACCTTCATCACGTCAGGCATGCGTGCCGATCATCTGACCGCTGCGGTGCGCACCGGCGGCGAGGGCGCCGGCGGCGTCAGCCTGCTCCTGATCGAGGGCGACACGCCCGGCCTGTCCAGGACGAAGCTGAAGAAGATGGGCTGGTGGGCTTCCGATACCGCGACGCTGCATTTCGACGAATGCCGCGTGCCCGCCGAGAACCTGATCGGCGAGGAGGGCCAGGGCTTCAAGATCATCATGCAGAACTTCAACAGCGAGCGCATGGGCATGGCGGCGAGCTGCACCGCCTTCGCGCGGGTCTGCCTCGACGAGGCGATCGCCTATGCCAAGGAACGCAAAACCTTCGGCAAGCCGCTCGCGCAGCACCAGGTCATCCGCCACAAGATCGTCGATATGGCGCAGAAGGTGGCAGCCTCGCAAGCGATGCTGGAGATGCTGGCCTGGCGGCTCGAGCAGGGCGAGAGCCCGGTCGCCGAAATCTGCATGATGAAGAACCAGGCGACGCAGACCATGGCGTTCTGCGCCTCCGAGGCCGTGCAGATCTTCGGCGGCGCCGGCTTCATGCGCGGCATCAAGGCCGAACGCATCTACCGGGAGGTCAAGGTCAACGCCATCGGCGGCGGCACCGAGGAGATCATGAAGGATCTGGCGTCCAGGCAGATGGGGTTGTGACTTTCTGTCATTCCGGGGCGCGCGTAGCGCGAGCCCGGAATCCATCAGGCCGCATGCACCGTGGAGAAATGGATTCCGGGCTCATCGCTGCGCGATGCCCCGGAATGACAAAGGGGAAAGAATGCTATTCACCGCCGACCACGACGACATCCGCCGCTCCCTACAAAAGTTCATCGCCAACGAGATCAATCCTCACGTCGATGAGTGGGAAAAGGCGGACATCTTCCCGGCGCACGAGCTGTTCAAGAAGATGGGCAGCCTCGGCTTCCTTGGCTTGAACAAGCCGGTCGAGTTCGGCGGCTCGGGCCTCGACTATTCCTACGCGCTGATGATGGCGGAGGAGCTCGGCGCCATCACCTGCGGCGGCGTGCCGATGGCGATCGGGGTGCAGACCGACATGGCAACGCCGGCATTGGCGCGCTTCGGCTCCGACGAGGTGCGGCGCGAATTCCTCAGCCCCTCGATCTCCGGTGACTACGTCGCCTGCATCGGCGTCTCGGAGCCGGGCGCAGGCTCGGACGTCGCCTCGATCAAGACCCAGGCACGCTCCGACGGCGACGATTACGTCATCAATGGCGGCAAGATGTGGATCACCAACGGCACCCAGGCCGACTGGATCTGCCTGCTCGCCAACACCGGCGACGGCCCCGTTCACCGCAACAAGTCGCTGATTTGCGTGCCCATGAAGAGCAAGGGCGTCACCGTCGCCCGCAAGCTCGACAAGATGGGCATGCGCTCCTCCGATACGGCGCAGATCTTCTTCGACAATGTCCGCGTGCCCAAGCGCAACCGGATCGGCGAGGAGGGCCAGGGTTTCACCTACCAGATGATCCAGTTCCAGGAGGAGCGGCTCTGGGGCGCGGCCGCATGCCTCAAGGCGCACGAATACATCATCGACCAGACCATCGCGTACACGCGCAATCGGAAAGCGTTCGGCAAGTCGATCCTCGACAACCAGGTGGTGCACTTCAAGCTCGCGGAGATGCAGACCGAGGTCGAGCTCTTGCGCGCGCTGATCTATCGTGCTGCCGAGCAGCTGGTCGCCGGCGAGGATGTGACGCGGCTCGCGACCATGGCCAAGCTGAAGGCCGGCCGGCTAGGGCGCGAGCTCACCGACGCCTGCTTGCAATATTGGGGCGGAATGGGCTTTACCAACGAGACGCCGGTCAGCCGCGCCTATCGCGACAGCCGCCTGACCTCGATCGGCGGCGGCGCCGACGAGGTCATGCTGATGGTCCTGTGCAAGATGATGGGTACGCTGCCTGGCAGCAAAGGAAATTCCTGATGATCACGCTGTATCATTGCGACGCCGCGCGCTCGTTCCGTCCGCTCTGGATGCTGGAGGAGATGGGGCTGCCGTATGAATTGAAGATGCTGCCGTTCCCGCCGCGCGTCTTCGCCAAGGATTATCTCGGCATCAATCCGCTCGGCACGATTCCCTTCATGATCGACGGCGAGACCAGGATGACGGAATCCTCCGGCATCTGCCATTACCTCGGCGCCAAATATGGCCCGACGCCGTTGATGGTCGGCCTGGATGATCCCGCCTATGGCACGTTCCTGAACTGGATGTATTTCAGCGACGCCACGTTAACCTTCCCGCAGACGCTGGTGCTGCGATACACCCAGCTCGAGCCGGAGGAGCGCCGCAACCCGCAGGTCGCCACCGATTACGCGAAATGGTTCTTGGGGAGACTGCGCGCCGTTGAGGCAGCGACGGCGAATGCCGAAACATTGTGCGCGGGCCGCTTCACCGCTGCGGACATTGTCATCGGTTACGCGCTTCGGCTCGCGAGCAATATCGGGCTTGCCAAGGATTTCGGGCCAAACGTCGCAGCCTATTGGGCCCGCCTGCAGCAGCGCGACGGCTACAAGCGCGCCGTTGCTGCGGAGCAAAAGGCCGGGGAAGAGCAGAATATCGCGCCAAGAGTGAGGGCGTAGGTTCCAGGGCCGTCATTCCGGGCGGTGCGGTGCGCCTTTGCGCACCTGGGAATCTCGAGGTTCCGGGTTCGCGCTTTGCGCGCCCCGGAACGACAGCGCATGTTTTCATGACAGCGCTATCCTACCGTGACAGCGCCCAAATTTCCGCTAAGGTGACCTCCGTCCGCAGCGGCCAGAGAGCCGCGCGAGGAGGAACCCAATGGAATATAACGGTCGCGAATCCGACCATCTGATGCTGATCACGCCGGAGCGCGTGTTTTATGCGGGCCTGCTCGGCCGTCCGCGCAAGCGGACCCCCGGTTGCTGTCACGTCTATGTCGCGGTGAAGGGCAATCTGCACCTCACCATCGACGACGTCCTCGCCACCGGCGAGCTGTTCGTCACCCTGCCGAACCAGCGGCATTCCATCGCCAGCGACTATCGTACCGTGATCAGCGTGACGCTGGAGCCGGAGAGCATGCCGGATGGCGTGATCGAGGCCTTGGCCGCGCGCTTGATCGGACCTGACAGGGCCGCCTATGCCCGCAAGATCCTCGCCGCCTATGCGCTGCTGCGCCAGCGCCGTTATGGCGACATCACCACCGCCGAGTTCGACGAGATGTGCTTCGGCGAGGCGCTGCCGCGCCGTGTGCTCGACCCGCGCATCTCGCGCGCCGTGGCCCGCATCGAGCGCTTCTCCGGCGAGCCGGTGACGGCGGACACCTGCGCCGCGGAAGCTGGCCTCTCGGCCTCGCGCTTCCTGCATCTGTTCAAGGAGGAGACCGGCATCTCGTTCCGCTCCTTCCGCGCCTGGAAGCGCGCGCGGCATCTGCTGCACTTCGCCAACCAGGATCTCAACCTCGCCCATCTCGCGCAGGACATCGGCTATCCCGATTCCACGCATTTCAGCCACTCGATCCGCCGCTTCTACGGCCTCAAGCCGCGCGCGATCTTCGTCGGCTCGCGGGATCTTGCGATCTATCGCAGCACCGAGACGGTGCGGATGGCGGAGGCATCGTAGCTTCGTAGGGTGGGTTAGCCGAAGGCGTAACCCACCAATTCTGTCTCTGCGAAGATCAAAGAGGTGGGTTACGCCTTCGGCTAACCCACCCTACGGATCTCCTTTCCCAGCTTCTCCGCGCAAGAAGCCGCATGTCGCGCGGCACATGATCGCCAGCGTTGAATTCTCAACGTGCGAGACATTGAACGCATGAGCGACAAGGCCGTCATCACCTGCGCGCTGAACGGCGTGCTCACCGACCCCAAGCAGCACAACGTGCCCGTGACGCCCGAGCAGATGGCGCGCGAGGCCAAGGCTGCGTTCGAGGCCGGCGCGTCCATCATGCACATCCATCTGCGCCAGCAGGCGCCGGGCAAGGGACATCTGCCGTCCTGGGAGGTCGCGGTCAGCAAGGAGATCCAGCAGGCGATCCGCGAAGCCTGCCCGGGCGTGATCATCAACCACACCTCGGGCGTGTCGGGGCCGAACTACTCCGGCGCGCTCGACTGCATTCGCGAGACCAGGCCGGAGATCGCCGCCTGCAATGCCGGCTCGCTGAATTATTTGAAGGTGAAGGCCGACAACAGCTGGGCCTGGCCGCCGATGATGTTCGACAATTCGGTCGAGAAGGTGAAGGACTATCTCGACGTCATGAACGCGGTCGGCACCATCCCCGAGTTCGAATGCTTCGACGTCGGCATCGTGCGTTGCGTCGGCATGTACACCCAAGTCGGCATGTACAAGGGCCCGCTTGAATACAACTTTGTGATGGGCGTCGCCTCCGGCATGCCGGCCGACCCTGAATTGCTGCCGATCTTGATCAAGCTGAAGCGTCCCGAGGCGCATTGGCAGGTCACCGCCATCGGCCGCGAGGAGATCTGGCCGCTGCACCAGCGCTGCGCCGAGCTCGGCGGTCACTTGCGCACCGGCCTTGAGGACACGTTCTACCTCGCCGACGGCAAGAAGGTGACGTCGAACGGTCAGCTCATCGAAGCCGTCGCCGCCTGCGCAAGGCGCGCCGGCCGCGAGATCGCGTCACCGGCCGAGGCGCGGAAGATCTTTGGGACGAACAGGTAGGTATCGCCTCACCCGTCATTGCGAGCGAAGCGAAGCAATCCAGAATCTCTCCGCGGATGCAGTCTGGATTGCTTCGTCGCTTCGCTCCTCGCAATGACGAGCAGGATCAAGTCATGTCCATTCTCGAAAACACCATTTCCCCGGGCAGCGCCAGCTACCATGCCAATCGCGACGGCATGCTCGGGCTGATCGACCGCATGCGCGCGCTGGAAGAGCGCACGCGCGCGGCCTCGGCCGCGGCGAAGGACCGCTTCCACAAGCGCGGCCAATTGCTGCCGCGCGAGCGCGTCGCGCTGGTGCTCGATCCCGGCGCGCCCTTCATCGAGCTGTCGACGCTCGCCGGCTACATGTTCGACGTGCCGGATGCGACCAAGAGCGTGCCGGGCGGCGGCGTCATCGCCGGCATCGGCTTCGTCTCGGGCATCCGCTGCATGGTCAGCGCCAGCGATTCCGGCATCGATGCCGGCGCGCTGCAGCCTTACGGCCTCGACAAGACGCTGCGGGTGCAGGAGCTCGCGCTGGAGAACAAGCTGCCTTATGTGCAACTGGTCGAAAGCGCCGGCGCCAATCTGCTGCGCTACCGCGTCGAGGATTTCGTTCGCGGCGGCAACATCTTTCGCAACCTGGCGCGGCTCTCGGCCGCCGGCCTGCCGGTCGTCACCGTGACGCACGGCTCCTCCACCGCGGGCGGCGCCTACCAGACCGGCCTCTCCGACTACATCGTGATGGTCCGCGGCCGCACCCGCGCCTTCCTCGCCGGGCCGCCGCTGCTGAAGGCCGCGACCGGCGAGATCGCGACCGAGGAGGAGCTCGGCGGCGCCGAGATGCATACGCAAATCTCCGGCCTCGGCGACTATCTCGCCGAGGACGATCGCGACGCGCTTCGCATCGCGCGCGAGATCATGGCGGCGATGGAATGGGAACGGCCGGGCAGGGCGGCTCTAGAGTTCAAGCCGCCGCGCTACGATCAGGACGAGCTGCTCGGCATCATGCCGATGGACCACAAGCGTCCGGTCGACATGAAGCAGGTGATCGCGCGCATCATCGACGATTCCGATTTCACCGAGATGGCGCCGAATTACGGCCCGGCCACCGTCTGCGGCCATGCCCGCATCGAGGGCCAGGCGATCGGCATCATCACCAACAACGGCCCGCTCGATCCCGCCGGCGCCAACAAGGCGACGCATTTCATCCAGGCCTGCTGCCAGACCCGCACGCCGATCCTCTATCTCAACAACACCACCGGCTACATGGTCGGCAAGGCCTATGAAGAGGCCGGCATGATCAAGCACGGCTCCAAGATGATCCAGGCGGTCACGTCGGCGACGGTGCCGCAGATCACCATCTATTGCGGCGCCTCGTTCGGTGCCGGCAATTACGGCATGTGCGGCCGCGGCTTCCATCCGCGCTTCTGCTTCTCCTGGCCCAACGCCAAGACCGCGGTGATGGGCGGCGAGCAGGCGGCCGAGACCATGGCGATCGTGACCGAGGCCGCCGCGGCGCGCCGCGGCAAGCCGATCGAGAAAGACAAACTGGATGCGATGAAGGCGCAGATCATCGGCGTGTTCGACGGGCAGATGGATGTGTTCTCCACCAGCGCCCGCGTGCTCGATGACGGCGTGATCGATCCGCGCGACACCCGCGCCGTGCTGTCGGAGGTGCTCGCGATCTGCCGCGAGAGCGATGCGCGCACGCCCCAGCGCATGCAATTCTCGGTGGCGCGCCCATGAGGAACGGATCAGTGCAGCAGCGGCCGTTCTTCAAGATCCTGGTCGCCAACCGCGGCGAGATCGCGCTGCGCGTGATGCGCAGTGCGCGGCAGCTCGGCCTTGGCGTCGTCGCGGTCTATTCCGATGCCGATCGCGATGCGCTTCATGTGAAGCAGGCCGATCAGGCCGTGCGCATCGGCGAAGCCCTGCCGGCGCAATCCTATCTCAACATTCCCGCGATCATTGCCGCGGCCAGGGCCAGCGGTGCGGATGCCGTTCACCCCGGCTATGGCTTCCTCGCCGAGAACGAGGCGTTTGCGCGCGCCTGCAAGGAAGCCGGCCTCGTCTTCATCGGCCCGTCGCCGCAGGCGATCGAGGCGATGGGCAACAAGGCCGGCGCCAAGGAGATCATGAAGAAAGCCGGCGTGCCGATCGTGCCCGGCTATCAGGGCGCTGAGCAGGGCGACGAGGTCATGCTCGCGGAAGCCAGAACGATCGGCTTTCCCGTGATGATCAAGGCGGTCGCCGGCGGTGGCGGGCGCGGCATGCGACTCGTCACCGATGCGGCATCATTCCCCGATGCGCTACGCAGCGCGCGGTCGGAAGCGAAGGCCGCGTTCGGCGATCCCACACTCATCCTCGAACGCGCCATCCAGAATCCCCGCCACATCGAGATCCAGGTGTTCGGCGACGGCCACGGCAATGCCATTCATCTCGGCGAGCGCGATTGCTCGGTGCAGCGGCGGCACCAGAAGCTGATCGAGGAGGCGCCATCGCCCGCGGTCACGCCGGAGCTGCGCGCGAAAATGGGCGAGGTTGCGGTCGCTGCGGTTAGGGCGTTGCGCTATGAGGGCGCCGGCACGCTGGAATTCCTGCTCGATCAAGGCGGAGCGTTCTACTTCATGGAGATGAACACGCGCCTCCAGGTCGAGCATCCCGTGACCGAGGCCATCACCGGGCTCGATCTCGTCGAGCTGCAGCTGCGCGTGGCGCGCGGCGAACCCCTGCCGGTGAAGCAGCAGGACATCAAGTTCTCCGGCCACACCATCGAGGTCCGGCTGTGCTCGGAAGATGCCGGGCACGACTTCATGCCGCAATCCGGCCGCATGGCACGCTGGCACGTGCCGGAGGGCATCCGCGTCGAGCACGCGTTGCAATCGGGCTCGGAGATTCCGCCGTTCTACGATTCCATGATCGCCAAGGTGATCAGCCACGGCGCCACGCGCGAGGAGGCGAGGGGGCGGCTGATCGTCGGCCTCGAGCAGCTCACCGCGTTCGGCGTAACCACGAACCAGGCGTTCCTGTTGTCCTGCCTGCGTCATCCCGGCTTTGCCAAGGGCGAAGCGACGACGGCGTTCATCGGCACGCATCGCGATGAATTGCTGGCGCCGCGCGCGGACGCGGCATTCGAGACGGCGCTGGCGGGCCTGCTGCTCTACATCACCAACCCGCGTGCACCGTCCTGGCAGGACGAGCGGAGCCTCGCCGCCACTTTTCCGCTGCCGGCGAAAATCGAGATTGCCGGCCACGCGCACGAGCTCGACATCACGCGCGAGCGCGACGGCAGCTACACCGTCGCCGCCGAAGGCCGCCAGGAGAAGTTCGAAATTGATCAACTCGATCCCGACGTCATCCGCTTCCGCCACGCTGGTGTGATGGACAGCGCCAAATTCCTGCGCGACGGCGATCTGCTGTACGTCCAGCACCGCGGCATCCCGCTCGCGGTCACCGATCTCACCCTCGCCGCGCCAAAAGCGGCCGCAAGCAATGGCGGCGACGGCAAGGTCCGCGCCGCCATGAACGGCCGCGTGGTCGCCGTGCTGGTCAAGCCCGGCGACCGCGTCACCGCCGGCCAGCCGGTGCTGACGCTGGAAGCGATGAAGATGGAGCACGTCCACAAGGCCGGCATCGACGGCGTGGTCAGCGCGATCGACGTCGCCGAAGGCGAGCAGGTGACGACGGGACGGATCGTCGCGGAGATCGGGGTTTAGTCGGTGCCGCGAGTTCCGCAATCGTAGCAATCGGTAGGGTGGGCAAAGGCGCAAAGCGCCGTGCCCACCATTCGTTTCGATCGGCAAAGAGGTGGTGGGCACGCTTCGCTTTGCCCACCCTGTACCCTTGTGGGGTTCGTGGCGGCCTTCGGATGTAGACTGGCCGTCCGGGCCGATCCGCCGGGAGCAGCCTTGTCCACCTGTGCCTCGAGCACCGACGTAGGAACCGCGCCCCGGCGGAAGATGCTGTCCAGGATGCCGAAGGCACCGGCAAAGCCGGCGCGCAGCGTCCTGGACTGCATCGAGCACGGCGCTACCATATTGCCCTATAAGGACGTTCCCCTTGACCAAGGGTAGGAGGTCCTACGGTACCTCTCGAAAGCCAAATTACAAATGATTTCAACAGAGTTATTGCATCACAAGAGCTTGCGCACAATTTCTATTGAACATTGTTCATTTCGCGGCTACAAATAATGAACGCTGTTCAATCAGCTTGGAGCCTCGCATGTTGCACGCCGATGACCCCGCCCAAGCGGCCACTGCCAGGCTGCCTTCAGTGTCCCGCCGTTTTGTATTGGGCGCGTTGCAAGCCCGCGAAAAATACCTGATCGGCGCATTCATCATCCTGATCCTGGCTGCGCTCTTTGCGCCCGCATTGCCCGCCTCCGCCTGGCACATCCCGCATTTCGTCGACGACCGCACCTGGCTCGGCGTGCCCAACGCCGGCGATGTGCTGAGCAATCTCGCCTTCCTCGCGATGGGCGTCTGGGGCTCGGAGCGGCTGCGGGCCCGCCATGATGCGCCAGTCGGTGCGAGCTGGTTCTTGGTGGGCCTGATCCTCACGTGCCTGGGCTCAGGCTTCTATCATCTCGATCCCGATCTGCCGCAACGGCTCGTCGCCGATCGTCTGGGCATGGCGGTCGCGTTCGCAGGATTTCTCGGCATCGCTGCCAGCGAGCGGATCAGTACGCGCGCAGGCGAAGCGGTGCTGGTGCTGACGATGATCGCCGGCCTGTTAGCTGCCTGGGTCGCACGCGAGAATCTCACGCCATGGGTGATCGTGCAGTTCGGCGGCATGGCGCTCGCCGTGGGGCTCGCGTTGACGCGTCCCCGGCCCGGCGCGCTTGGCGTGCCGCTCGGCGGCGTGATCGTCTTCTATGTGCTCGCCAAGCTTCTCGAGCTGGGTGATGTGACCGTGTTCGAAGCGACCGGGCACATGGTCTCGGGCCACACGCTCAAGCATCTCGCTGCCGCGCTCGCGGCCTGGCCGGTGATCCGGGCGCTGGGACCTAGGCCGTGTACGCACTAAGCGGCTGGCCGCCGGCCCCATACTTTCGGAGAAGCGGCAATCTCGCTGAGGGGCCAGAAGCGGACTAGTTCGACGGCACGACAATACGTTTATTCAATCACCTGATCCGCACGGGCGAGCAACGTTGGTGGAATCACGATGTTCAAGGCAGTAGCGGTCTTGACATTGACCACCAACTCGAACTTTGCCGGCTGTTGAATCGGAAGCTCGGCAGGTTTGACGCCTTTGATGATCTTATCGACGTATGCTGCGCCTCTCCTGAACAGGTCGACGAGGTCGGGGCCGTAGCTCATCAGCGCTCCCATTTCGGCCGCATCGCGATAACCAAAAATTGCCGCTAGTTGTGCCTCCCGCGCAGCATCAACGATATTACGCCGATACGTCCAAAGTAGCCCTTCTGGAAAAACAATGAGTCCCTCAACGTTTCCGCGAAGTGAACGGAATACAGTGTCGATCTCCTCCGCTCGGCGCACATCGTAAGCGCTGAGAGTAAGCTTTTGCAGTTGTGCTGCCTGCTTTACCGCATCAAGATAGAAACGGCTGCCGGGGTTGCCAGAATTCCAAAGCGCGGCAATTCGAGTGAGTTTAGGGGCTGCTTCGTGCAGAAGCTCGAGCATTTTAGCGTTTGTTTCCGGCGTGACCTCCAAAGAAAAGCCAGTCAAGTTGCCACCCGGATGAGAGATGCTGGCAGCAAGTCCGCCTCCTACGGGATTAACGACGGCAAGCGCGACGATTGGTATCTGTGCCGTAACCTTCTTGATAGCAACAGCTGGCGGATGGCCAGCCGTGACAATCACGTCGGGCTCACTCTGGACCAACTCGCGCGCTACGTCGTCATATTCGCTCTCATGCCCCGCCATCCAGCGGTATTGGATAGAAATGTTGCGCCCCTCACTATAACCTAACTCCTTCAATCCTTGCCTGAGGGACTCGGCAAGAGGGTTCGGGCCAGCCGCAACCGAAAAGAAAACAACTCGCCATCCCTTTCCTGATCTCTGCGCCCTAACCGATCGCGGCGCAAGCACCGAGATAATTCCGCTTGCAACGAGGCCTCGTCTATCGATCATGCGACGCTCCCCCTGAAGGTGCGTTACGCCTTTGCAACGGCAGGATACTCGCTTACGCCGCCCGTGACCCGCGAAACAAGGTCGCAGCGAGGAGGAGGTCAGCCGTGATATCCGCTTCGGGTCAAAAGCGCTAACGCTCTGCCCAGCAGAAGACTTCCACTCTTCCCTTCGGAGCCGACTTTGCTTTTATGAGGACACGCCCTGCTGGCTCCGTCCCGTCCCGTCATTGAGCAGGCACGCCACCTGATGCCCAACACCGGCATCCAGCAGGGCCGGCCGCTCCGTCTTGCAGCGCTCCATCGCAAACCGGCAGCGGGTGTGAAATGCGCAGCCCGAGGGCGGGTTGACCGGGCTCGGCACGTCGCCGTCGACCAGCGGCGCGAGCTTCTTCGCCAGCGGATTGGCGATCGGCACCGAGGCGAGCAGGGCCTGCGTGTAGGGATGCCTGGGATTGCGGAACAGCTCGTCCTTGTCGGCGATCTCGACGATGCGGCCGAGATACATCACGGCGACGCGGTGGCTGATATGGGCGACCACGGCGAGGTCGTGCGCGATGAAGAGATAGGAGAAGCCGTGCTGCCGCTGCAGGTCGATCAAAAGGTTGATGACCTGCGCCTGGATCGAGACGTCGAGCGCGGAGACCGGCTCGTCGCAGACGATCAGGCGCGGCCCCAGCGCCAGTGCGCGGGCGATGCAGATGCGCTGGCGCTGGCCGCCGGAGAATTGATGCGGAAAATTGCGCATCTGGTCGGGCCGCAACCCCACCTGCTCGAACAATGTTGCGACCCGCGCTTCCAACTCCTTGCCGGTGGCGAGCCCGTGCACGGCGAGCGGCTCGCCGACGATGTCGCCCGCGGTCATGCGCGGATTGAGCGAAGCGAAAGGATCCTGGAACACGATCTGCATCGAGCGGCGGTGCGGGCGCAGCGCCGTCTTGGAAAGATGCGTGATGTCCTCACCGTCGAGACGGATCTGACCCGAGGTCGGCTCGACCAGCCGCAGCACGCTGCGCGCCACCGTGGACTTGCCGCAGCCGGATTCACCGACGAGGCCGAGCGTCTCGCCGGTGCCAAGCGCGAACGAGACGCCATCGACCGCATGCACGGTGCCGACCTGCCTTCGCAGCACGCCGGCGCGCACGGGGTAGTGCTTTTTGAGGTCGGTGACTTCGAGCAGCGCCTCGGTCATGCCACCTCCGCGACTTCTTCGGCGCGCCAGCAGGCGGCGAGATGGCCGCCGCCCCAGTCCGCCAGCGGCGGATATTCGGCTTCGCAACGTTTGATGGCGAGCTTGCAGCGCGGCGCGAAGGCGCAGCCTTGCGGCAGGCGCACCAGCGACGGCACCGTTCCCGGGATTTCGTTCAGCCGCGCCGGCGCGGCGACACCGGAGGCCGGCACGGCCGGGATCGAGGCCATCAGTCCCCGCGTATAGGGATGCTTCGGCGCGGCGAACAGCGCTTCGACGCCGGCTTCCTCGACCTTCCGCCCCGCATACATCACGATCACGCGTTGCGCGGTCTGCGCGACGACGCCGAGATCGTGCGTGATCAGCACGAGCCCGGTGCCGAGCTCCTTCTGGAGGTCGAGGATCAGCGCCAGGATCTGCGCCTGGATGGTGACGTCGAGCGCGGTGGTCGGCTCGTCCGCGATCAGGAGCGCCGGCCGGCACGCGAGCGCCATCGCGATCATCGCGCGCTGGCGCATGCCGCCGGAGAGCTGATGCGGATATTCGCGCGCCCGACGCGCCGGTTCGGGAATGCGCACCAGCCGCAGCATCTCGACCGCGATGCCTTGCGCCTCTTTGGACGATATATTCCGGTGCAGCCGCACCGCCTCGACGATCTGGTCGCCGATCCGCATCACCGGATTGAGCGAGGTCATCGGCTCCTGAAAGATCATGGAGATGCGGTTGCCCCTGACCGCGCGCATCTCTGATTCATCCAGCGCCAGCAGGTCGGTGCCTTCGAGCGAGACCGAGCCGCCGACGATGCGGCCGGGCGGATCGGGCACGAGGCGCATCAGCGATAGCGCGGTGACGCTCTTGCCGCAGCCTGATTCGCCGACGATCGCCAGCGTCTCGCCGCGCTTGACGCTGAAGGAGAGGTCGTCGACCGCCTTGAACAGGCCGGAATTGGTGAAGAACACCGTCTTCAGGTTCTTCACATCGAGCACGAGATCGGTCTTGTCTGCCATCAGCCGCGCTGCCTCGGATCCAGGATGTCGCGCAGGGCGTCACCGAACAGATTGGCGCCGAACACAGCGAGGCTGATCGCGATGCCCGGGAAGATCACCAGCCACGGCGCGGTGCGGACATACTCGGCGGCGGATTCGGACAGCATACGCCCCCAGGACGGATAGGGCTCGGGAATGCCGAGGCCTAGGAAGGACAGCGACGCCTCGGTCAGGATGGTCGAGCCGAGCTGCGCCGTCGCCAGCACGATCAGCGGCGCCAGCGTGTTCGGCAGCACGTGGCGCAGCGCGATCCGCATCTCGCTCATGCCGATCGACTTGGCGGCCTCGACGAATGGCTGCTCGCGCAGCGCCAGCGTGTTGGCGCGGATGACGCGCGCCACCGTCGGGATCAGCGGAATGGCGATGGCGATGATCACGTTCGGCAGCGACGGCCCGAGCGCGGCCGTCATCACCAGCGCCAGCACCAGCAGCGGCAGCGCCTGCAGCACGTCGGAGACGCGCTGGAACACGAGATCGACCCAGCCCGAGAGATAGCCGGAGGTGAGGCCGACGATCACGCCGATGGTGCCGCCGAGCACGGTCGAGCCGATGCCGACTGCGAGCGAGATCCGCGCGCCGTGGATGATGCGGCTGAACACGTCGCGGCCGAACGAATCGGTGCCCATCCAGTGCGCCAGGCTCGGGCGCGCCAGCGCGCGGGCGGAATCCACCGTCAGCGGATCGTAGCGCGCGATGACATCGGCGAAGATCGCCGTCAGCACGAACGCCGTCATGATGACCAGCCCGGCCGCGCCCAGCACGTGCCGCTGCGCCATGAACAGCACGCGCCGCCAGCCCCCGGTCGCATGCGCCCCGGCCCGCCTCAGTTCAACGTCGAAATCAATGGCGGCCATATGCCTCTCCGCGGGGAGAAACACCTCTCCCCATCGGGGAGAGGTCGGCGCGTAGCGCCGGGTGAGGGGGCTCAGGTCTCAAGACGGAGTGTAACCCCTCACCCGGATTGCATCTTCCGATGCAATCCGACCTCTCCCTATAGGAGAGGTAGAGCACCGCCGTCGCGTCAGATTGTTCCAACCTCATGCTTTTAATCCGTGTACCTGATCCGCGGATCGAACACCGCATAGAGCATGTCGACGGTGAAATTGGCGAACACCACCACGACCGCGATGAACATCACGAGGTTCTGCACGATCGGATAGTCGCGCCAGCGGATCGCCTCCACCAGGAAGCGCGCGACGCCGGGGATGTTGAACACGGTCTCGGTGACGATCAGGCCGCCGATCAGGAACGCCGCCTCGATGCCGATCACGGTGATCACCGGCAGGATCGCGTTCTTCAGCGCGTGGTGATAGTTCACGGCCGCATCGGAGGCGCCCTTCGCGCGGGCGGTGCGGATGTAATCCTGCCGCAGCACCTCCAGCATCGAGGAGCGCGTGATGCGCATGGTCAGCGCCGCGCTGCGGAAGCCGACGGCGGCGGCCGGCACGGCGTAGGTCGCGAACGCCTCGAGCCAGGTCTTCGGATTCGGATTGAAGATCGGCATCTGGCCGAACATCGCCACCGACGCGGTGAGGATCAGAAGGCCGAGCCAGAACGAGGGCAGCGACAGGCCGCTGAGGCTGACGACGCGAAGCGCATAGTCGAGCTTCGTCCCCTGCTTCACCGCGCTGATGACGCCCAAGGGAATGCCGATGGACGCCGAGAACAACAGCGCGAGGCCGGCAAGCCGCGCCGTGATCGGAATCCGCGGCAGGATCTCCTGCAGCGCCGGCTTCTCCGAGACATAGGAATAGCCGAAATCGCCGCGCAGGAAGCCGCCGATCCAGTGCAGATATTGCGTCACCAGCGGCTGGTCGATGCCGAGCTGCTTCTCCAGCTCCGCCTTGTCGGCGGGATCGACGTAGCCGGCGGCGGCGAACAGGATGTCGACGATGTTGCCGGGCACGATGCGCAGCAGGAAGAAGATGACGATCGAGATCCCGAACAGGGTCACGAGCATCAGGAACAGGCGCCGCACCAGATAGGCAAACATGCATCGCCCTCCGCGCTACTCGTCAAGCTCGCGCTACTTGTCGAGCCACACATCCTCGTAGCGGAAGCCGTTGTAGGAGCTGTTCGACATGATCGTGACGCCCTTGACATAAGGCTGCCAGCAGGTGCCGGCGCGGGCATGGAAGATGATCGGGCGGGCGACGTCCTCCTGCAGCTTCTTGTCGATGTCCCACACCAGCGGCCTGCGCTTGGCGAGGTCGGTCTCCTGCGACTGCACGTCGAACAGCTTCTCGATCTCCTTGTTGCAATAATTGGTGTAATTCCGTTCCGAGCCGCAGGAATAGTTCTCGTAGAACGACTGGTCGGGATCGTCGACGGAATTGCCGGTCAGGTTGAGGCCGAGCATGTAATCCTTGCGCGCGACCTTCGGGAACCAGTTCGCGGTTTCGACGACGTCGAGCTCGCCGTCGATATAGATGGTCTTGAGCTGGTCGATCAGGATCACGGCGGGGTCGCGATATTCCGCGATGTTGCGTGTCGAGACTTTCACGTTGAGGTGCTTGTCCGGACCGTAACCCGCCTTCTGCATCAGCTTCCTGGCTTGCTCGCGGTTGGCGTTGATGTCCCGGCCATAGCCCGGAATGGTCTCCAGCTTCTCCTTCGGCATGCCCCAGATGCCCTGCGGCGGCGGCAGCATGGTGCCGCCGATGTCGCCCTGGCCTTCGAACAGGATGTCCACGAACGCCTTGCGGTCGAGCGCGAGCGACATCGCGCGGCGGATGTCGATGTTGTCGAACGGTGCCGAGGTCGAATTGACGATGATGTTGGTCGAGACGTTGGTCGGCTCGACGACGCAGGTCGCGTTCGGCGCCTGCGACTTGATGTCCTTCAGCAGCGGGATCGTGATGTGCGTCGGAAAGGTCATGTCGAACTTGCCGGCGACGAAGGCCAGGATCGCGGTCGAGCGGTTGGTGATGATGGTGTACTCGACGCCGTCGAGATAGGGCAGGCCCTTCTTCCAATAGTCCGGATTGCGCGTCAGCTTGATCGATTCATTGGCCTTGAACTCGACGAACTTGAACGGCCCGGTGCCGATCGGATGGGTGCGCATGTCCCCCGGCGAGACGTGACAGGGATAGACCGGCGTGTAGCCGGAGGCGAGCATCGCCAGCAGCGAAGGCTGCGGCCGCTTCAGGTCGAAGGTGACCTCGAATTCGCCGTTCGTCGTGACCTCGTTGACCTCGCTGTACCAGGCCTTGCGCGGATTCTGCCGCAGCTTCTGCTGCGACTTGCCCATCAGCAAATCGAAGCTGCACTTGACGTCGGCCGAGGTGAACGGCTTGCCGTCGTGCCATTTCACGCCCTGGCGCAGCTTGAACGTCAGCTTCTTGTTGTCGCTGCTCCAGGACCAGCTTTCGGCCAGCTCCGGCCGCAAAGTATCGGGGCTGTTCTGCGCGATGTGCTGATCGTAGATGAGGAGATTGTTGAACACCCCCATGAACGGCACGTTGATCGAATAGGTCGCGCCTTCGAGGATGGAGGCGTTGGCCGGGCTGTCGCGGTGATACATCCGCAAGATGCCGCCCTGTTTGGGCTCGCCGGCGAGCGTGACGGTCGAGGCCGTCAGCACAGATAGCGCCGCCATTGCGGCGAGCGCCCACACGCTCCGCATGCTCATCCTCCCTGGACCTCGGCCTTTGCGGCCTGTTTGTCCGGACGATAGCACGCAAGCGGGCGGAGGCAACCGCTAAGGCCACATGCCGCCTCGACAATTCGGATGACGGAAGGCCGCAGGGTGTTCATCGTCTCACGATGAGAGTGCGGTTGCGAAGAGCGCGCGCGCCGAGCGCCGTCACACGATCCGCGAGGCCTTGTTCCCCCAGTACCGGTCCCGCAGCAGCCGCTTGTACAGCTTGCCGGTCGGCAGCCGCGGCAATTCCTTCTCGAAATCGACCGAGCGCGGCACCTTCTGCCGCGATAGCGATTTGGCGCAGAACGCGATCAGCTCTTCGGCGAGCGCCGGCCCCGGCACCACGCCCGGCATCGGCTGCACCACCGCCTTCACCTCTTCGCCGAGATCGGCATTGGGCACGCCGAACACGGCGGCGTCGGCGACCTTGGGGTGGGTGATCAGGAGATTCTCGCATTCCTGCGGATAGATGTTCACCCCGCCGGAGATGATCATGAAGGTGGCGCGGTCGGTCAGGTACAGGAAGCGGTCGGCATCGACATAGCCGACGTCACCGACCGTGCTCATGCTGCCATCGGCAGAGCGCGCCTCCTTGGTCTTCTCCGGGTCGTTGAAATATTCGAACGGCGTTGCCGTCTTGAACCAGACCTGGCCGGGCGTGCCGGTCGGGCATTCCCGCATGTTCTCGTCGAGGATATGCAAATCCCCGAGCAGCACCTTGCCGACGGTGCCGCGATGCGCCAGCCATTCCTCGCTGTTGCAGGCGGTGAAGCCGAGGCCTTCGGTGGCGCCGTAATATTCGTGGATGATCGGTCCCCACCATCTGATCATCTCGTCCTTGACCTGCGGCGGGCAGGGCGCGGCGGCGTGGATCGCGATCTCCAGCGAGGACAAATCGTAGCGCTTGCGCACCTCCTCCGGCAACTTCAACATGCGCGAGAACATCGTCGGCACCAGCTGCGTGTGGGTGATGCCCCATTGCTCGACCAGCTGCAGGTAACGCTCGGGATCAAAGCTCTCCATGATGATCACGGTGCCGCCCATGCGGATCGTGAGGTTCACGGCAGCCTGCGGCGCGGAATGATAGAGCGGCGCCGGCGACAAATAGACCATGCCTTCGCGGTAGTGCCAGAGCCGCAACAGGAACTCGAACAGCGGCAGATTGTGCTTCGGCGGCTCCTCCGGCAGCGGGCGCAAAATGCCCTTCGGCCGTCCCGTCGTGCCGGAGGAATAGAGCATGGCGGTGCCGAGCCATTCGTCTTCGATCGGCGTTGCCGGCAGACCGGCGGTCACCTCCGATAGGCCAACGATGCGCTCGCTCTCGCCCGGGCCATCGGCGACGATGCAGAGCTTGATGTCAGGGCAGGCCTGGATCGCCTCGCGCACGATGGCGAGCTTGGCCATCGACGTGATCAGGATCTTCGACTGGCTGTTGACGAGCAGATAGGCGAGCTCGCCCGGCGTCAGGAAGGAGTTGATGCAGGTGTAGTAGAGGCCGGCGCGCTCGCCCGCGCCGCAGGCTTCGAGATAGCGCGCGTTGTTCTCCATGAAGATCGAACAATGGTCGAGCCGCCTCAAGCCGTGCTTGCGGAACAGATGCGCCAGCCGATTGCTGCGCGCCTCCAGCTCGCGATAGGTGACGGCTTCGCCCGTCGCCGCCATGATGAAGGCGGGCTGCAGCGGGCGCAGGCGGGCGTGTGTACCTGTGTACATCGATCCTCCGGCTTTCGATCAGGCGGCAAGGAGCAGGATCTCGCGCAAATCGGCGGGACCTGAAATTTTGCGCGGGTTGCGCGGGATCCAGTTCGTCCGCATCGCAGCTTCTGCGATCGCATCGAAATGCTCCGGCGCGATGCGTACGTCGCTGAGGCTGCGCGGCATGCCGAGCGAACGGATGAAGGCATCGAGCACGTCGGCGGCGTCACGGCCGGGATAGCCCATGGCGGCCGCGACGATCATCTGCCGCTCGGCATTGTCGCGCGCATTCCAGCGCATCACTGCCGGCAGCATGACGCAGGAGGTGTAGCCGTGCGGCACGTCGAAGGCCCCGCCCAGCACGTAGCCGATGCCGTGGCTCGCGCCCATGGGCACCCCGGCGGCGAGCGCGCCCATCGACAGCCAGGTGCCGATCTGCGCGTCCATCCGCGCATCGAGATCGGATGGGTCGGCCTTCACCCGGGGCAGCGCGTCGGCGAGCATGGCGAGGCCCTTCACCGCTTGCGCATCGGCATAAGGATGCGTCTCGCGCGAGCAGATCGCCTCGACGCAATGGTCGACGGCGCGGATGCCGGTCGACAGGAACAGCCATTCCGGCGTGTGCACGGTGATGGCAGGATCGAGGATGGTCGCGCGCGGCACCGTGAGCGGATGCCGCAGCATCTGCTTCACCTGCGCGGCGCGGTCGGTGACACCCGCGATCGATGAGAACTCGCCGCCGGCGATCGTGGTCGGCACGCTGACCTGCCGCACGATTGGCGCCTTCATCTCGGGCGCGACGCCCTTGCGCACGCGGATGCGGTCGATGCCGCCGATATCGTCGATGCCGTTGGCAAGGCAAAGCTGCACCGCCTTGGCCCCGTCGGTGATGGAACCGCCGCCGACGGTGACGATCAGATCGGCCTCCGCCTCGCGAGCCGCTTGAGTAGCCGCAATCACCGCCTCGCGCGGCGTATGCGCCGGCATGGCGTCGAACAGGCCGGCGCAGCGCCGGCCAAGCGCGTGCTTGATCTTCTCGATCTCGTCGGTCTGCCGGTTCAGCGTCCCCGACACCATCAGGAAGGCGCGGCTTGTTCCCAGCCGGTCCATCTGCGCGACGACGGCTTCAGCCGCAGGATGGCCGAACACGACCTCCTCGATCGCGCCGAAAACGACACGTCCCTGGTGCACGCCTGTCCTCCCCGGACAAATCGTTCTTGTTGTTGGGAGGCAATCTAGCGGACCCCGCCACGTCAGTCATGCGCGAAGACGCTGGCCGGTTTGCAGCGCGGGGGCAGGGCCGTGGCGGGGCCGGCGCGCACGCCTCGTCCTTCGAGACGGCGCTACGCGCCTCCTCAGGATGAGGCTCATCAGCGCCGGTGCCCTTCGAAACGGCCGCCGCACACTCCGCCCTCATCCTGAGGAGCCCGCGAAAGCGGGCGTCTCGAAGGATGGCCGCAAGAGAAAGTCTCTCAAATGCGATTCCTGCCACAAAGGCAGGGACAGCCCGCCGCTATTCCCTCAAAACACCACGCCCACGCGCGTGCCGCGCTTCCAGGCGATGCGGCAGCGCTTTCTGGTGTTGACGTGCAGCAGCTCGAAGCGATCGGGAATTTTCACCTGGCCGCCGAGATCGACGCAGGCCCCGCCGGGCGAATAGTCGATCAGCGTGCACGGGATCACCGGCGCGCGCGGGTCGGTGATGATCTTGGCCTGGCGCGACACCAGGCCTGCGGGCTTCACACGGACAAACTTGCGCGGATGCATTGGCACGTCTCCTCCAATTCCGCAGGTCTCGCGGCGGGTGATCTGTCCCAATCATGGAAAAGAGATGATGCGATCCCCCTAAGCCGCGCCCGAGAATTTTAACGAAAAGTGTCGGCGAATGGCAAAAGCAGCGGTAGCGGGGTGCCACCCTCCCCTGGAGGGGGAGGGTCGATCGCGCGCAGCGCGAGCGGGGTGGGGTGATCTCTCAACACGGGCAGTGCATCCGCTGAGAGACTGTCACCCCACCCCGTCACGCAATCTCGCTTCGCTCGATCGCGTGCCGACCCTCCCCCTCCAGGGGAGGGTAAGAGCCCCCTCCACCTCCGCTCCCGCCGCCAGATCCACCCCCGGCGGCACCGGCATCGGCACCGTCACGTAGTCCTTCGGCAAGTTCACCGGCCGGTAGTCCGGCTCCACCGCCATGCGCTTGAGCACGCTCTCATGCACATGCGCGCCTTCGGGGATCAGGCGCGGCTCGCCATCGGGGATGTAAAAGCCGAACCAGACTTTCCGCGCCGGCCATTCCCTATACTTCGCGCTCTTCGGCAAGAACTCCAGCACGCGCCAGACCGCCGTCATGGAATCGTGCAGCATGCCGGTTGTCCCGGTATAGGCGGGCTCGACGTATTTGAACGGCGAGTTCTTGCGCTGGATGCCCCAGGCGAGCTGGTTCACCGTGCGCGGGTTGAACTTCAGCCCGGCCTTCTCGGCCTCGTCGATCATCCAGAGCAACGGATATTTGGATTCGCCGCTCTCGGCTTCCGGATAGCCGCCGCCGACGTCGCAATGCACGCCGGCGAACCACACCTGCAGAATGTCCTGCGGCACCTTCTTCTCGTCAGGCACGTAGCGGTTGCTCCAGAACTCCTGCGGCTCCGCGTACGGCTTCAGGCGGAACATGCGCCGCCGCTCGTCGATCGCGATCGCCTGCCGGAAGATTTTTACGCTCGGATCGCGCAGCGTGAAGGCGAGCTCCTCCAGGCTCGGCAGGTAGAAGCGGTCGGCGCGCGGGACGATCACGCTCGCCACCGTGTCCCAGACGCCGACGAAATGGATGGTCGGCCAGCGCGTCGAGGTGATGCGCGCGAACTGCGCGGCGAGGTCGAATTCGTCCTTCGGCAGCGGCCCGCTCTCGTCGAACACGATGCCCTTGAGGTCCTCGACGTCGTTGCCGCGCCCGCTCCCGGAATATTGCTTGTAGGCGATGAGGCCCGAGCCGGCGAGGTTCGCCTGCTCCGGCGAGATCAGCCCGACCTTGTGGATCAGCCCCGCCAGCACGCGCACCGTGTAGGCCCCGCGCGAGAAGCCGAACAGGTAGATCCTGTCGCCGGGCGCGTAATGCTGGATCAGGAAGCAATAGGACGACAGCACGTTGTCATCGAGCCCGTAGCCGGTGGCGAGCCCCAGCACCAGCTTGATGTTGGCCTTCCAGCGCCCCCAGGTCGACGGCTCCGTCATGGTGCCGACGCCGGGATCGTAAAACACCATCTGCCGCGGCGACGTCTTGTCCGTCTTGCGCAGGCAGCGATAGAGCTTCAGGACGTTGGAGATGTTCTCCGAGATCTCGTTGCCGGTGCCGTCACAGCAGATGACGAGGTTCTTGCCGGCGGGCTTGTGGTCGGAAATGGCTGCGGTCTCCATGGGATGCGCCTCCGGGGAATGCTACCGGGGCGAGTATAGCGGAAAATGAGCGGCAGCGAGGAGAGGAAGGGCTGTCCGGGAAATATGTCGCGGACAGCAAGGCTTTGGCATCGATCAGCCGACCGCCGGGCGACGCCGCCGGCATGCAGCCCCATGGCCGCATCGCCTGTTGACATTAACCTGTTGTTAACCATGCGGTCGCCTAATGCTGACGATGGGGGATCACCATGTCGGCCCATGTGACGCGACGGAAATTGATGCCTGTTTCGGCCGATCCGGCCATCCGGTCGGCGGCGAGGCTGGCGGTTCGCGCCAAGGCCGTCCTACAGGGCAGAACGCCTGTCCTATGGAGCAAAGCCATGTTCGCAAGGGACGACTTAGTGGACAATCTCAGCCGCGATCTCGATCGCGCGCGCGGCAGACGCGATGCGCTCGCATCCGAAGCCACGGCCCTGACGGCCCAGATCGCCGAAATCGAAACCCGCCTTTCGGAGGAGAAGAAAAGGCGGGAGCGTGAGCGCGTCCTGAGCGAGATCGAACTGATCAAGACGCGAATCAAGCAAGCGGCCGGCGCGTTTGCACCTGTCGTCGACGGTCTCTCCAGGGCGGTCGAGCAGGCTGCGGCAGTTGTGCCCGAGGCGCGCGAGCTCAATAGTTTCCTGGTGTCGGTGGCGACCGAGATCGACAGCGTGCTCGATCCCCTGTTGCGTGAACTGGATCAGCGCGCGGATGCGGTGCGATCCGGCCACGCAGCGCTGGACTTGCCGAGTTCGGCCGTTGAAGCGCCGCCCGTCGAACTGCCGAAGGACACCAACGAACGCCTGCTTCGCTTTCCGGCCTGGCTGTCTCGCGACAAGGAAACGGACAAGAAGGAAACAGCGGAGAAGCCGCACAGCACGGCAGCGTGAAGCCTCGGCGCGCTGTGCGCCTTTGGAGCGTTGTTGTTTTGCTCCGTCATTCCGGGGCGCGCCCCTTGGCGCGAACCCGGAATCCATTGCTCAACGGTCACCGCGGCTAAATGGATCCCGGGCTCTCGCTTCGCGAGCCCCGGGATGACGACCTGTTATTTGGCTCGCTGGTCGCCCGACACGCGGCCTGGCTCCCCCCCGCTCAGTTCGCCGCGCGGCGCAGGAAAGCCGGAATATCGAGAGCGGCCTCGTCGGGCAGATTGCGCGCAGGGGCGCGGCCGTAAGGATCAAGCGGCTGAAGCGCCGCGTGCGGCGCATGGTCCAGACCCGGCCGTGCCGGCGGTCCCACCGGGTGGTGTGGCTGCGGGCGCAGTGGCGGGCTTCCCGCTTGCGGAAGGGGGGCGCTGCGCTCGATGCGATCGGCGATGCGGCGGCCGTCGCTGCGCAGCCTGCCGGCGAGTTGGGTGAGGGCGGTTTCCACCGGCTGCGCCTGCGCGGGATCGAGATTATCTATACCGGTCGCCACCACCGAGACGCGGACGATGCCCTCTAAGCTCTCGTCGAAGGACGC